>NHDB01000018.1 GCA_002167945.1 Flavobacteriaceae bacterium TMED48 | reverse complement strand
AGTTGAAACCGGCTACCAATTGGGAGATCGGATTATTCGTTACCCTAAAGTGGTCGTAGGCCAATAACTTATGAAAGAAGATTATTATGAAATTTTAGGTGTTTCCAAAAATGCCACCGCTTCCGAAATTAAGAAGGCCTATAGAAAGAAAGCCATCGAATTTCACCCTGATAAAAATCCAGACGACAAGACTGCGGAAGCCAATTTTAAAAAAGCGGCAGAAGCCTACGAAGTTTTGGGCAATGAGGACAAACGCGCCAAATACGATCAGTACGGACATGCTGCTTTTGACGGTAGTCAAGGCTTTGGAGGAGGCGGAATGAATATGGACGACATCTTCAGCCAATTCGGTGATATTTTTGGAAGTGCCTTTGGAGGAGGAGGCTTTGGCTCAGGAGGTCAAATGCGTTCACAAGGGAGTAATATGCGCATACGTGTCAAATTAACTCTTGAAGAAATCGCCAAAGGAGTGGAGAAAAAAATCAAAGTGCCTCGAAAAGTTCAAGCTCCTGGAGTTCAGTATGGAACTTGTGCTAGCTGTAATGGTAGAGGTCAGGTAATGAAAATTACCAATACCATACTGGGTAGAATGCAAACCTCAACGGTATGTTCTAGTTGTGGAGGAAGTGGTCAATCGCTACTTAATCGCCCAGCAGGCTCTGATGCGAACGGGATGATCAAAAAAGAAGAAACAGTGTCCATCAAAATACCTGCTGGAGTAGAGGAGGGCATGCAACTTAAAGTTAGTGGAAAAGGTAACGAGGCTCCTGCAAACGGAATTTCAGGGGATTTACTAGTTCTTATTGAAGAATTAACTCACGATACTTTTGTTCGAGAAGGAAATCATCTGCATTATGATTTATATGCAAGCATCTCTGAAGCTGTTCTTGGAGTTTCCAAAGAACTTAATCTACTTGAAGGTAAGGCTAGAATTAAGTTAGAGCCTGGGATACAGTCCGGTAAAACACTTCGACTTAGAGGGAAAGGTTTACCCAGTGTCAATGGTTATGGTACAGGCGATTTACTCGTTCACGTTAATGTCTGGACCCCAAAAAAGTTAAACAAAGAGCAGCAGCAATTTTTTGAAAAAATGCTTGAAGACCCTAATTTTACTCCTAATCCCGAGAAATCAGACAAATCTTTTTTTGAAAAAGTGAAAGATATGTTTGCTTGAACTATACCATTATAAGAAAAAATTATTTATATTTGAANTAATACTAGNACNTAGTGNTGGTATTATTTTTCTTTTTCATAGCAATTTTTTCCCATCCTTTAACGAGGATGGGTTTTGTTTTTATAGTAACTTCCCCAATAATTATGAGACTTATAAATAAATTTATTGAACTCTTAAATTACAAGTTTACCATAGGGAGCTCTGTAAGTTTTACTCCAAAGACGGTGCTATTCGTCATTTTAATTATTCTGCTAACATCTTTTATGTTGAAAATTCTGAGAAAATTACTTTTCAGAACTCTTTCCAATGATACTAAAGTAAAGTTCAAAAGCCTTTTCTCTTTTATCAACTATTTTGTCTATATCGTAGTGGCTCTGATCATACTTCAAAATGTAGGTGTTGATGTAACTGCTATATTTGCTGCATCTGCTGCTTTATTGGTGGGTGTTGGTCTTGCGCTGCAAACCTTTATTCAAGACATCATCTCCGGGATATTCATACTGGTAGATAAGTCAGTTCTTGTTGGCGATATAATTGAAGTAGACGGACAAATTGGTCAAGTTGAAAACATCAAACTGAGAACGACTAGAGCAGTTACAAGAGAAAACAAAGTACTCATCATCCCCAATCATAAATTTTTAACTTCTACGCTGTTTAATTGGACAGAAAATGGCATCATCACCAAAGAGATTGTTAATGTTGGAGTTGCCTATAAAAGCAATCCCAAACAGATTGAGCAAATGCTTTTAAAAATAGCCAAAGATCACGATAAAGTTTTATCTAATCCTGAGCCATTTGTATTGTTTAGTGATTTTGGAGATAGCGCTTTACTATTTCAGTTGTATATCGCTGTAGACAGCAGTTTTGTTGCCAATGTTGTAAAGAGTGATTTGCGCTACACCATTTTTGAGGCATTTGAAAAAGAAGGAATTGAAATTCCATTCCCTCAACGAACCCTTACTTTTGCTAATTCACCAACCCCTTTAAAATGACTCAAATACTACTTATCGAAGATGAAGAACCGATCAGAAGAGTGATGGTTAGAATTTTATCGGAAGAAAGTGCTTCTTATGAGATTACCGAGGCGGAGAATGGAAAGCAAGGCTTGTCCAAACTCGAAAAAAACGCTTTTGACTTAGTTTTATGCGACATTAAAATGCCAAAAATGGACGGTATAGAAGTTCTGCAGGCTGCTAAAGCCAAGGGAATTTACGTTCCTTTTATCATGCTAACTGGCCATGGCAATGTGGAAACAGCTGTAGAGGCGATGAAGCTCGGAGCCTATGATTTTATTGCCAAGCCCCCAGATTTAAATCGTTTGCTTACCGCAGTTCGTCATGCGATAGAAAACAAAACGCTGCGTAAGGAAAATTTAAAATTAAAGCGTAAAGTTGCTCAAAAGTACAATATCGTTGGCGAAAGCGAAGAAGTAATCAAGATGAAAGAAATGATTTCTAAGGTGGCTCCAACAGATGCTCGTGTCCTCATCACAGGGGAAAATGGTACTGGTAAGGAGCTAGTAGCTCATCAGTTGCATCAGCAGAGCGAACGAAGTAAAGAAAACTTTATCGAGGTAAACTGCGCTGCTATTCCTTCTGAACTTATTGAAAGTGAGCTTTTTGGTCACGTAAAAGGGGCTTTTACTTCTGCAGTCAAAGACCGTTCTGGAAAGTTTGAGGCAGCCAATAAAGGAACTTTATTTTTAGACGAGATCGCCGATATGAGTTTAGCAGCTCAGGCTAAAGTACTGCGGGCACTTCAAGAAAAAAAGATACAACGCGTTGGAAATGAAAAAGATATTAGCGTTGATGTAAGAGTTATTGCTGCTACCAATAAGGATTTGTTGAATGAAATCAAAGAAGGTCGATTTAGAGAAGATCTTTATCATCGTTTGGCTGTCATAATGATACATGTCCCCTCTTTAGATGACAGAAAAGAGGATATTCCTTTGCTGGTTTCACATTTTGTGGACTTATTATCAAAAGAACAAGGTCTCGAAAAAAAGTCATTTAGTGAGGGAGCCTATGCCAAATTAGACGCCTATCCTTGGACGGGAAACGTCAGAGAACTTCGCAATGTGGTTGAACGCTTGTTAATATTAGGTGAAAATCCAATTAGCGCTGATAACATTGTTCAATTTGCTCCTAAATAAGATTTTATGAGGAAAATTATTTTACTTTTTATTTTCAGTCTGACAGCGCAACTCAATGCGCAGTCTTCTGCTCATGAAGAGCAAATCAAAACACTTTATCACAAGTCCTTAACCTCAGGTAAAGCATATGATTGGCTGGATCATCTATCTAACAAAATAGGGGGGCGACTTTCAGGATCTTTAAATGCAGAACGAGCCGTAGCATGGGGTAAAACCGAATTGGAATCCTTAGGATTAGATCGAGTGTATCTTCAAAAGGTCATGGTTCCCAAGTGGGTAAGAGGGACCTTTGAATACGCCAGTATAATTACAGGTCCTGGGATGAGTATGAATGTTCCCGTATGTGCTTTAGGGGGTTCTATCGCAACTCCCTCCTCAGGTTTACGCGCTGGAGTAGTTGAAGTTAAAAGCTTTGAAGAACTTGAAGCCTTAGGGGAGGAAAAAATAAAAGGAAATTTTGTCTTTTTTAACCGACCCATGCCTGCTGAATTGATCAATACCTTTGAGGCCTATTCCAAAACAGTCAATCAACGAACTCAAGGAGCAGCAAGAGCGGCACGACTCGGTGCAGTTGGAGTGATTGTTCGTTCTATGAATTTACGCCTTGATGACTTTCCCCATACCGGAAGTATGCGTTATGGTGATTTGCCTAATTCGATGCGTATACCTGCTGCTGCCATTAGTACTAATGGAGCACAACTGCTCAGTTCCATGTTGGCATTAAACAACGATCTCAAGTTTTACCTTAAATTGGATTGTAAAAATTTTCCTGACGTGCCCTCTCACAACGTTATAGGAGAGATTAAAGGAAGTGAATTTCCAGAGGAAATTATCGTAGTAGGAGGACATCTCGATTCTTGGGATCTTGGTGACGGTTCCCACGACGATGGAGCTGGAATTGTCCAATCTATGGAGGTTTTAAGACTTTTTAAACAAATGAATTACAAGCCCAAACGAACCATTCGAGTAGTTTTATATATGAATGAGGAAAACGGACTTCGCGGTGGGACAGCTTATGCNNAATATGCGAAGCAGAACAAAGAAAAACACATCTTTGCGCTTGAATCTGATGCCGGTGGTTTTTCACCGCGAGGCTTTGTATTTGAAGCTACTAATTCACAATTTAAACAAATTGAAAGTTGGAAACCCTATTTNTCTCCCTACTTGGCTGATCGCTTTGAACTGGGTGGCAGTGGAGCTGATATTGGCCCTCTTCGAGNCAATAAAGTAGTACTCTCTGGTCTACGACCCGATTCTCAGCGCTATTTTAATTTTCATCATGCTGCCAATGATACCTTTGACGCCATCAACAAGCGTGAATTGGAATTGGGTGCAGCAGCTATGAGTAGTTTGGTTTATTTGGTTGATCAATACGGATTTTAATTTTTTCCGTTAATGATTACCAGCCTTTCTCAATACACAAAGGAATTTCGATACAATTTAACCCTAGCGTACCCTGTCATCATTGGGCTTTTGGGGCATACTTTTGTTCAGTTAGTTGATAACATCATGGTCGGACAATTGGGTACTGCAGAACTTGCAGCCGTTTCATTAGGGAATAGCTTCTTTTTTGTAGCCATGTCACTTGGTATTGGATTTTCAACTGCAATCACCCCTCTAATGGCTGAGGCTGACGGAGCCAAAGATGTAACTTCGGCAAGAAAGGTGTTTATNCACGGTCTGATGCTTTGCGTTTTTTTAGGAATTTTATTGAGTGCAGCAGTGCTGTTTAGCAAACCATTGCTTTATCAAATGGGTCAACCAGAGGAAGTGGTAGAATTAGCCTATCCCTATTTGCAATGGGTCGGTATTTCTTTAGTACCCTTGATATTTTTTCAGGGATTTAAGCAATTTTCAGAGGGCTTGTCTTATACGCGTCCTGCTATGTATGCTACTTTGATAGGAAATGTCATCAATATTATTTTAAATTATTTTTTAATTTTTGGTTTCTGGATATTTCCAAAATTAGGGCTAGAGGGAGCCGCAATCGGAAGTCTTTTTGCTCGGTGTTACATGTTGCTCTTTATGGCTTTATATGTGCGTTTTAGTTCAAAATTTGCAGCCTATGCTCAGCAAATAACTATCCAAAAGCCTCAAATGAATCTGTTTCGAAAAATTTTTAAAATCGGATTTCCCTCTGCGCTTCAAATGTTTTTTGAAGTACTTTTCTTTACCGCAGCCATTTGGCTTTCTGGGTTTTTAGGAAAAAACCCTCAAGCCGCAAACCAAATTGCACTTAACTTATCCTCCATGACTTTTATGTTTGCCATGGGCTTGGGGGTGACTGCGATGATCCGAGTAGGCAATCAAAAAGGAAGAAAGGATATCGTCAGATTGAAAGAGGTTGCTCATTCCATCTTTATGCTCATTTTTATTTTTGATGTCATTTTTTGTCTGTTGTTTCTCTCCTTAAACGAACTGCTTCCCTGGATTTATTTAGATGGAAATAATCCGCTAGAATTTACCAATGTCACTGAGGTTGTTGAGATTGCCTCTAGCTTACTTATTATATCTGCTTTTTTCCAGATTTCAGACGGTTTACAGGCCGTTGCTTTAGGTGCTCTTAGAGGTTTACAGGATGTCAATATCCCCGCTTGGATTACTTTTTTCTCTTACGGTATTTTTGGTTTTCCTATTGCATATTACCTTGGAATCCATACAGAACTTGCAGCTACAGGGATATGGATTGGATTGCTCTCAGGGCTTTCATCTTCTGCATTATTACTTTTTATTAGATTTCGATATCTTACAAACAAATTAATTTTCAATTGACTCATGGAATTACCAAAATTTCTGATTGCCGACAACTCTGAATTAGAAGAGGCTTTATTTGTCATCCATACAGAATACCCTCGTTTTATTTTAAATGTGCACAATGACGACATGCATTGGCTTGAGGAGTTTGACAAAGAAGATGAAGCTGCTCTAAAATCAGAATCTCATGCGCTTATCGAAGCCGCTTTTGAATTCTATGATAAAGAGATGGAAAATCTAGCCTAAATGGAAGTTCTTTTATCTTGGGATAAAGCCTTATTCCTATGGCTAAATGCCCTTGGAGCCCCGTATTTTGACTGGTTTTGGATGATGATGACTCATCGGGCTTCTAATATTTTAATCTATTTCGGACTTTGGCTTTTTTATGGATTTAAATACTCCTGGAAAACCGCGGCTTACCTTTTGCTCTTTTCGGGGCTCTTGATATTGTGTACAGATCAGCTGACCAACCTATTTAAAGTGCAAGTCGGTAGATTGCGTCCTTGCTATGACGAAGAAATTAAAATGCTGGTTCGTTTGGTAAAGCCCAGTTGTGGGGGTCGTTATAGTTTTTTCTCAGGTCATGCATCAAACTCTTTTGCACTGGCCTTATATTTCGGTCTGATTTTTAAGGAATCCTATCGTTTTTTACTGCCAATCCTTCTTTTTATAGCATTTTTGATCGCCTACAGCAGGGTGTATATTGGAGTACATTTTCCACTGGATATTTTTGTAGGAGCTGTTGCTGGAAGTTTAATAGGTCTAGGATTCTTCCATTTGTGGAACTATTTTAAGCTTCGTTTTTTAAGCTAAATTCAAATCGGGTTTGATGCGTGTATTCCTCATTGGCTTTGACTAAAGTTGAGGGAAATGTGGAAATATTTGGTGAGTTTGAAAATTTTTGAGTCTCAAAACAAATGGCTTCAAAATGGGGTGGGGTAAAGATTACAACTCCCGGTTGGTCGGTAATTGTTTTCATTACAATCCCAGTTTCTGGTGAGTACAAGGAGGCGATCTCTTTTATATTTTGGTTGACTACAAAATAATCATCCAGCTTAATGCTGCCAATTGCCTTTTCCTCTCTAAAGTCAAACGTACTGTTCTCCACGGCAAGCATTGTACCCGTTGGAACTCGACTTTCTTTTAACTCTAGAAAATGATCTGCATCAATTCTAAGCTGTTGACTTCCTATGGTATTGGAAGGGTTTAAATTAAAATAGGCGTGATTGGTCAAATTGATATGGGTCGTTGCTGAAGGGACTGCATGGTATTCAATACCTAAACTACAGCCGTCCAAACGGTAACTTACACGCGCGTGAACCGAACCGCTAAGCCCACTACTTCCATCGGGACAATGGTATTCAAAAGCCATACTGTGATTGTTTTCTTGAGCAAGTGCAGTCCACTTTTTTTTGTGCCATCCACTGCTTCCGCTGTGGAGTAAGACTCCATTTTCATGTTCAATTTCGATAGTATTTTCCTCTAGCTGTATTGGGTTTTCAAGACGACCTGCAAAACGACCGACAACCGCACCTCTTGCCCATACATCTGTCAAATAGTCCTGGGGTTGGTCTAGCCCCATGATAAGGTTTGTAGGGATTCCATTTTCATCCTTAAACCAAAGTTGATGGAGTATCGCTCCATAGTCCAAGAATACAACTTTTAAATATTCGTTTTCAATAGAGAAGGTCTTCAAATCCTAGTCGTCTTCTTTTAATAGTTCGGGATATAGGTTTTGGAATTTTCTCAATCTTGGGATGGAAACCTGTCTTACGTATGGATTATCAGGATTATTTTTTTCATAATCTTGATGGTACTCCTCAGCATAGTAGAACTTTTCTAAGGGTTTGATCTCCGTCACTATTTCACTTGAAAAAATCTCTTTTTCTTGAAGTAAGGCGATGTAGTTTTGAATGATCTCTCGCTCTTGATCTGAGGTGTGAAAGGCAATTGATCGGTATTGCGAACCGTAGTCTGGTCCTTGTCGGTTAGGAGTAGTGGGGTCGTGCGATCCAAAAAACACTTGAACGAGTGTTCCGAAGCTGACGATTTTGGGATCGTAAATGACCTCTACTGCCTCAGCATGACCGGTACGTCCTGTACCAATTTGGCTGTAGTTTGGGTTTTTTGTAAAACCTCCAGCATAGCCAGAATAAACTTCTTGTACCCCGCGAACACTCTCATAAATGGCTTCAACACACCAAAAGCATCCCGATGCAAAGTAAGCTTTTTTATAACTGTCTTGAACCTCAGCTTGAGGTTCCCATGCAGCATCGCTGTTATCCACAGGTGGAGTACTGGAAATACAGGTTTGAAGACTTAAGACCAAGGCAAATACAGTAAGCGTTTTCATAGTTTTTATTATCTGGAATACAAAGATACTATAATCAAATTGACTGGGACTAGGGGGAAATCGTATTCACTTTTCTTTAACTGATAACTACTGTATATCAGAACTAGGTTCCGATATATCGCCTTTATCATTTTTTGTTTTATTTGTTTTTAATATGTTGTTTATCAGATTTTTAATTTTACAAAATGCGATCAATAGGACTCTTAATACGTTTTAATATTCGGTGAGAAACACGAGTGTACCCTTGTAGGTTTCGTAGTATTATATCCTAATGACGCTTGTATAAAACAGATATCCGTACCCAGTAGAGCTGTGGGTAAACTAAAATCCACTGCGTTACGCTGTTTATATAAAATTGGATTAAGCCGGTGGCTTTTCATTTTTATGGATTTGGGAGTTAGGAATATTTATATTAAAAAATAATTCGTGATTAGCAAAACACCTAATAAAGTGTTTTATTGATCTACCGTGTTTATTCCAAGTTTAGTCGTAAAGAAAAATTTTAGCACGCTACTTTCCAGCGCTAGCGGATGTTATAATGTGAGTTGTTTGATTTTAAAAACTAAAAAACCCTCACTGAGGCGGATTTAGCGTTGTCAAAAGTCACTTTTGTCCTAGGATTTGAGCAACCAAATAGTCACCAACTTCTGAGGTGGAATTTCCTTTTTGACCGTTTTCTTTTAAATCTTCAGTAACGATACCTTCAGAAAGAGAGGCATCAACAACCTTACGGATAAGGGCGCCTTCTTCAGTCAAACCAAAACTCATTTCAAACATCATCGCGGCAGATAATACAGTTGCAAGTGGATTGGCAATTCCCAAGCCTGTAGCTTGAGGAAAAGAGCCGTGTATGGGTTCGTAAAGTGCATTTTCTGTTCCTACAGAAGCAGAGGGCATCAAGCCCATGGAACCAGAGATTACAGAAGCTTCATCGGTTAATATGTCTCCAAAAAGGTTTTCAGTAATCAAAACATCATAGCTGTTTGGCCATTGCACTAAACGCATGGCTACTGCATCTACAAATTCATAACTGACTTCTACCTCAGGGTATTCTTTTTCCATGGCTTGAACGGTTTCTCTCCACAGTCGAGAGCTTTCCAAGACATTGGCTTTATCCACACAACAGAGTTTTTTGGATCGGGTCATGGAGAGTTCAAAGCCTTTTTTAGCCAAACGCTGAATTTCTTCACGTTTGTAAGTACAGGTATCAAAAGCGGTATTTCCATCATCGAGTCTTCCGCGTTTTCCAAAGTATATCCCCCCAGTGAGTTCTCTTAAAAAGACCAAGTCAGTTCCTTCAATGCGTTCTTGCTTTAAGGGAGACTTGTCAAGAAGGGAAGGAAAAGTAAACGTTGGTCGGACATTGGCAAAGAGTCCAAGTTGTTGTCGCATTTTTAACAAACCTTGTTCGGGTCGGACTTTTGCCGAGGGGTCATTATCAAATCTGGGATGTCCAATTGCTCCAAAAAGCACAGCATCTGCAGCCAGGCAGATTTGATGTGTTTCTTCAGGATAAGGATCGCCAACAGCATCGATAGCTGCTGCTCCTGTTAGGGCGGGTGTCCAAGTGATGGAGTGATTAAATTTTGTTGCGATGGCATCGGATACTTTGACCGCTTGTTCTATGACTTCTGGTCCTATACCGTCTCCAGCTAAAAGGGCAATTTTTAAATCCATTGATTTTTATTTTATATGATATTGAGCATTTTTTCTGTCGCTTTTATGGCCGATACAGTTTGGTCTGAATCCAATCCTCGCGTGGTAAATTCTTTATTTTTTAATCTCCAAGTAATCGTAGTTTCACAAAGTGCATCTGAATTACTTCCAGGGGGGATCCGCACTGCATAATCAATCAAGTTGGGTAACTTCAGTTTTTGCTTGTTGTATATCTTGTGAAGTGCATTCCAAAAAGCATCGTATTGACCATCTCCTGAAGCATTTTCTTCAAAGGCCTGTCCATATATTTCAATAGCAACACTGGTGGTAGGATTCAGCCCTTTTGAATGGGTTAGAACATAGGATTGAATCTTTACCTTATCGGGCAGGTTGTTACCCAAAACATCTGAAATGATAAAGGGTAAATCTTCTGCAGTTACGCGCTCTTTTTTATCTCCCAACTCAATAATTCGAGCCGTCACTTTTTTTAATTCATCTTCATTTAGGGTGAGTCCCAGTTGCTGAAGATTTTTTTGAATATTAGCTTTACCTGAGGTTTTTCCCAAGGCATATTTTCGTTTTCGACCAAAACGCTCTGGAAGCAATTGATTGAAATAAAGATTTTTTTTGTTGTCGCCATCGGCATGTATCCCTGCAGTTTGGGTAAAGACATTTTCACCTACTATGGGTTTGTTTGCCGGAATACGAAATCCGGTAAACGTGGCTACCAACTTACTTACCTGATGTAAGGCATTTTCATTTATATTGATTGCTGTATCAGGGAGAAAGTCGTTGATCACTGCCACTACACTGGCTAAGGGTGCATTTCCTGCGCGTTCCCCCATACCGTTTATCGTGAGGTGTAAACCGTTGACCCCAGCTTTGACGGCTTCCATGGCATTGGCTACGCTTAAATCGTAATCGTTGTGTCCGTGAAAATCAAATCGAATATTGGGATAGCGTTTGATGATTTTATTGAGGTATTCTGCTGTTTTCTCAGGGGTTAAGACTCCTAGAGTATCCGGAAGTAGTACACGCTCAATGGGTTGGGTGGCTAAAAAGTCAAGGTATTCAAAGACATAGTCCTCTGAATTTTGCATTCCATTACTCCAATCTTCTAAATAAATATTGGTCTTAAAGCCTTCTTTTTCAGCTTCCTTGATGCTGGTACTGATGTTTTTAAAATGTTGCTCAGGGGTTTTTTTTAGCTGATGTTTGAGATGGTTCATGGAACCTTTAGTCAATAAATTTTGAACCTGGGCTCCTGCCTCCTTCATCCATTGAATGGATACGCCATTATCGACAAAAGTGAGCACTTCTATGGCTTCGATAAGCCCCTGACTTGATGCCCATGAAGTTATTTCTTTGACTGCATTAAACTCACCGTCTGATACTCTCGCTGATGCAATCTCGATACGATCTACTTTTAACTCATTTAATAAGAGTTTGGCAAGGGTTAATTTCTCTAAAGAGGTAAACGAAACTCCTGAGGTCTGTTCACCATCCCTAAGAGTAGTATCCATGATTTCGAGAGTTCTTCTCATGTTTGAGATTGCTTATAGAGGGGTATTGGCTGCAAAGTTTTGAATTTCAGTTTTGATATTGTTTAAATAGTCAATATCGTCATAGCCATTGAGCATGTTTTCTTTTTTGTAGCTATTGATCTCAAAACTTTCAAAACCCATTTCTGCGCCTAAACTTATTTTTTGACTGGGTAAATCTACGGTTAAACTGGTAGTAGGATCGTTTTCAATAGCTTCAAATATTTGAGTGAGAAAGCCTGCTGACACTTGGACGGGTAAAACTCCGATGTTTAGGCAATTATTTCTAAATATATCTGCAAAAAAACTGGAGACAACACATCTAAATCCGTAGTCATAAATAGCCCATGCGGCGTGCTCTCGGGAAGAGCCAGAACCAAAGTTATAACCTCCTACCAATATCTTACCTGAGTAGGTTGCATCGTTAAGTACAAAATCTGTTTTTGGAGTATCGTCTTGATTAAATCTCCAATCGCGGAATAGATTATCTCCAAAACCTTTTCTTTCAGTGGCTTTAAGAAAACGAGCAGGGATAATTTGATCCGTATCTACATTTTCAATCGGAAGGGGTACGGCTGTAGAGCTTAGTATGTTAAATGAATCGTATGCCATGTGTATTAGATTAAAGTTCTGGGATCAGTGATCTTACCTGTAATGGCTGCAGCTGCAGCAACCAATGGACTTGCGAGTAGTGTTCGCGCTCCAGGTCCTTGACGTCCTTCAAAATTTCTATTGGAAGTACTCACTGCGTATTTTCCCGCGGGAATTTTGTCGTCATTCATTGCTAAACATGCAGAGCAGCCGGGCTCTCTGAGTTTGAACTCAGCTGCTTCAAAAACGTCTAAAAGGCCTTCCTCCTTGATGGCGTTCAATACTTTATGCGATCCAGGGACCAACCAAGCCGTGACGTTTTCCGCTCGTTTATGCCCTTTCACTATACTGGCAAAAGCCCTAAAGTCTTCTATTCTTCCGTTGGTACAACTTCCAATAAACACATAATCGATGGGTTTGCCCACCATTTGTTCACCTTCTTTATAACCCATATACTTCAAAGATTTCTCGTAGGTGGCTTTACCGCCCTCAACNTCCGAAGCGTTAGGAATGGCTTTGGTAATGCTCATGCCCATACCAGGATTNGTACCGAAGGTAATCATCGGATCAATTTCAGNACCGTCNTAGCTCANTTCCTTGTCAAATACAGCACCTTCGTCCGTNTAGAGCGTTTTCCAATAGGCCATGGCCTTNTCCCAATCGGCTNCTTTNGGTGTAAATTCTCGNCCTTTGATATAGTCAAATGTTTTTTCATCTGGTGCAATCATACCACCACGNGCTCCCATTTCGATACTGAGGTTACAAACGGTCATTCGACCTTCCATACTGAGTTGCTCAAATACTTCTCCGNCATACTCCACAAAATANCCTGTAGCTCCTGAGGTAGTAAGCTTGGAAATNATAAATAAAGCCACGTCTTTGGGTGTTACTCCCTTGTTGAGTGANCCGTTGATGGTAATCCTCATTTTTTTNGGTTTGGGCTGNATGATGCATTGAGAGGCTAAAACCATNTCAACTTCTGAGGTACCAATTCCAAAGGCGATNGCTCCAAAGGCTCCGTGTGTTGAGGTGTGTGAATCACCACAAACAATCGTAGCGCCCGGTTGGGTGATCCCGTATTCTGGTCCCACTACGTGAACAATACCATTTTTTTTATGGCCCAATCCCCAATATGAAATTCCGTGTTCATTCGCATTTTGCTCCAAGGCCTTGAGTTGGTTTCTCGAAAGGGGNTCTTCAACAGGTAAATGTTGATTGATGGTAGGAGTATTGTGGTCCGCAGTTGCAAATGTTCGCTCTGGATGCAATACCGGTAACGATCTGTTTTTTAAGCCCAAAAAAGCAACTGGGCTGGTTACTTCATGGACCATGTGTCGGTCGATAAAAAGTACGTCTGGTCCNTGGTCGATACTTCGCACCACGTGGGAATCCCAGACTTTATCAAATAGGGTTTGTTTCATGAAATGATTTACTATTTATAAATTNCTTGCTTCAATGATTTTGGGTAAATCCTCGTCATTAATTTCTTTTTGCTGATCTGCTACAACTAAGAATTGTTCGTATACTTTATCTAATTGCAGCTTATCTAGTTCGTAGCCTATATTCTTAGCTCGATAAGCCAAGGCTGCTCTTCCGCTTCGTGCGGTAAGAATAATAGAAGACTCTGTTACTCCCACATCTTTTGGGTCGATGATTTCGTAAGTCTCTCTTTTTTTNATTACACCATCTTGATGAATTCCAGAGGAGTGAGCAAATGCATTGGCACCCACAATGGCTTTATTGGGCTGGACCGGCATGGCCATGCTTTCAGAAACTAGCTTGCTAATGCCATTTAGCATTTTTGCTTGGATTCGTGTGTCTAAATTCAAATTGGCATGCTGGCGTAGAATCATCACTACTTCTTCTAATGAGGTATTACCTGCTCGTTCTCCAATACCGTTAATGGTACATTCTATCTGACGGGCACCNTTTTGTACTCCGGCAATAGAGTTGGCNGTGGCCAAGCCAAGGTCGTTGTGGCAATGGCAGGATAAACGCGCTTTNTGGATTCCTTTGACATTTTCCATCAAATANTTCATTTTGGCACCGTATTCATCCGGTAAACAATAACCAGTGGTGTCCGGTATATTTAATACTGTTGCACCCNCTTTGATCACAGCNTCGCAGACTTTAGCAAGAAATTCGTTATCCGTTCTTCCAGCATCTTCAGCGTAAAACTCAACATCTTCAACATAGGATTTAGCGTGCTTTACNGCNGCAATTGCACGTTCTAAAACTTCNTCNGNAGTGGCGTTAAATTTGTAACGCATATGNCTTTCAGAAGTTCCAATACCCGTATGAATTCTNGAGCGCTTTGCGTGNTTGATGGCTTCTGCTGCTACATCAATATCTTTCTTTACGGCTCTTGTAAGACCGCATACNCGAGCATTTTTTACTAATTTAGAAATTTCTTCTACCGACTTAAAATCGCCAGGACTGGAAATAGGAAAACCTGCTTCTAGTACATCAACCCCTAAAAAATCAAGCTGTTCAGCGATAACAAGCTTGGTTTTAGAGTCCAACTTACAACCGGGAACTTGTTCTCCGTCGCGAAGGGTAGTATCAAAAATTTCTACGTAATCCATTTAAAAAAATTGACTCGTTTTGTTTAATTACACGAATTTAAATTAAAACGCAAAATTGAGATAAAATCCTTACTTTTGTATTACAACATTCGACAGTATAAACTGTATTATAAAGCGCTAATAACTAGTAAATTGCATCAAAACCCGTTACAATGACAAGTGAGCAGAAAGATAATTTGTTTGTTCTTGTAAAATCCCTTACAAAGTCTGAAAAACGACAGTTTAGACTTTACGTAGGAAGAATGGGTTCTAATGAGGATTCAAAATTTTTGAATTTATTTCAATTGTTAGACAAAATGAACCGCTATGACGAAAAAGTAATTCTCAAAAAAGGCATAGTCACCAAACAACAATTGTCGAATTTAAAGGCACATCTGTACAAGCAGATATTGATCAGCTTGAGAATGAATCCCGTTCATAAAAATATCCGAATACAGATTAGAGAACAGCTTGATTTTGCAACCATTCTCTATCAAAAAGGACTTTACAAACAGAGTTTAAAAGTGTTGGAAAAAGCGAAAATTTTAGCCCTTAAAAACGAAGAAAAATACAGTGCTTATGATATCGTAGAGCTTGAGAAGGTTATTGAATCTCAATATATTACAAGAAGTTTAAGCAATCGAACTGAAACTCTTATTTCCGAAGCCGATCAGTTGAGAATTCAAAATAATTTAGCTACTCAACTATCCAATTTATCCCTACAACTGTACGAACGTCTTATTAAAGCCGGTTATGCCAAAAGCGATGAGGAATTTCGTGAAATCACCCAGTTTTTTTATGAAAATTTACCCAAATTGGAATATGATGAATTGGGTTTTAGAGAGAAGCTGTGGTATTACAAAGCTCATGTTTGGTATAGTTTTTTAACTCAAGACTTTTTATCGACCTACCGCTACGCTTCCAAATGGGTGGAAATGTTTGAAGAAGCCCCGTCCATGATTGCCATTCACCCCGTGTTCTATCTTAAAGGGAATAATTATTTAATGGAGAGTTTGGCCTTGATCAAATACCCGTCTAAGTTTAAAGAGGTCTTACAGCAAATGATGCTTCGTACTAGCAGTACTGAATTCCCCAAAAATGACAACTTAAAGGCTTTGAGTTTTCAATTTTATTACAGCAACAAACTCAATCTGCATTTCTTAGAGGGTAGTTTTAACGAAGGAACTGTCATTGTTCCTGAGATCAAGATTGGGATAGAGGATTTTAAAAATCAAATTGATCCTCACCACATTATGATGTTTTACTACAAAATTGCCTGTGTGTATTTTGGAGCAGAGGATTATGAAAATTGCATCGTATACCTAGATAAGATTGTAAGCAACAAAAGCTTGAAAATGAGGGAAGATTTATTGTGTTTTTCTCGGGTACTCAATCTATTTGCTCACTATGAAGCCGGTTTTGACTATCACTTAGAAGCCCATTTACGAGAGACCTACAAGTTCTTAATAAAAATGAATGACCTGCACGAAGTTCAAAAAGCAATGATACGTTTCGTCAAGGGGCTTGGAGACATTTATCCACATGACTTAAAACGAGCTTTTGAAGACTTGTACAACGAGTTAAAACAGTATGAAAATGATCCCTATGAGCGTCGCTCCTTTTTGTATTTAGACATACTTTCGTGGTTGGAGAGCAAAATTAACAATGTACCCATTGCTCAAGTCATCAAAAACAAAGCGACTCAGCTCAATCGGAAAGAACGGCCTTCCATATCCCCACTCTCTGCGGATCTGAAGTAAAAACAAGTGCTTTTTTAGTTACGGGATGTTCAACTTCTAAACAACGTGCATGTAAACTGATACTGCCATCTTTATTGCTTCTTGGAGCGCCGTATTTTAAATCGCCCTGGATTGGAAAACCAACCGAACTGAGTTGTGCTCTAATCTGATGATGACGTCCAGTTTCCAAATTGATTTCCAGGAGGCAATAATGATCCAAATCTTTTACTCGTTGATATTGAAGTTTGGCCAACTTACTATTAGGCACTTCATTAATATGGGCTTTGGACTTATTTTGTTTGGTGTTACGTGTCATCCAATGGCATAAAATTCCTTTTTTATCAGCAAACTCTTTGGGAACAATTGCCCAATACGTTTTTTTTGGAATTCTGTTTTTGAATTGTTCGTTTAAACGACTTAACGCTTTTGAGGTTTTTGCAAAAAGAACCACTCCGCTAGTAGGTCGATCCAAACGGTGGACTACACCGAGATATACAGCACCAGGTTTGTTATATTTTTTTTTTAAGTACGCTTTAACGCTTTCCGCTAAGGGAATATCTCCAGTTTGATCGCCCTGAACCAATTCCCCTGCTCTCTTAGTTATCACAATCAAGTGATTGTCTTCAAAAAGGATACGCTCCTCCAAACTCAGATCTAATATTGTTCCTTATCGTTGGGAAAATTCAAGGACTTGACATCAGCACTGTATTGCCCAATAGCATCGTTCAATACCTGATCTAAGTCAAGGTAGCGACGCAAAAAGCGAGGACTAAATTCTTTATTCATTCCTAGCATATCGTGTAAAACCAATACTTGTCCGTCAACTTGATTTCCAGCGCCTATACCTATGATTGGAACTGATATAGAGGAGGCAGCATCACCCGCAAGAACAGCGGGAACTTTTTCTAAGACAATACCAAAACAACCGATTTCTTCAAGCATCTTGGTGTCTTTAAGCAGCTGAGCAGCTTCCTCTTCCTCCTTGGCTCTAACCGAATAGGTTCCAAATTTATAAATGGACTGAGGAGTCAATCCCAAATGGCCCATTACAGGAATACCCGCTTGTAATATGCGTTCTATAGAATCCTTAACTTGTTCTCCTCCTTCCAACTTGACAGCATGTGCGCCAGATTCTTTCATGATACGTATGGCAGAGCGCAACGCTTCTTTTGAATCTGCCTGATAAGTTCCAAAGGGAAGGTCAACCACCACTAATGCGCGCTGAGCCGCACGAACGACACTACTGGCATGGTAGATCATTTGGTCTAAAGTAATGGGTAAAGTGGTTTCATGTCCTGCCATAACATTAGAAGCGGAATCGCCAACTAAAATGACATCAACACCAGCCTTGTCTACAATCCCTCCTAAGGTATAATCGTAGGCGGTAAGCATGGAGATTTTTTCTCCATTGGCCTTCATTTCTTGCAAGGTTTTGGTTGTTACCCTTGCGTAAGTCTTCTTTGCTGAGGACATATTTTTTTTTCAAAAATAGTGTTTCTTTATTTAATCAATAGCTCAGACCTATGGTTTTTAACCGCCTACTTCTTCTTTGATAACGGGTGCTATTCGTTTTGATGTAAAATGTAAACTGCCAAGCTGTCAGTATAATGCCTATGGCATAATGCTTGACTATTTATTGAAAAATATTTGTAAACATCATGAGTAAAATAATTGGAATTGATTTAGGAACTACAAATTCATGNGTATCCGTAATGGAAGGAAATGAACCCGTAGTAATACCCAATGCTGAAGGTAAAAGAACAACACCCTCAGTAATTGCTTTTGTAGAAGGAGGAGAAATCAAAGTTGGTGATCCAGCAAAGCGTCAAGCGGTGACCAACCCAACGAAAACAATCGCTTCTGTAAAACGATTTATGGGCAATAAGTTTTCTGAATCATCAAAAGAAGTAAAAAACGTAGCCTTTAAGGTTGTCAAAGGNGATAATGATACCCCACGTGTCGATATTGACGGTCGCCTTTATACCCCTCAAGAATTGTCAGCGATGATCTTGCAAAAGATGAAAAAGACTGCTGAGGATTATTTAGGACAGGATGTGACTGAAGCTGTGATCACCGTTCCAGCCTATTTTAACGATTCTCAACGTCAGGCGACNAAGGAAGCTGGAGAAATATCTGGTTTAAAAGTACAACGTATCATCAACGAACCCACTGCTGCTGCTTTAGCTTACGGCCTGGACAAAGGTGGTAAGGATCAAAAAATTGCGGTTTATGACCTTGGAGGAGGAACTTTTGACATTTCTATCCTGGAATTGGGTGACGGTGTGTTTGAAGTATTGTCTACAAACGGTGACACTCACTTGGGTGGAGACGANTTTGATCAAGTNATTATTGATTTTTTAGCGGAAAAATTCATCAAAGACGAAAGTATCGATTTACGTAAAGATCCCATGGCTCTTCAGCGTCTTAAAGAAGCTGCTGAAAAAGCAAAAATTGAACTTTCAGCTTCAACTCAAACCGAGATCAATCTGCCGTATGTNACGGCAACNGACTCAGGACCAAAACACTTGGTGACAACACTTACCAGAGCCAATTTTGAACAACTNGCGGACAGCTTGGTCAAGCGTTCAATGACTCCAGTCAAAAAAGCTNTAGACGATGCTGGTNTATCCAAATCTGACATCGACGAGGTAATTCTTGTTGGAGGTTCAACTCGAATCCCTGTGATTCAAGAGGAGGTTGAAAAGTTTTTTGGAAAGAAACCTTCCAAAGGAGTAAATCCAGATGAGGTTGTTGCCATTGGTGCAGCAATTCAAGGAGGTGTTTTGACAGGTGATGTTAAAGATGTACTGTTACTGGATGTTACTCCACTTTCCTTAGGTATTGAAACCATGGGAGGAGTAATGACCAAACTTATTGAGTCCAATACCACCATCCCCACCAAAAAATCACAAGTTTTCTCCACTGCAGCGGATAATCAGCCTTCGGTTGAGATCCACGTGCTTCAGGGAGAGCGATCGATGGCTACTGACAATAAAACCATTGGACGCTTCCATCTCGACGGTATTCCACCAGCACAACGAGGAACCCCTCAAATTGAAGTTACCTTTGATATCGATGCAAATGGGATCATCAAAGTAAGTGCTTTGGATAAAGCGACTAATAAGTCACAAGACATCAGAATTGAGGCTTCTTCTGGTTTGACAGAGGAAGAAATCGAAAAGATGAAGCAAGAAGCTGAAGCCAACGCTGACGCCGATCAAAAAGCCAAAGAGCAAGTTGATAAACTCAACAGTGCCGATCAAATGATATTCCAAACGGAAAAGCAATTGACAGAATTTGGTGAAAAGCTATCTGATGATAAAAAAGCACCGATTGAAACGGCTTTGGCTGATTTGAAAAAAGCACATGAATCCAAAGATTTAGATGCGATTGACAAAGCTCTTGAAGCCATCAATGAAGCTTGGAAGAATGCTTCGGAAGAAATGTACAAGGCACAAGCAGAAGCGGGTGGAGCTGACCCTGCTGGGGAGGCACAACCCGATGCTACAGCCGATGCTTCAGGAGGAGATGACGTCCAAGACGTGGACTTTGAAGAAGTAAAATAAACCACACTCAAAGTGTATCCCTAAAACCTCCTGTATACCACGGGAGGTTTTCTTATTTTAGTAAAAAAACAGCATGGACAAGAAAGAAATTTTAAAATTGACCAATGCCATTTGCAAAAACACGCTGATGGAAACTTTGGAGATTGAATATACCGATGTAGGTGAGGATTTTCTCACTGCAAGCATGCCTGTAAGCCCTAAAGTATACCAACCTGATGGGGTGCTCCACGGAGGCGCTACCGCAGCTTTAGCCGAAAGTGTAGGGAGTGCGGCCGTTTTTGTATTAAATAAAAACCCAAAAGCCATTGTTCGCGGGATTGAAATTTCTGCCAATCACCTGAAAAGTGTTCAATCAGGTTATGTACATGCAACAGCACGACCTATCAATTTAGGGAAGACCATACAGCTTTGGGAGATCAAGGTAGAAGACGATGCGCAACAATTGATCTCAATGTGTAAATTAACTACCTATACCCGTTACAAAGAGTAATGGATACACGACTTGTCCAAAAACTTATAAATTTATGGGAGGCAGATAGGCCCTTTGTTTGTTTTCGGCTTCCAAATGAAAATCAAATATCCCTTTATTTTCAAAAAGACAATCAACTGCACCATACTGAAGATTTAAATTGCAGTGGCTTTTTGATGGCGCCCTTTGATAATAACACAAAGGTTCCTTTTATACCGGATCAATACACTGAAAGATTTGAGTTTAAAAGGGCAACTTCAACAGCTCCTTCTACTCCAGAGCTCGATCTAAAGCCCAGCAATAAAGAGTCTTTTACAAATATGGTAGTTAGCGCACTGGAGGCGATTAAAAAAGGACAGCTAAAAAAAGTGGTACTTTCTCAAACCCAAGAAGTAAAGAGTAAAAGGGGAATTGTCCCTGTATTTCAAGATGTATTGAATAGCTATCCTTTGGCTATGGTTTATTTGTGGCACCATCCTCTTGTAGGAACTTGGTTTGGTGCCAGTCCAGAGCAATTTATCACCAGTCAGAAGGATTGTACACAAACCGTAGCTTTAGCTGGAACTCAAGCATGGGAGGAATCCAATCCACCAACTTGGTCAACAAAAGAAATTGAAGAGCAAGAATTAGTTGCCATACAGGTAGAGGATGATCTAAGCACTCTTTTTGCCAAAGATCANATCAAAAAAAGTGAAACTTCAAATCAGCGCGCTGGNAATTTAGTTCATCTNTGTACCCATTTTCAATTTCCAAAGCTCAACGNCAACCTACTAGAGGTTGCANCTGCGCTACACCCCACACCTGCTGTTGGAGGAGTTCCTAAAGNAGCAGCTCAAGATTTTATCCTGACTCATGAACTCCATGATAGAAACTTTTACACGGGCTTTTTCGGTCCAACATCTTCTGACGGAACTCAATTGTTCGTTAATTTACGTTGTGCTCAATGGACAACTGAAGCCGTAACGCTTTATACCGGTGCAGGCATTACTCTAGGTAGTGAGCCTGAAAAAGAATGGCAAGAAACCCTGCGAAAAGCTAAAACACTGGCTAGCGTGCTTTAAAGCACTAGCAACCCTATTGCTTATGCGTTGTGTTTTGTACTTTTGTTGCCCATGATACAACACAGCTATCCGTCCATACCTCTTGCCCAAACTGTGGTTCGACTATGCGAACATTATGGAATTGAGCGTGTTGNCATCTGTGCAGGCTCTCGGAATGCACCTTTGACTAACGGTTTTGTCAATCATCCTTTTTTTAAAACCTATAGTGTTGTAGACGAACGTGCCGCAGCTTTCTTTGCTTCAGGGATAGCGCAACAGCTAAAAAAACCTGTAGCCATAGTCTGTACCTCAGGCTCAGCCTTACTCAATTTTTACCCTGCGATTGCAGAGGCCTATTACAGTGATATTCCCTTGGTAGTGCTTTCTGCAGACCGAATGCCACACAGAATTGATATTGGTGACGGTCAGACCATTCGTCAAACAGGAGTATTTGAACCCCATCTAGAAGCTGCAGCCGTTTTAAAACCGGATGTAATTCACGCTACAGCTACTTTATTGGAAAATCCAATGCAAAAACTAGTTCCTGAAAATGCGAGTAATCAAGATGTTAAACGCATTCAAAAAGAACATCAGCAGCACAACGAAGATGAAATTGCTCGCGTAATACAGCAGTCAATTCTAAATCAGGGTCCTGTGCATCTCAACATCCCTATGGAAGAGCCTCTGTATGGAATGACAGCTAAACTCCTCCCACTTAAAGANCAGAAACCGATTAATACTGAATCAATTTCAATTCCAAATGATTTTGACAAGCTTAAAANCNTTTGGCATCACACAGCTAAAAAGTGGGTTATTATTGGACAACAATCCCCAGGTGAAATATCTCAAGATTTGATCGACCGACTCTGCGAAGACCCNACGGTAGTTGTCTTTACAGAGACGANTTCTAATATCAGTCATNCGAGACTGATTCACTCTATTGACACCCTTATGGCTCCCGTAGAGCAATCGGATGGCCGCTTTGATGCGAAGATTGCCCCAGNACTTCTTTTGAGTTTTGGTGGAATGGTAGTTTCCAAAAAAATCAAGTTTTTCCTTCGTAAGTACCGNCCNGAAAAGCACTGGCATGTAGATGTTAAAAAAGCCTACAATACTTATTATTGCTTGGACCGTTTTTTTAAAANCAATCCCCAACAATTTTTAGAANTACTTTATTCGGAACCCATTAAAAAATTAGACAGCCCATTTCAANCTGAGGTTTTGAAAATTTNCAATNATTTTAAATCTCAGGGACTTGACTATCTGTCCAAGCTTCCATTTTCAGATCTTTCTGTATTTCAATTTCTCTCTCAAAACTTGCCTTCTTCAATCCAAATTCAACTGGCGAATAGCTCCTCCATCCGTTATGCACAATTATTTGATTGGGCTGAGGATATTCAATTTTATTGCAATAGAGGAACCAGTGGAATTGACGGTAGCACGGCTACAGCTATAGGTGCAGCACAAGTCAATCAANTACCCACTGTATTGATAACTGGTGATCTCAGCTTTTTTTACGATGTCAACGGACTGTGGAATGAAGCAATTCCAAACAACTTTAAGATTATTTTGATTAACAATCAAGGGGGAGGAATTTTTAGAATTTTACCCGGTGCAAAAGACACACCCGAATACGACCGTTATTTTGAAACCATACATANACGCAATGCCAANTACATTGCAAAAGCCTTCGGTTTGGGGTACCAAAAGTTAAGCTCCCAGAGAGNATTAAAACGAAAGTTTTCCAGATTTTTAAAAGCCAACCACAAACCCCAGATTTTGGAAATCCAAACACCACGNAAACAAAACGACAGNGTNTTATTGGATTATTTTAAATGGATGGCAGNAAGAAGATAATNAAATTTTAAATTTCTGAATTCCCCAAAAACCATTCTTATTGCTCATAAATAAATCTGTATTTTTGTTAAAAATATTTGAAGATGAGAAGTTGGGAATNCCTAGGAACATATAGTGACATNCTATTTGAGTTTTGCGAAGGAGTTGCAAAAATTACAATCAACCGTCCAGAAGTATATAATGCCTTTCGACCTGAGACGAATGTTCAGATGTTGGAAGCCATGGAAGTCTGTCGTGAGCGAAACGATATTGATATGGTAGTACTTACCGGTATTGGTGAAAAAGCGTTTTGTAGTGGAGGAGATCAAAATGTAAAAGGAGTTGGGGGCTATGTTGGTGAAGACGGTGTGCCTAGACTCAACGTTTTAGACTTACACAAACGAATACGTGAACTACCCAAACCGGTTATAGCCATGGTCAACGGTTATGCTATTGGCGGAGGACACGTTCTTCATGTTGTTTGCGACTTAACCATTGCCAGCGAAAATGCCATTTTTGGACAAACAGGGCCTAAGGTTGGAAGTTTTGACGGAGGTTTTGGTTCCTCTTATTTAGCGCGTCATGTAGGTCAGAAAAAAGCAAGAGAGATCTGGTTTTTATGCCAGCAATATTCTGCTCAAGAGGCCTTAGATATGGGGATGGTCAATAAAGTGGTTCCTTTAGATAACTTAGAAGATACAGTTATGGAATGGTGTCAGATCATGCAACAGCGCAGTCCTTTAGCACTTCGAATGATTAAGAGAAGTCTCAATGCCGAATTGGATGGTCAGCACGGATTAATGCAGTTGGCAGGTGATGCAACCCTGATGTATTATTTAATGGAAGAAGCTCAGGAAGGAAAACAAGCCTTTTTAGAAAAGCGATCCCCCAACTTTAAGAAATACCCCAAATTCCCCTAATGCCATTTGAAAAAATAAAGGTTTGGATTCGTACAGCACGCCTGCGTACCTTACCGCTTTCCATTTCAGGTATCGTAGTTGGGAACGCACTTTGTGTGCAATCAACTGAGTTTTCCTGGCTTTTATTTTCACTGATGTTGCTCACAGCCACAGCCTTTCAAATTGTATCCAATTTCGCCAATGATTACGGTGATGGAGTCAAAGGTACAGACAACAAAGACCGCATTGGTCCAGAAAGGGTACTTCAGTCGGGTTTATTGAGTCGGCAAGCACTTAAAAGAGGGATTATTTGGTGTGCTGCGGTAGCGATGTTACTCTCCTTAGTATTGATTCTTACTGCTTTTGGCAGTGATTCCTGGATCTATTTCCTTGTTTTTTTAGGACTAGCCATTCTCAGTATTTGGGCAGCGATCTCCTATACAGTAGGAGAGCAAGCTTACGGATACCGCGGTTTGGGCGATCTTTTTGTATTTATATTTTTCGGTTTGGTGAGTGTACTAGGTGCTTATTTTCTTCAGTTCAAAGTTATATCTACAACAGCTGTAGCCATGGCTCTGGTAATGGGTTTATTGTCAGTCGCGGTTCTAAATTTAAACAATATGCGTGATCGAGAAAGTGACGCTACTGTGGGTAAGCGAACTTTAGCTGTTATACTGGGTGCTTTGGGTGCAAAATACTATCACTACTTTCTAATCTTAAGTGCTACGGGATCTTTAATTGTCTTTTTTGTTCAGCAAACGCTCTCTTTTAATTGGTTAATCCTAGTAGGGTTGATTCCATTACTGATTCATTTGGTAACCGTTATTCAGAATAAAGATCCTAAAACGCTCGACCCTGAATTGAAAAAAGTTGCCTTGACTACTTTTGGATTATCAGTATTAATATTCATTAGCTTTTCTTTGGGTTGATGCAAGCGACGTTTAAAAAGCACCGTTTAGAATTTAAAAGACCAAGTGGTACTTCCAGGGGGGTGCTTAGGTCTAAAGACAGTTGGTTTTTGGTCCTCAAAGATGAAGGAAAAACAGCCATAGGCGAATGCAGCTTGCTTGAAGGTTTGAGTCCTGATGATCCACTTCAAATTGAAAGCCTTTTAAAAACCCTTTGTACAGCTTTAGAAAANGAGACTGAATTGCCCGATTTAAGTATGTGGCCTGCCGTTCAAATGGGCTTGGAAACCGCATTGCTTTCGCTCAAGTCAGCGGACGGTTTCACTTTATTTCCTTCAGAATTTACAAGGGGTACTGAACAAATACCCATCAACGGTTTGGTGTGGATGGGTGATTTTGCCTATATGAATGCGCAGATCAAGGATTTACTAAAACGTGGTTTTGGATGTATAAAGATGAAAATTGGAGCAATCGATTTTGAATCCGAACTAAAGCTTTTAGCACAAGTTCGAAAGGAATATAAAGAAAGCGAAATCACCATAAGGGTAGACGCCAATGGTGCATTTAAGCCTACTGAAGCACTTGAAAAACTTAAACGAATAAGCGATTACCAGGTCCACTCCATAGAGCAACCAATAGCGGTAAATCAATGGATGTCTATGGCAGAGTTGTGCTTAAAAACCCCTCTTCCCATCGCTTTAGATGAAGAGTTAATCGGACCTCACAATGCAATTGAAAAGCAAAACTTAATTTCACAAATCAAGCCTCAATACTTGATTCTAAAACCCAGTTTGTTAGGAGGCTTTCAGCAATCTAAAGCATGGATTGATATCGCCCAAAAATCCGGAATTGATTGGTGGGTAACTTCTGCTTTGGAAAGTAATATAGGCCTTAACGCCATAGCCCAGTGGACCTATAGTTTGGGGGTTAGTTTGCCTCAAGGCCTCGGTACTGGATCCTTATTTACAAATAATATTGAGAGTCCTTTGATTATTGAAAAAGGTTGTTTGGGTATGGATAATTCAATAACTTGGGCTTCAATTTAAATTGAATGTTTCTAAAGCAGGCGCTTCGCTACAACAATCCCTTTTGGATGTACCTTTTGGGGTCATTAGTCATCATCATATTCAACGTTTTGGGGCAGTTACCCCTGACTTATGCCATTATGCAAGAGGGTGTTGTCAGTCCAGGGGGTGATCCCATGGAAATGATGCGAAATATTGATAAAAACCTGCAATTATTTCTACTTTTAATTCCCTTCGCAATTGGTTTTTTAGGACTTTGGCTGGTAGTTCGAAAGCTACACGAACGATCACTTATCAGTATCACCACCTCTAGAGAAAAAGTAGATTGGAACAGAACTTTATTCGCTTTTTTAATTTGGTCTGGGGCAACTATTTTACTGGTAGGTGTCGATTATGCCATTAGTCCAGATTCTTACGAATGGAACTTTAACTTAAAGCATTTTACTTTGCTTTTTGTTATTGGAGTCCTTTTGATTCCTATACAAACAAGTTTGGAGGAATACATTTTTAGGGGGTATTTGATGCAAGGTTTTGGGGGACTATTTAAAAATGCATGGGCACCCCTGGTCATGACTTCTTTGATTTTTGGCGGTCTTCACCTCTTTAATCCAGAAGTAGAGAAATTGGGCTATGGCATTCTAGTTTATTACATAGGAACAGGACTCTTTTTGGGGATTATGACCCTCATGGATGAAGGTATTGAACTGGCATTGGGCTTTCATGCGGCAAATAATTTGGTTACTGCTCTTCTCGTGACCTCTTCGTGGACTGCTTTTCAAACGGAGTCCGTACTGATTGATGTTTCAGAGCCCTCTTTGGGAGCAGAGTTAATAGTTTCTTTACTTTTATTTTATCCTTTATTTCTATTATTGATGTCCAAAAAGTACGGTTGGAGCCATTGGAAATCCAAACTCATTTCAAAATTTTAAAATGCAAATACCACATTACACTAAAATTCACAATCGCTTTTTGCTCAACGGGTTTTCTTATGATCGGGAAGGCTTAAAGCAAGTCGCTTATAGTTTTATTAAAGAGGGAGACCGTTATGAGCAATACATGGGTGACTTTCTTATGGATTGGTTGGATCAGTCAGAGACTATTGATTTGGTCACTTCAGGAACTACAGCTTCTCCCAAGAGAATACGGTTTCACAAGCAGGCTTTGGTAAATAGTGCCATAGCCACGGGAGAATTTTTTAATGTCAGTGTAGGTGATCGCGCTTTACACTGTTTACCCTCAAATTTTATTGCAGGTAAAATGATGCTTATACGGGCCTTAATTCTCGGTCTTTCATTGGATTTGATTTCCCCTTCTAGAAGTCCCTTTCACAAAAANGANAAATCCTATGATTTTGTTGCGATGACCCCCATGCAAGCCTTTCATTCTNTGGATAAAATAAATCANATCAAAACGTTNATTGTGGGNGGCGCNTTTGTCTCCAAGTCTTTACAGCAAGCCNTGTTAAAAACCAANGTCAATGCATTTGAAACCTATGGTATGACGGAAACACTGTCACATATTGCGGTTCGTNCAATGGAGGACCCCACTTCTGAATTTCGTTGTTTACCACATGTAGAAATCTCNCAAGACGATAGGGGNTGTCTNATCGCCAGTTCAGAACTNCTTCAGGTTGATCACTTTGTGACCAATGATGCCATAGAGATTTTANATAANGAACGCTTTCGCCTTATCGGTAGAGTAGATGAGGTCATCAATTCAGGAGGGGTCAAGCTGCATCCACAGCAGATTGAGCGAAAACTATCCGANCTATTNTCCACNCANTTTTTTATTGGAGGAGTTAAAGACAAAGAACTCGGAGAAAAAGTNGTCCTAGCCTTGCGGTATTCTAAAACTTTAAATGTTCAGTCTATAATTGACAAAATCAAATCATTCGATCGATTGGAGTCTTATGAATTCCCAAAAACGATCTTGGTTTTACCTGACNTTATTGAAACAGACAGCGGAAAAATCAANAGAAAACAAACATTGGCCATTGAGCCTCTTGAAGTTTTAGACCTGTAAGACTCCCATATTGAATNTTTCCTCTGCAGGCGACTCGTNNGCAGCTTCAATTCCTGTACTTATCCACTTTCTTGTTTCTACGGGATCAATTACGGCGTCAACCCAGAGTTGGGAGGCCGCATATAAAATATCTGTCTTTTCTTCATAACGGGATTGAATTTCCTTTTTCAAATCCTCTTCTTTTTGTGCCTGCACTTTTTTATCTGCTTTTTTTGAAGTGGCTTTTTCGATTTGCAATAGCACATTTGAGGCTTGTGCTCCACCCATAACTGCGATTTTTGCTGTTGGCCAAGCGACCATAAATCGNGGATCGAANGAGCGNCCACACATGGCATAATTNCCAGCTCCAAAAGAATTACCCACAACTACTGTAAACTTNGGAACAACNGAATTGGCAACNGCATTGACCATTTTGGCACCGTCTTTTATGATNCCGCCATGCTCTGCCTTGCTNCCNACCATAAATCCNGTGACNTCTTGAAGNAATAGGAGGGGAATATTACGCTGGTTACAATTNGCNATAAANCGGGTTGCTTTGTCNGCNGNATCNCCGTANATNACNCCNCCAAANTGCATTTCTCCAGTTTTACTTTTGACNANTTTTCTTTGATTTGCAACTATTCCAACNGACCAACCGTCTATTTTAGCATAGGAGGTAATCAGGGTTTGTCCGTATTCTTTTTTATACTCNTCCATGGAGTTGGCATCAACCAAATGTTCTAAAAGCTTGTAAGTGTCNTACGGTTGNTTNCNNACTTTGGGNAGGCANCCGTANATTTCNTCNAGGGGANCTGAGGGNAATTGAGGTTNNGATCTNTTAAACCCNGCTTTGGGTNGATNTCCNATNTTNTCNACCAAACTTCTAATTTTTTCAAGGGCAGCTTTGTCGTCTTTGACTTTGTAATCGGTAACTCCGCTAATGCCACTATGGGTATCTGCACCTCCTAGGGTTTCATTATCGATATCTTCCCCTATGGCAGCTTTGACCAAATAGCTTCCTGCCAAAAAGATACTTCCTGTTTTTTCAACTATGATGGATTCATCAGACATTATAGGTAGGTAAGCACCACCGGCTACACAGCTTCCCATAATAGCAGCGATTTGGACAATTCCCATACTACTCATACGGGCATTGTTTCTAAAAATTCGTCCGAAATCTTCTTTATCAGCAAAAATTTGATCTTGTAAGGGGAGGAAGATTCCTGCACTGTCTACTAGATAGATAATGGGGATGCGGTTTTGCATGGCNATTTCTTGTGCTCTTAAATTCTTTTTGGCAGTCATTGGAAACCATGCCCCAGCTTTGACGGTGGCATCNTTNGCNACAATAACGCAAGATTTACCCGCAANTTTTCCAATTACGACTACNACCCCCGCAGAAGGACAGCCGCCGTATTCACTGTACATGTTTTCTGCGGCAAGGACNCCTATTTCTAAAACTTCATCAGGATNGTCAACCAAAAGGTTGATTCGCTTTCTAGCACTTAGTTTTCCTTTTTCTTCGAGTTTTTTTAAGCGTTCTTTTCCACCTCCAAGCTTGTTTTTCCGAACCTTGGCTTCTAGNGCAGCCCAAGCNATTTTAATAGCATCTTTGTTTTTTTCTTCTTCTAGTTTCATTCGAATGCGTTCTGAAATACGAAAGTACTAATTTCTATAGGGAGGGTTTTAAATAAAAGTTCGATATTTGTTTTTCTTTATTCGATATGAGCTTAAATAAAAATAAAATCTTTGGTTACACCGCCCTTGTTATGGCGCTCTTAGGAACGGCTCTAATACTGATAGGGTTGCTAAAATACCCAGANTATGCTATTGGATTTTCCATAGCAGGTGCAGGCTTTTATGCTGTAGCTTGGGCATTTAATGCACTAAAAGGCAGAGTTTAAATGGCAGACGATAAAAAAGTAATNTTCTCAATGAATGGGGTCTCTAAGACCTATCCCAGTGCAAGTCAACCTGTTTTAAAAAACATATACTTGAGCTTTTTTTATGGAGCCAAGATTGGGATTTTAGGTCTCAACGGTTCTGGTAAATCTACTTTGCTCAAAATCATTGCAGGACTGGATACTAACTTCCAAGGAGATGTGGTCTTTTCAAAAGANTACAGCGTGGGTTATCTCGAGCAAGAACCACAATTGGACGACGATAAAACTGTTTTAGATGTCGTTAAAGAAGGTGCTGCCGCCACTGTAGCCATACTGGAGGAGTACAACAGTATTAATGATCAGTTTGCCCTTCCAGAGGTNTATGAGAACGCTGATAAAATGCAGGAACTCATGGATCGTCAAGCACAACTCCAAGACCAAATCGACGCAGCAAATGCCTGGGAATTGGACACCCAACTGGAAATTGCGATGGATGCTTTACGCACGCCTCCGGCTGATCAAAAAATAGGCGTATTATCAGGAGGTGAACGCAGACGTGTAGCCTTGTGTAGACTGTTGCTTCAAAANCCTGATGTANTGCTTTTAGACGAGCCTACCAACCACTTAGATGCAGAGTCTGTTCATTGGTTAGAGCATCATTTGGCTCAATATCAAGGTACGGTAATTGCGGTTACTCACGACCGGTATTTTTTAGATAATGTAGCAGGNTGGATTTTAGANTTGGATAGAGGAGAAGGGATCCCTTGGAAAGGCAATTATTCATCCTGGCTCGATCAAAAATCAAAGCGCTTGGCACAAGAACAAAAACAAGCCTCTAAACGTCAGAAAACGCTGGAACGTGAATTGGAATGGGTGCGAATGGCCCCTAAAGGACGCCAGAGTAAACAAAAAGCACGTTTGTCGAATTACGATAAACTGATGAGTCAAGACCAAAAAATGGTCGATGAAAAGCTGGAGATTTTTATTCCAAACGGTCCTAGATTGGGAACCAATGTGATAGAAGCTATAAATGTTTCTAAAGCATTTGGAGACAAACTCTTGTACGACGATTTAAATTTTGTGCTTCCTCAAGCAGGGATAGTTGGGGTAATTGGCCCTAACGGAGCGGGAAAGTCTACGGTCTTTAGGATGATCATGGGTGAAGAACAGGCCGATGCCGGGAGCTTTACCGTAGGTGATACTGTAAAACTCGCTTATGTAGATCAATCTCACTCCAATATAGACCCTGAAAAGAGCATATGGCAAAACTTTAGTGATGAGCAAGAGCTGATTATGTTAGGAGGAAGGCAGGTGAACTCCCGAGCGTTTTTAAGTCGATTTAATTTTAGTGGGAGTGAACAAAACAAAAAAGTAGCTACCCTTTCTGGGGGAGAACGCAACCGTTTGCATTTGGCGATGACACTTAAGGAGGAGGGTAATGTACTGCTCCTGGATGAGCCTACAAACGATTTAGACGTCAATACCCTTAGGGCATTGGAGGAAGGCTTGGAAAATTTTGCCGGTTGTGCTGTGGTGATTTCACACGATCGTTGGTTTTTAGATCGTATTTGTACGCACATACTCGCCTTTGAAGGCAATTCTTCGGTTTATTTCTTTGAAGGATCTTTTTCTGATTACGAAGAAAACAAAAAGAAACGTTTAGGTCAGGATTTGATGCCCAAACGGATTCAATACAGAAAGCTTACCCGAGATTAATCACTTAAGATCAATTCCATTTTAATATTCCCCCTGGCATATTTGATTCCTGGATCGATAGGAACTTCTTTAAAGCCGTATTTACTATAGAGGTAGATGGAATTTTCTAAAATGGTGCTGGAATACAAAATTAAGGACCTCCAACGGTGTTGTTCTGCATAGCGAATGGCAAACTGCATCATCAAATTCCCATAGCCTTTACCGCGTTTTTTAGGAGTAACGGCCATTTTACTGAATTCATAAAGCCCATCTCCTTTTATTATAAAGGCAAAAGTACCAATGGTTTTCCCTTCCAATACAACCATAAAAATACTTCCTCCGTGGTCGATAATTTCAGTTTGGGGGTTACTTAAGACCAATTCGTCGTAGGGTTCTACCTCAAAGTAGGTTTCAAGCCATTCGACGTTGAGCATTTTAAAGTCATTTGCGTCACTACTTTGATAGGGTCTAAATTCGAGTGGATTAGCCATTGCCTGTCATGTCTTCTGGGCGTACCCAAGAATCGAATTCATCAGCGGTTAGGTAGCCTAAAGCCAAACTTGCCTCCTTTAAAGTAATCCCTTCTTCGTGTGCTTTATTTGCAATTTCAGCAGCTTTGTAATAGCCAATTTTCGTATTTAAGGCAGTAACCAGCATTAAGGAGTTTTGAACCAATTCGTTGATTCTATCGTGGTTGGGTTCTATGCCTACTACGCAATTGTCAGTAAAACTGACACAGGCATCACCGAGTAAACGAGCGGACTGAAGTAGGTTAGCCGCCATCAAGGGTTTGAATACATTTAACTCATAATGTCCCTGGGTACCGGCTACTGTAATTGCAACATCATTACCCATTACCTGAGCACAGACCATAGTCAATGCTTCACATTGGGTTGGGTTNACTTTNCCNGGCATNATAGAACTTCCAGGTTCGTTTGCNGGNATGATCAANTCACCAATTCCCGATCGGGGTCCGGAGGCCATNANTCGNATGTCGTTCCCAATTTTNTTGAGTGATACGGCAAGTTGTTTTANTGCACCATGCGTTTCTACTATAGCATCGTGTGCAGCCAGAGCCTCAAATTTGTTGTCTGCACTTNTAAATGGAAGNNCNGTAAATTNNGNGATNAAGTTNGCNACTTCNTCAGCATAGCCATCNGGGGTGTTGATCCCTGTTCCAACGGCTGTTCCTCCTAATGCCAATTCAGACAAGTGATCTAAGGTATTGTGTAAGGCTTTTAATCCGTGATCCAANTGAGATACATAACCTGAAAATTCTTGACCTAAGGTTAGGGGAGTAGCATCCATNAAATGNGTACGNCCTATTTTNACTACATTTTTAAACGCNTTTGCTTTTTGATCCAAGGCCNCTCTTAATTTTTGAACTCCGGGGATGGTTGTCTCCACAACCATTTTATAGGCAGCTATATGCATACCCGTTGGAAAAGTATCGTTAGAAGATTGAGATTTATTGACATCATCATTAGGTGCAAGTGTTTTATCACCATCGCCCAGAGTGTTTCCTGCAAGCACATGAGCGCGATTGGCGATGACCTCGTTGACATTCATATTGCTCTGTGTTCCAGAACCGGTTTGCCAAATGACCAGCGGAAATTGATCGTCGAGTTTGCCCGTTAAAATTTCATCACATACTTGAGTGATCAGGTCTCTTTTCGATTGATCCAAAACACCGAGTTTGTGATTGGTATAGGCTGCTGCTTTTTTAAGGTAGGCAAAACCGTAAACGATTTCTAAAGGCATTGAAGCCGAAGCACCAATTTTAAAGTTTGATCGAGAACGCTCTGTTTGTGCACCCCAATAAACATCTTTGGGAACGTGAACTTCTCCTAATGTATCTTTTTCAATTCGGTATTCCATAATCTTGGATTTTACACAAAAATACTAGGTTTGAAAGAAACCCGATTTACAGGCTGAACTTTTTTTTAAAAAAATAGCTATGGAAAACCAAATTCAATTTTAAAAACTAAAAAAAATGATTATTTTTGAAGCATAAAACAACCACATGTTTGAATTTGATCAGTACCTCGGATTTATTTCTTTTTTAACCATATTAACCATCGGTTTTTGGTTGATGATATTCTTATTGACTTTCGTGATACCTTATTGGTTAATAGGCGCTTTAAGAGAGTACCTCAAATACGGAAGAAATAAAGGAACAGTAGAGGATACACCAACAAAATAAAAAAGGGGCTTTTAAGCCCCTTTTTAGTATCTAAAAGTCCGGTTCTTCACCTCCGCCGTCATAACCGCCTCTGCGATTGTTTCTACGTCTATCCATTTTGCGTTCGTTTATGCGATAAGTAAACGTAAAGATATAACTGGGCTGCCTCCATTGGAATTCGGTGTAGTTTCTAAAATCAGGGGTTAC
>NHDB01000017.1 GCA_002167945.1 Flavobacteriaceae bacterium TMED48 | reverse complement strand
CCTTCAAGAGGAAATTCATTTTGTGCATCGACAATACGGCCGTTTAAAGTACCCGTATTTTGTGAAAACACTACAATTGAAACAAAAAACAGTAAAGAAGTAAATATATTTTTCATGCCCCAAAATTACCTTATTTTAAAATTCTAACTTAATTAATGTTTAATTATTTTGTATTATCTTTAAACAAAAAAGAGTTTAAGATGAATAACCGAAGAAAATTTTTAAAAACAGCCTGTAAGCCAATTGTTTTAGCAGCGCTAGGTATTCCATTAATCGAAGCCTGTTCTTCAGAAGATGATTCCTCTAATACTGACATACGCAATAATAATCAATCCGTACAGAATTCAGGTAGAAATCAACTTGAAATTAATTTGGATGATGATAGATTCAAAGACTTAAAACAGATTGGTGGCTGGTTAAACTTCACAGCTGAGAACATACTTCTTGTTAGAATAAGTGATGAAGAAATTAGAGTTTTTGATAATGCCTGTCCTCATCAAGGTGCACGAAATCGTTGGTCATTTGATGGTAGTAATTTTACTTGTAGTAATCACAATAATTCATTTTCTGCCACTTGTAGCGGCTCACTCAGATGCTATGAAGCCAATTTAGAGGGAAATATCCTAACAATTGAATTCTAATTTTTAGGAATTTTACGTTCTACTTTACGTTTGGCTTTTTCAGCTTGTTTTTTGTGAAGATTTATCTGGAGTTCTTTTTTTGCTTCTATTTTTTTATCATATTCATTTCTAAGTCCATTTATGTCTTCTCCTGAGATTTTGAATTGATCTCCAGCTTGTATACTGATATCATCCGCTGAAAAAGAAGCATTTTCTGTTTGCTTTCGCATAATTTCCTCTGCTGCCTTCAAATTGTAATACATTCCAGCATCTATCATTTTATTTGCAACGTAATGCTTTTTCTCTTTTTTATTCCAACGGACAAAAAGAAAACCACCATTAACTGAATCAAGGGTAACTCGGTACACATGTGCATTATTGGGTAGCGTTTGATAAACAGTTATTTTTTCAGGGACATAGCCTGCAACATACATTAGCTCCTGAACAAAAGCGTATTGAGTATCCAAGGAGGGGTCTGAATAAAATTCATAATTTTCAATAAGCGACTCTGCCTCTTGGGCAAATGCTACGGAAGCGAAAAGGATAACAACCAAGTTAATATAAAGTGTTTTCAATGTTAAATTTTAATATAAGACCTCTGGTCGTAACTTGACACTTTTCCTTGTTCAAAATAAAGCAAGGCCTTTATAATGATAAAAAAAACAATCCCATGTAAGATAGGAATTGAAAATGTAAACACATCCTCATTAAAATATTTTTTATTGTAAGTCAAAAAAACATCGCGTACAGAAAATACTAACAATCCTAAAACCAAATAAATATGCTTTCGCGAAACTTTTCTAAGTAGTTTCATTATGGCTAAACTTCCGAAAGCCGAGAGCGTTACTCCATACACTAATCCATGAACCTTCATATCTCCCAAAGAAGAGTAAACATGATTTAGAAAAACCACCAAATAAGACCCCCAAAACAGTAGGCCAAGTAAGTGAGCTTTAGATGAATACTGCTTCCAGTAATTTCTATAAACTCCTATAAAACACAATTGCATTAGCCAGTAGCAAAAAACTGCCCATTGTAAGAAGACAGGGGATAGTTCAATTAATAATAATAGATCTCCAACCCAAACAAAAAGAAACCCTAATAAAATTAATGGATCCCTTTTTTTTGTACTGAGTAGATAGTAAACTAAAATTGAAGGTACAATTAGCGGTTCAAAGAAAAACTGATATTTTTCTAGACCTTGCCCATAAAAATAGGAATCTAAAAAAGTAATAATGAAAAAGAAAGCAAGAACTAGGGACTTCATTTGGGAAAATATATAGCGTCAATAATTAAAAACAAGCTGGAGCTGAACTGCTCGACCAATTTCGGTAGCGTAAAATCGCAATCTATTTAAATAATCATTGTAGGATGCATTAGTTAGGTTTTGAACGATAAGACGGAGCGTACTTTTTGAATTATTCTTTGTTAAAGGTAATGAAAAATACAAATCAAAATTGTGATACCCATCTGGAGGGGTACTGATATCGACTTCTTGTTGAACAATTACCCCTGATTCGATACGATTCACCCTAAAGTTAGTGTCGGGAAATCTGCTTTGGGTAGCTGTAAAACGATGCGCCATCTCAATTTCAAGTTCTGATTTGGGAAAAGTATAAGATAGCTGTTGAAACAGACTAAAAGGTGGAACTGAGATTAACGGCTCAGCGGCTAAAATATCTTGAGCATAGGTGTAGGCTGCATTGATATTGTATTTTAGATTTTTTGCGAGATTTATTTTTGCATAGGCGTCCATCCCCCACATAAGTACCTCTGTTGATTGATATTCCCAAACTGGAAATGCGCCTCGTATGGTAAGTTCCACTCCTGAGGGCTCAATAAAAATAAAATTAGAGACTCGGTTTAAATAAGGGTCAATACCTATACCTAAGAATTCATTCTTCTTGTTGATTCCTAAAATGAGTTTATGGGAAGTTTCTTTTTGAAGTCCTAAGAATCCGTATTCTATAGTTGCTAAAGAATGATGTAAGCCATCACTAAATAACTCCGAAACATTCGGAGCACGTTGAGTAAGCATATATGAAAAAGTAGTTTCTACTGACTCCCCAATCTCTAAATCAAAACCTGTTTGAGCGCTAATATTTGAAAAATTCAATCTTGGATTGGTTAAAATTTGAGTGCCAAAATCTTTTTGTTCAAATTCAGTATAGCGAATATTATACCCTCTTGAAATCCAATTTGATGTATCGTAAAACTTCTGTGCATTTATAACAATTTGGTCAAACCGAAAACCCCATTCCCAACTAAAATTATTGGATGGACGGTAATTCCCACTAATAAAAGTTCCAGCTTGATATTTTTGATGATCTGGAATTAAGCGTTTTACACCAGTTTCAGGATTGGAGAAATTATCTTGAAGCATTGCATTTAATCCCCATTCAAAGTTCCACTTAAAATCTTTTTTCCATTGGATACTACCTAGGAAGTCATGTGTTTTAAGTGTTAAATCAATTGCTGCTTGTGATGAACGATTTCCTCTTCGGACATCATATTCTTTTCTATTACTTATTTGATAATTATAATCTACTGTAAGTTTAGCCCTGTCAGAATACTGATTAAAGTAGTTGGCTTGGATGTTTTGATGGATTGCTTTCTGTTTGGGTGAATTAATTTCATAATCAAATGGCTCGATACGCAGTGGACTATTCGATTCTAGGGCGCGTAATAAATCTTCAATATTTCCAATATGAGCAGATCTTAATATTCCTGTACTATTTTGAAAACGTCTGTAGTTTACTTCCCATCCTTTTAAAATTTTAGTTCTTCCTAAACGAAATCCAATATTGGATTCTTTAAGACCTGTATTGGTCAAACTATAATCAGGTGCTTGACGATCTCCAAATTGTTTTGCATTTAGAAGTCCTGAAATAAAATAGCCATTGTCAAATGATTTAGTCAAACGAGTACTGACACTCCCCCCTTTTCCATTGTCAACCCCGTTGATAATTGTGTTGCCGTAAAGGCTGTCATTTAAATTTATTCTTTCAGGAGAAAGTAAAATCATCCCGCCTGCTGTATCCCCTCCATATTTTAAAGCTGCAGCCCCTTTGACTACTTGAACAGATTCGAAACCATTAAGATCAATATTGGGAGCGTGATCGGCACCCCACTCTTGGTCTTGCATACGCATTCCATCCGCTATTATTGCCACCCTACTTCCATACAAACCGTGGATCATAGGTTTTGCAATTGAACTCCCTGTTTTTAGTGAAGAAACTCCTGCAATACTATTGAGAGTCTCAGCTAAATTTTGGTTACTGAGTCGAGTGAGTTGATCAACGTTGAGTTGAGACTCGCTAACACTTGAATTAACCTGGATTAAACCATCCTCTAAAATAATAATCTCATTAAGTTCATTAATGTGATGCTCCAACGCAAAGTCCATCTTTGTATTAGAGCGTATAGTCACAATACGATCAATAGGATCGCAACTGACATGGGAGACAATTAACCTGGCTTGACCAAAACAAACCGAGTTAATCTTGTAGTAGCCCTGCTCATCTGTTTGTCCAAATAAATCAGATCCCTCAATTTTAATAATTGCTCCAAAAATTGGGGTATTATCATGTAAATCCAGTACTCTACCCTCGATAGTGAAAACACAAGATTGCCCCTTTAGTGTCGATACCAAAAGAATCAACAACAGTAAAGGGACAAAGTGTTTTGCGGTGTACAATACCAATCAAATTTATTCAGAAACTACAACTGTAAAATCAACTTCTACGTCTGTTTCTCCTCCAAAGCCACCGCGACTAGTACTCGTTTTTGTTGTGGGTTCGTGTATGAGATACACTCGAGCTGTACCAGTTCCTGCTGAGCTTGCTGTCCATATTGAGTTGAGGTAAAGAGGATTGTTAGCGCTATCTGTAACATCTCCCTGACCTGAAGAATAACTTATAGTTACCCCTGAAAACTCATAAAAAACCTGGTGCTCATCCGCCTCTTCCTTCACCTCTTCAGTAATATCTTCAGTATCCGCTGGATCACTTTCATCTAAAAAAGAAATCGATACTTGATATTGTTGATTGGCTTGAAGTGAAATAGTAGGAGTTTGGTTCGTATCCATATTCCAACTAACGGTTTGATTTGCTGCTCCATCCGAAGTGATATTTAGTACTACAGTGGTAATGAGCTCTTGCTCTTCGATTAATTCTGGATCTTCGTCCTTGTCACAAGATATAAATAGATTTGTTAGTGCAAAAGATGCAAAAAGCATCAGTGTGAATTTATTTTTCATTTTAATAATTTATTTAAGATTTTAAAAAAGCTATTCAGTTACAACAGAATAGCTGACTATACAGTTTGAAAAAATCAAAAATAAGGTGGACCCCTAGTAGAGGAAAAATGAAAGTTTGAATTGTAAAGCGAAGAACGATAAGTATCTGTTTTTTTAGTAAAAAACAAAGGCTCTTCTAGATTATAGAAATTAAGATCTGTTCCAGCTAAGACTTGAAAATAGTAATCTAGTGCATCGTTGTGAAGTGAACTAGAGTGAAGATGTGTTGTACTGTGTTCACAGTCCTTTTGAGCAGAGTGAAACTCATAGCTGTGTAGTGTCTTTAAAACAGGAGGTATCACAAAAAATAACAGTAAGCCCAAGGCTAATAACCTGTAATGCAGCGGTGCTATTTTATTGTGAAAATTCACTATTATAATTTGCGGATTTTAATATTTCTGTAGGATATGACCCCTGGATGATCTTGAAGGCAAAGATGTCCTTCTTGATATTTTCCAAAGCCTTCCATATCGGCAAATTTACTGTTTTCCACCATAGTATCCCACTCTGGTCCGTGTAAAGGAAATCGATTAATTTCCTCTCCATTGTGAATTACCGTTCCTTTATTNTCATCCTGATTGATAGTGATATGATAAGANTTCCACTCTCCAGCTTTTTTTGCCANTACTCGATCTGGAGCAATCATGTCATAAAGNGATGCAGTTGTATGTATTTGATTTTTAGNATCGCCTTTATATATCTCCNCATCTATGATTTGAATTTCTGGTCCTGTTACGTAGGGNTGTTCGTATTTAGAATCTTCACTTACCCCCCACATAAATCCGCTGTTTGAATTGGGAGATAATTTCCATTCGAACATAATTTCAAAATTGCGGAATTTCTCATCGGTGATTAAGCTCTTATTTCCATCCCCTTTAGCTGCTTCGGAATTAAAAGTAAATACACCATCAGCTACTGACCAACCTGATTTTTCACCAGATTCGTTTTGAAAAATATGCCATCCACTCAGTGAGTTTGAGCTGCTAAGGCTCATCCATTCGTTGGTTTGAACTTCAGTTCCTTCTGAACTTTTTTCTTTATCTTTTTTTGGGGTGTTTTGGCAGCCCAATGTCAAAACTGAAACACAAAGACTAAGNAATATAAACTTTCTGTACATAATGCTATTAATTTATTAAATGTATGAAAATTTAGGGATATTTAAATTGAGCTACTCTTAAATCAGGCTTCTTTTAAAGCTTTTAATTTAGACGTGAGTTCAGGCACTACTTCAAAAGCATCGCCCACTACTCCGTAATCAGCAGCTTTAAAAAATGGGGCCTCAGGATCACTATTAATCACAACTTTAACTTTAGAAGAATTTATACCTGCTAAATGTTGTATGGCTCCAGAAACACCTATTGCGATATATAAATTTGAAGCAACTGGCTTACCTGTTTGACCTACGTGCTCACTGTGAGGACGCCAACCCATGTCCGAAACAGGCTTGGAACAGGCAGTAGCTGCTCCTAGCACATTCGCCAAATCTTCTATTANGTGCCAGTTTTCAGGACCTTTTAAACCTCGTCCACCTGAAACAACAATATCNGCATCAGCAATACTTACCTTATCCGAAGACTGCTCTAGTGTCACCACTTCTAATGAAGAGGTAGAAGNTGAGTACGTACCTTCAAACTGTGCTGCCTCGGCTACTTTTTCATGTATACCAAAGGAATTAGAGGAGAGTGAAATAACAACTTTATCCTTTTTTGAAATACTGTGATTGAACGCTTTATTGGTAAAACAGGAACGTTTTACCTCAACAGGTCCATAAGCTGTAGGGAGCCCAATGACATTTGAAAAATAAGCAGCTTCAAATTTTATAGCGGTGAGAGGGCCTATAAAACGACCGTTTGCAGACCCACTTACAATCAGTAAGTCAGCGGCTTCAGCCTTAGCAATATCTACCAAGGTACTGCTGTAGCGTTCTGCATTAAAATGTATATCTCCAGCTGTAGGGATAACAAATACCTTATCAACTCCATACCCAGCCAGGTGCGAACTGTCCTCTAAACCAAAACAAACCGCGATTAACGAAGTCGACTTAGCATCGGCAATAGCACGGCCATAAGATGCTACCTCTAGGCTTGACTTTTTTATTTCTTGATTTTGTGTTTCTATGTATACTAAAACAGACATTATTTCAAATATTTATATAGCGTTAGCTTCATTTTGTAATAGGTCAATTAACTGGTCTATATTCCCCGCATCTACAAGTTTTACCGGTCCTTTTTCGGGTGGCTTTTCGTATGATTTAATGGAACTGGAAGCCTCAGACCCTATAGGTGTCACTACCTCTAGGGGCTTTTGTCTAGCCTGCATAATTCCTCTCATATTGGGAATAATCAAATCCTTTTCTTCAACCAAGCCCTTCTGTGCTCCAATAATCAAAGGAAGTTTTCCCTTAAGATTTTCTTTCCCACCATCAATCTCTCTTTGCAAATGGATGCTATCTCCCTCTTTATCGAGTTTAATACAATTTGCCAAATAAGGCATCTCTAAATAATTAGCCAGCATAGCACCAACCATTCCTCCATTGTAATCAATGGACTCTCTTCCAGTAATGACCAAATCAAAAGCTTCTTTTTCTGCATATGCTGCAAGTTGAGANGCAACGTAAAAACCATCTTCAGGAAGGGCGTCTATTCGTACAGCATTGTCTGCTCCAATAGCCAAACATTTGCGTAAAATTGGCTCACAAGAAATATCTCCAACTGTGGCAACAGTTACCGAAGCCCCTTCTTGCTGTTGCAACCAAATAGCTCTGGTCAATCCAAACTCATCGTTAGGATTGATGATATAAGTGACTCCCTGAGTATCAAAAGCACGATTTTCATCAGTAAAGTTGATTTTGGAAGTCGTATCCGGCACATTACTTATACATACTAAGATTTTCATATTAAGGGTATTTTATACGAAGCTAATAAAAAAAGTGACANGGTGTCATTTTTTNAAAAAAGAAAAAAGNCTTCTACAAATCTNCTGATTTTACCAATCTAAATCCCGTATGTTGTAAACCAGTGTCTGGAGTTGATTTCATCCTAGATGCAACCCTATAACCCGAGCAATAAGTGTCATTACAAAGAAAAGAACCGCCGCGCATTACTTTTTGTTTTAGATAGGGCTGATAGGGGTCATAAGGAACTTCAGGGCCTTGAGGATTGATTGCTTTTTTTGGCTCTAAAGACTCGTAGTAAGTGTAATCATACCAATCAGAACACCACTCCCAAACATTACCAGCCATGTCGAATAGTCCAAAAGGATTCGGTTCAAACGAGGCTACAGGAGCGGTATAAAAAAACTGGTCTCTCAAGGTATTTCGATAAGGAAAACTACCCTCCCAAGAATTGGCTTTAGGTGCNCCTTCTGTAACGGATTCATTTCCCCAAGGATACTTANCTTTCTTTTTTCCACCACTAGCAGCCCANTCCCATTCCGCTTCTGTTGGTAATCTTTTCNCAGCCCAAGCTGCATAGGCTTGGGCGTCATACCANGAGATATGCACTACTGGGTGATTCATTTTACCTTNTAAAGAACTNCCCTCNCCTNTTGGGTNNCGCCAACTGGCTTTCGGCTTCCATTGCCACCAAGCNCCAAANTCGTTTAANTTCANAGGACCGTCTGTTGACTCAAAGACNAAAGANGCTGCTTGGAGTAAGGAATCGTTTGGTTTAGGNGTATCGGGAGGGAGCTCTTTTTTGAGTTCTTCCCAATTAGGCTTTTTCTCTGCAGTAGTTATGTAACCTGTAGCATCGACAAATNCTTTAAATTCCGCATTAGTAACTTCGGTTTGATCCATCCAAAAGGCATCTACACCAACGCGATGAACCGGAGATTCATCATCTCTAGCTTGATCACCCTCACTGCCCATTTGAAATTCTCCAGCCGGAATCAAAACCATGCCNTCTTTAANAACAGGCNATGAANTGGTCTTTACNTCNTCACCACATTTNACCATAAAAAAGGTNATGAAAATACCTATAAAAAAACCNNGCCCTTTATTTTTAAATATATTGATTGAGTATATTTTCATATAGTTCTTGTTTTCCACTTATTCGATCGGGNGCTTTCCCTTCTAGTGCGATTTTGGACAATTCATCCAAGCCCAGATTTCCTTTTTCGAAGCGCTGCCCATCCCCCTGNTCGAAGGAAGCATAGCGTGCATTTCTNAGTTTTTCTAAGCCNCCGTCNTTCATTACTTTTTCTGCTGTAATTAAGGCTCGAGCAAACACATCTGCCCCTCCAATATGAGCGTNAAATACATCTTCCAAATCAGTAGAATTTCTTCTAATTTTGGCATCAAAATTGATNCCTCCTCCTTGAAGTCCTCCTGACCTTAGAAACACCAACATGGCTTCTGTNACCTCATAAATATTTACCGGAAACTGGTCTGTATCCCAACCATTTTGGTTGTCTCCCCGATTTGCATCAACACTGCCCAACATTCCGGCATTTGCTGCAACGGCTAATTCATGTTCAAAAGTATGTTGTGCCAGAGTCGCGTGATTTACCTCTATATTCAGTTTAAAATCCTGATCTAAACCGTGTTCTTTAAGAAATCCAATTGCAGTAGCTGCATCAAAATCGTATTGGTGCTTCATTGGTTCTGCAGGTTTAGGTTCGATAAAAAAGTTTCCTTTAAAACCCCTAGAACGAGCGTAATCTCTAGCCATGGTTAACATTTGACCCATATGNTCCAATTCTCTTCCCATATCGGTATTCAACAAGGNCATATACCCTTCTCTTCCGCCCCAGAACACATAATTTTCACCACCCAATTTAATGGTAANATCCAATGCCATTTTAATTTGAGCTCCTGCTCGNGCAACTACANTAAAATCGGGATTGGTTGCTGCCCCATTCATATAGACGGGATTGGAAAAGCAATTTGCNGTCCCCCAAAGCAANTTTANTCCTGAGGCCTGTTGCTTTTCAGCTACATAATCTGAAATANTTTGCAAGCGCTTTTCATTTTCAGCTAANGTTGGNGCCTCATCAATTAAATCAACATCGTGAAAGCAAAAATAATCAAAGCCCAATTTTGTAATTAATTCAAATGCNGCATCTGCTTTATCTTTAGCTCTCTGAATTGGATCAGCGGCTTGGTCCCACGNGAATTGTTGAGTCCCTGGTCCAAAAGGATCACCTCCCTGGCCACAAAAGCTGTGCCAGTAAGCAATTGCAAATTTAAAATGTTCACGCATGGTTTTACCAGCAACCATGTGATCTGGATTNTAATACTTGTAAGCGAAGGGGTTATCAGAATCTTTCCCTTCATATTGGATNCCNCCAATACCTNTATAATATTCTTTATCGCCTGTAGTAATCATAATNTTTAATTTAAATTGTCAAGTTTATTTTGTAATTCAATTTTCCATTTTTNGTATGCCAATTTATAGGCTTCATTTTCTTTAATCGGTGTAACCTCACTAATACGATCAATTGATGAAATACTTTCGCTGTAATCCTCTAATCCACCCTGTTCTATAGCTGCAGCTCTTGCTGCGCCAACTGCTCCAGTTGTGTTGTATATTTCAATTGGCTGACCGATCAAACTTGAAACAGTNTTCGCAAATATTGAGGAGCGGAAAAGATTGTCATTTCCAGCCCGAATAACTTTAATATTTAAAGCATCCTCTTGCATGATCTCCATACCATATGCAAATGCAAATGCAATGCCTTCAAGGGCGGAGCGAAATAGATGTCCTTGTTGATGCTGGTTTAAATTTAAATTTGAAAACTGAGCGCCAGGAGTCTTGTTGTTGAGCATGCGTTCGGCTCCATTTCCAAAGGGGAGATTAATCAGACCTTCACTTCCTACAGCTACTTTTTCAGCCCGTTCGTTCATGATGTTGAAATCCGTATAGTTTGCCATTCTTCGCAACCAGCTGTATTGAATCCCAGCTCCATTTACACATAGAAGCGTGCCTATCAACGAATTTTGAGCAGTATAATTTACATGCGCAAAGTGATTTACCCTATAAAATTCCTTAGAAGAATTTCGGTCTGAAACAGCAAATAAAACTCCTGATGTTCCACCAGTAGCAGCAACTTCTCCAGGTTTAAGAATATTCAGTGCCAGAGCGTTATTGGGCTGATCACCAGCACGATATCTGATAGGAATCCCTTTGGGAAGTCCAGTTTGAGCTGCACCCTCNGCNGTGACCTTTCCTTGATTTTCAAAATTATTGACAAGTGGTGGAGTTAAATTAGAGTCTATACCATAATGCTCCAACAACCAATTGGCAACCTTTTTCTCCTTAAAATCCCAGAGCATACCCTCAGATAGTCCATTTATAGTAGTAGCTATTTCACCTGTTAATTTATAGGCAATATAATCTCCTGGAAGCATATAATATACTATTTTGGAATATAGTTCAGCTTCGTTTTCTTTTACCCATTTGAGTTTTGATGCAGTAAAATTTCCTGGTGCATTTAGCAAATGAGCTCCGAATTTTGCTTCACCAACTTCTTCGGCTGCCTTTTTACCTATGTTCACCGCCCTACTGTCACACCAGATTATTGAATCCCTAAGTAGCTCCTTATGCTTATCGAGTAAAACCAGTCCGTGCATTTGATAGGAGATTCCTACAGCTAAAATTTGACTCGAATGGAGTGAATTTTCCTTTAAAATTCTTTGGGTTCCCGTACACAAATAATCCCACCACATTTGTGGATTTTGTTCTGCCCAATGTTCTTTCTCCGCGTGAATTGGCATTTCATCTTGAGGTTCTGTAACAACTGCAATGCTGTTGTTTGTTTCGGCCTCAACTAAAGCTATTTTCACAGAGGAACTTCCGATATCATATCCAATAGTGTACTTCATTTGCTACTAATAAACTTTGGTAAATCTATTGTTTTTTCACAACCAATTTGCTCCATGACTTGGGTTAATTCTGTTTTAATTAAATCAATCGTATGATACGCACCTTGGTTTCCCAACGCACCAATACCGTACATAAATGACCTCCCCAAAAAAGAAAAAGTGGCTCCTTGTGCTAATGTTCGAGCAACATCAGGTCCATTACGCAGACCACTGTCCATCATGATGGTTATTTTGTCTTGGTACTTATCTTTTAATTTTTCCAACACATGGATGCTGGACTGACCAGCATCTAATTGACGCCCGCCGTGATTGGATATGATTACCCCATCAATACCTAAGCGAATGGCTTTATCGATATCTGCATCGCTGGCTACTCCCTTAAGAACGATTTTACCTTTCCACTTTTCTCTAATAGGCTTTATTTTTTCTTCATTTAAACGTCCGTCAAAAGTTTCATCCATAAACTTTCCCAACTGACTTAAATTCAATTCTTTGGGCATATAGGGTTTTAGAGTCTCAAATTCAGGTTGACCGTGAATTAGGGTTTTCATAGCCCATTCAGGACGTTTAAAAATTTGGTAAAAATTCCGAATGGACATTTTGGGTGGCATCGCCAGACCATTTCGAATATCTCTGGGTCGAAATCCAAAACTAGGCACATCGCTCAGTAACACTAAAACCGGATATCCTGCGTCTGCAGCTCTATTAATTATGTCTGTTCTTACCTCCTCTTTTGTGGGATAATACAATTGAAACCAGGCCTTTCCTTGTGTGATTTCTCCAATTTTTTCAATATTTGAGGTAGTTACCGTGCTTAAAATAAAAGGAATGTTGTTTTCAAATGCAGCCTTGGCCAAAATTTCTGGAGCTTTTGGCCACATCATCCCTTGAAGACCTATGGGTGCTATACCAAATGGAGCATCGTATTCTGTATCAAAAAGGCTTGTTTTTAAACTGACATTAACTGTACTTTTTAAATATTGAGGGACTAATTCAATCTCTCGAAGGTCAGCAGTGTTCTTTCTGAGGTTATGATCATCATTGCATCCACCATCTAAATATTCAAAAGCAAATTTTGGCATTTTAGATTTTGCCTTATTACGTAAATCAGCTATTGAAGGGTATTTGGTGTTGAATTTTTTTTTCATAATCTAAATATAAAGAAAAGTGAAGCCTAGACTGATGTACAAAAGAGAAACTTATTTAAAAAATAGTTTAAATTAGTAAAGCTAAATATAAACAATAGGGATGAAAACAAAGGGAAATCAAAATTCAAGAAGAGAATTTATAAACAATATTGCAACACTGACTGCTGGTATTACAGTAGGCGGTTCAAAACTATGGGGTGCCCCAGCTTATATCCCGAACTTACTCCAGACCAATACTTCATTAAAAGGGGTTCAAATTGGACTGATTACCTATTCCTTTAGATCTTTGGAAGACCAAAGCGCTGAAGCCACACTACAATATATATTAGACAGTGGGGCGAATTCAATTGAATTAATGGGTCGAACTGCAGAATCATACATCGGACGTCCAGAGAGCAAAGTAGACCTCCGAATGTTCTATCGCCTTATGAGAAAAGAGCGTAAAAAAACCCTTAGTAAGGATGAAACTAAGCAACTTGCCGAATTTAAAAAACAGCAAAAATCCTTTGATAAAGAAATTGAGAACTGGAAAAAAACACGATCGATTGATGGTTTTAGTAAACTTAAACAAATGTATAGGGCTGCTGGAGTTGAAATTTATGCATTTAAGCCCGATTATTTATTGGGTAAAGGAAATTCAGATGTTGACATCAATTATGCTATGCAAGCAGGAAAAATGTTAGGCGCAAATCATGTTACACTCGAACTTCCAAACGACCCTTTACATTCACTTAGATTGGGTCAATTGGCGCAAAAAAATGGAATTAAAGTTGCTTATCACGGTCACGAACAACAACATGCGCACTGGTGGGACACTGCACTCGAACAATCTTCTCACAATGCAATAAATCTTGACCTTGGACACTATACTGCTGCTGGAAATACAGACAGTATGGAATTCATTCAAAAGCTGCATCAAAACATACTCAGTATGCATGTTAAAGACAGACAAAATCCTGAAAATGGAAAGAAAAATTTACCCTTTGGTCAAGGAGATACCCCTATCAAAGAAGTCTTAAAGCTGATGCGGGATCAAAACTATAATTTTCCTGCAACTGTGGAGTACGAATATAGAACACCAAAGGGTTCTTCTGTCATAGAAGAAGTCAAAAAAAGTATTGAATATTGTAAAAATGCGTTGGAATCATAAATCAGTCAATTTTTTATAAAACATAAATTAGTAGACTGCTCATGTATTAAATTAGGTTGACTGCTTCATAAAAACTATTTGATTTGCAACTTGCTGAAATTTTATAACTACTGACTTTTCTACAATACTATAAAATATCTTTTCCCCGTTTTGGTCTTTGCTCTTGTAACGTCTGTCAAATCCTATTGCTGGCTGTTCACTTAACCAAGCGTAGATTACACAGGCAGCCAAATAAGTCCCGTTAGGACTTGGATGTTTGTCATCATCAGTTAATAAACGAATCTCTGGTTATAAAGTGGAATACAAATCAAACGCTCTACCCACAGGAATGGTTTCAACATCTTTATGTTGATTCCCAATAAGCTCTAAATTGGATTCTATCTCTTTAGAATCGTTTGAAACCTTTCCATCAACTGGAAAGTTTGGGTACATCCAGGTGGCTTAGAGATAAACTTTTGTTTGTAAAGGCAACAATGATTTTAACTTAGAGAAGTAGAGTTCAGTGGTATCCTTAAACTTTATGGGGTAAGTACTTTGATCTTGAAAGATAATTTGATCATAAAAAGTTTCAGATAAAATCTTTTTGGTTTTTAAATTTTTATTTCCCTGCCAATGATCCCTTAGTGTTTCGCTCCTGCAGTAGTTTGACTTACATCCCACTGTATCTTTCGTTGTTGTGCCATTTTCTCAAATTGATTGGGCAAGTTCCAGTAGGATGTAAAACTGTTTCCAACAAAAAGAATTTTTTCTTGGTTTTGCGCCATTAGAACATTTGAAAAAAGAATAGATAAAAATATGAAATCCCTCATTTGGAACTGTAATTTTCAACTGTGCCCTCCCAATCTGGATCAGCAGCACCAATCCAAGATTTATTGATAGAATCATATGCTATGGCATGAACACGACCAAAACGTGCTTTTTGATCTATCATCTTTACAGGATAAGAAGTTGGACTTAAATCGGCATTCAAATCTTTAACTCCTTGGTGATCTTCTATCCACAATGAGTCTTGAAAAGGATATATCCTTGGCAAAAGTAAGGCTTGATTTAAGTTGTGTTTTTGGACAAAATAACGCTGTGCAACTTGAGTTACAGCAGTGACTATTCTGCTACCACCAGCAGCACCAATGGCTAAAGTGACTTGATCTCCATCCAAAAATAGAGTAGGTGTAATATGAGAATTTGATCTGTCTCCTGGCTTGTATTCCCCTAGATACCCTCCTAAGGTAACTGCATAAAGAAAGCCCAATTCTGCTGAAGCGACTTTTGATCCCATATTAGGACCAATAGTTTGTGTAAGACTGACAACATTACCCTGCTCATCTGCTGTTGCAAGATGAGTAGTATGACCTATTGATACAGTCCAGGATCCTGGCATTTGCTTATAACTTTCAGCCACAAGGTTTAACTGATTTTCCTCAATTTGCTTTGCCCATTTTAAAGCTTTTTGATAAGAAAGCATCTGCTTTAATGAGTCTCTGTTTTTTTGATACTTACGATAGGTGTAAGCTAATTTAGTAACCTCGCCTAGATCAATTGCCCAGTCCTCCTCTGTTCGTGCTGGTGGTAGTTGATCTAATATTTGCAAGATCTGTATGGTAATTGCTCCGTAGGAAGGTAAATTTAAAGCCTTTACCGTAAAACCTTGAAACGACCCCTCTAGTACTTCAGCATCTAGGGCATTGTAGTTTTTTAAATCCTTTAATGTGAGTAATCCTCCATTCGATTGTATATCGTTTACCATTTTTTGAGCGACCTCTCCCTCATAAAATCCAGCTTTACCTTTTAAAGTAATCGCTTTTAAAGTTGACGCTAGTGTCTTTTGAATTACCCAGTCCCCTTTTTGAAACGATTCCCCTTCTGCATTTAAAAAATGCTTTTTAGTGCCTTCAAATTGCTCAAAAACTTCTTTAGCTATTTGTTGCCTTCTTGCTTCTCCTTCTAAAATTTCAAATCCATTTTCAGCATAATGAATCGCTGGCTCCATTACCTTTTGTAAGGACAAAATACCGTGCTCCTCGTGAAGTTTAAGTAAACCAGCTACTACACCAGGTATCCCTATCGTTTGATAGCCTGTAGAGAATTTATCTTCCGATGGTTTGTAATTGATTGGAACTTGAGTTGAGGCATCTACTCCTCCAATATCACCAGAGACTTTATGAAAAATAGCCTGTAATCGTCCTCCTATTCCACTCATACTAGGTTCAACAACAGCCAGTGTAAATCCCGCTGCCACAGCTGCATCAAATGCATTGCCTCCTTGCTCGTACATTTTTTTACCCGCCAATGAAGCTAGTGGATGAGCAGCAGCAATGGTATTATTCTTAAATATTGAAGTATCAGCTGTTTTACAACTAAAAAATAAAAAGACAACAACTGAAATAAAGACTGATCTTGACATAAAAAAAGGGTTTGTAAGCAAGTTACAAACCCTTTTTAAGAAGTACTAAAATATTGTTAACGTTTTAACGGTTTTATTCAGGATCCGTTTGAAATTAACTCAACCATAATTTCCAAATAAAAACCCTCCATTTCGGAGGGTTATTGTACGATCTTATAGTCTTAGTCTTATTTTCCGTTTTGCATGGGGTCAGTATCACTCATAACCTTGTTAAGAGTAAAGTATACGGGACAAAATTTTGTAAAAGGACTTATCACTTGTAAAATCCCTACACCAATAGCAATATAAAGGAAATCCAAATTTCCTGTTTGAATTGTTAATCCAACGCTAGCTAGATATAACAGTCCACATATTGCGTCATGTGCTCTTACTTTTTTAATGTTTTTAGCTGCATTCATTTTAAAATGGTTTATAGTTTATAATTTCAATTTAAGAAGATAATTTTAAAAAACAAATCATAGAGCTGCATAAAAAATCCGCAACTCTTTGTTAAACAATTCGCTGCGCCATACAAGCTCAGGTTGAGAATTTGATGCTAGGCTTGATGGCTTGGTGTAGGGTTTCACAGTATATATAAAGGGTGAAAACAGCACAAATACAATATTATCTACTCCTAATTTTTTTTATCTTCTTATTCTATTTAGATTGCAAGAGTATGCGAAAAACTACTCTTATACTTCTTTTTGCAATCATCTATTCTTGTTCTGTTGAACAAGATGTTGTAAATAAAATATTCATAACAAAATTCAACTCTCTTTCTCAAATTAACATTGACTCAATAGAAGTTTACAGGTATGACAGAGACAATAATCTAGATGTTCAAATTAATTATCAAGCAAACACATATAATACCCTTTATGATACAATTAAATGGGAGTTTCCTGGAGGTACACCAAGTGAAATTACCGATTTAAGCGAAGCATCTATTATGTATAATAAATACGGTACATATACCGCTAAAATGGTTCTTTTAAAATACGACACCCTAAATTATGGAAATATTAGTGTTCAAGTTGACACGATTACACTAAATGATAACTTGGCTATTAAATACAAAGAAAAAAACTGGTCAACCTATCAAGCAAATGCTAATTGGCAAAATGTAGGCTCTTATCAAACTTACATTGATGTTAATGAAGTTTATGACAACAATAATCCTATAGCTTTGGTGTCAGATTTTTCAGGATTTGAAAATAAAAAAGTGAGAATAAATTTCAAGTTCAAAGTAGCTCTAAATACCCCTATTTCAGACTCATATACTGTCAATAGAAAAAACATTCAATTTAAAGTCGATGGATTCACAAAGTATTCGCTAACAGGGGTAGAAAATGATAAATATTATTCCGCTTATATAAGTATCACAGATAAAAATGAATTTGAATTAAAATTCGAGGTGTATCCACCATTACTGTCCTCTGATTGGCGTATTTCAAATAATGGTAATGCAATTCCGATGTATAGCCTTAGCGATCATAATCAAAATAATTTTTTATTGGGGTATAGTGATTTATCCACTTCATCTTCTGCAACAATTGAATTAAATGATCTCTCGTTTGGATCAAGTGATATGACATATTTATCATTAAGTGATACTACAAAGATTTTATTGCCTCAGGGTAAAAGTAAAATTTTGGTAAAAATGAAAGATGAATTACCTAGTTCATTTGAAATTTTTGAAGAAGGTTCTATACAAACTGGAACATCGTTGTCAAATGATGAATATTTTTATAAACTTTTTATCAAAGATTTAATAATCGAAGTTCTTGATTAAGATTCATCAATTTTAGCCATTTTTGATCAATTTTCACTCATTTTTTACGTTTTTTGACCATTTTTTAGTGATTTTAGATGTTTTTAGATAAAAACTAATCCCCATCGCGTATCAACATAAACCCTAAACAAACCACCCCCATTTTGCCGTAAGGTAATCTTAGGTTAGGTCAGTTATAGCATTAGGTTAGAGAGAATTTGGATTGTCCTCATTGGTGTAAAAGAAAAACCCTCCACTTGGGAGGGTTAAATTATAGAGGTTTATCCTGTTAAAAGTCCATGACACGAACTGACATTACTGAATTGACTACCTTTCTAATTCCAGAGACCTTACTTGAAAACTCTGCAAATAAGGGATCGCTTAGCATTTTCTTTGTGTTTGAAAGTGCTGTTTTTATATCAGGAGATCCAATCCATGCAAAATGAGAAAACTCAGCATTTTTCCCTACAATTGGAAAAGCTAGACCATAAGAATTGTTTTCATAACCCAATTTTTTTGCCATCTTTTGCGAAAAGCGTTTAAATTCTTTAAGATATAAAGAAGGGTTGGTTACTTCCATCTGATAAAGCATAAACACATTGTCATTAGCCCAATCTTGCCCGTTATACCAAATCGGGGTATTGATAGATTGTGATACATCTATAGAATACTGAGGTAGCCTTTCGTCAAATAATAATCTTGCCTCCATTGACTGTCCGTAAGACATAAAAGCTTTTTCAAAAGCTTCCTCGTTTGGAAAACATAACTGAAGAGAATGTGTGGACTTTGTAGATCCATTTGGAAGATATGCAAATAATGACTTTGTAGCCTGCATATTTTTAGCCCACTCGGTGTTCATTGCAGCAGTTATGGTTGATACTACCATTTCTGGATTTTCAGCTTTAAGATCAAAAAACACACAATACTGTGCTTCTAAAGAAATTGTACTAAATGCTAATAGTGCTAAAAAATATTTTTTCATTTTAATTGATTTATGATTAATAATACCTCTAAGATAGAAAGATCAGGCTACATATCAAATCTCATACCTCTGTTCCAACATAAAAATCGTTTTCTAAAACCCATGCCCTTGTGTTTGGGATAGGAGTACCACAGAAGTTTTAGGATTTACTTTTTACGACAAAAACACATGATTTATTGCCAATATGTTGCCATTTTATCATAAAAAAATCCGCAACTTCATGTAAAACAATTAGTTGCGGATTTTTTAAGTACCTCGGGTGGGAATCGAACCCACACTCTCGAAAGAACTGGATTTTGAATCCAGCGCGTCTACCAGTTCCGCCACCGAGGCAGGTGAAATATTTAAACTAGGGCACAAAAATAACAAAATAATTAAGCCCAGTATTTAAATTTTTCGATAAGGTTTAGCGTTAATTTATTTTTACATTTGTCAAGAACTATTCTCTATGGAAACTCCCGCAAAAATTTTCGCTTGTACACAAAGTACAGCATTAGGTAAAGCAATCGCAGATCATTTTGGAATTGAGGTAGGAAAGGTAAACTTCTCCCGCTATAGTGATGGTGAATTTCAGCCCTCCTTCGAAGAGTCTGTAAGGGGTGCTCGGATATTTATTATTGGATCTACCCACCCCTCTTCTGAAAACTTAATGGAAATGTTATTAATGCTAGATGCTGCAAAACGTGCTTCTGCTAGGCATATAACTGCCGTTATGCCTTACTTTGGTTGGGCTAGACAAGACAGAAAAGACAAGCCTCGAGTTCCTATAGGTGCAAAATTGATCGCAAAGCTCTTGGAATCTGCTGGGGCTACGAGAATCATCACCATGGATTTACACGCCGATCAAATTCAAGGATTTTTTGAAAAACCTGTTGATCACCTGTTTGCTTCCACCATCTTTTTACCTTATATCGATGCTTTAAATTTATCTGATTTAACAATTGCTTCACCAGATATGGGAGGTTCTAAACGCGCCTATGCCTATTCTAAGTTTCTCAGTAGTGATGTTGTAATCTGTTATAAACAGCGAGAAAAAGCAAATGTAATTTCTCATATGGAACTCATCGGTAATGTTGAAGGTAAAAATGTAATCTTGGTTGATGATATGGTGGATACTGCTGGAACGCTGACCAAAGCTGCTGATTTAATGAAAGAGAGAGGTGCACTTTCTGTACGCGCAATATGTACTCACGCCTTACTTTCCGGTGATGCTTACCAAAAAATAGAACAGTCGCAACTCGAAGAACTGATCGTGACGGATTCTATTCCACCAAAAGTTAGTCACCCTAGAGTAAAAGTATTATCTTGCGCCCCATTATTCGCTGAGGTAATGCGTAATGTGCATTACAACGAGTCGATAAGTTCAAAATTTATAATGTAAAAACAATTTAATGAAATCGATTACAATTAAAGGATCTAAAAGAGAAAGCGTAGGCAAAGTAGCTACTAAGGCCTTACGTAATGCTGGACAAGTTCCCTGTGTATTGTATGGTGGAGGAGAACCTCTTCACTTTGCTGCACCGGAACTGGGTTTCAGCAAACTAGTGTACACACCCAATGCTCACACAGTGACCATTGAACTTGATGGAGGTGACAAAGTAAACGCTATTCTTCAGGACATTCAATTTCACCCACTTACAGACAAAATACTTCATGTTGACTTTTACCGTCTATTTGACGATAAAGAAATTTCCATGAATATCCCTGTTCAAATCGAAGGTGCAGCACCTGGGGTTTTGATTGGTGGAGGGGTTTTAATTCTTAACAAACGTAAATTGCGTATTAAGGCATTACCCAAAAATTTACCTGATTTTATCATAGCAGATGTTTCTGAGCTTGAATTAGGCAATAAACTTTACACGGCTCAACTCAAAACCGAAGATTTCACTATTCTTCACCCAGACAATACAGTTGTGTGTCAAGTACGTACCTCAAGAGCATCAATGCAATTAGAAATTGATGAGCTGGATGAGACTACTGAAGGTTCTGAGGAAGGAGCTGAAAGCACAGAAGGAGGAGAAACTCCAGAAGCAGCAGCTGAAAATTAATTCATCCTTTCCAAGGATAGAAAAGCATGTGAAGTATCACATGCTTTTTTTATTTTAGTAAATGTTTTCATTTAAACGCTTTTTTAAAAAAGATCGAACTTTAGCCATGCACAAATTCTTAATTGTAGGATTGGGAAATATTGGGTCAGAATACGAAAACACCAGACACAATGTAGGTTTTCGAATACTTGATCTTCTCGCAGAAAACTATGCGTGTTCATGGGAAATTAAAAAATTAGCTTCATACNCTTCATTTAAAAAGAAAGGAAGACAATTTATTTTGATCAAACCCAGCACTTTTATGAATCGGAGTGGGAAAGCNGTAAGGCATTGGGCATTAAAAGAAAAAATTGCNCTTCAAAACATTCTTATATTGACGGATGAACTNCATCTTCCTTTTGGGACNATCCGAATAAAATCCAAAGGAAGTCCAGCAGGACACAATGGTCTTAAAGATATTGAAGCTGAATTGAACACTCCCAATTACNCTCGTCTTCGATTTGGCATNGGAGCAGAAACAAAACCTTTTGATCAAGTAAAATTTGTTTTAGANCNATGGACTCAANAAGAAGATACTNNACTCCCCGAACGGCTTAAGCAGTGTGGAGAGGCTGTTGAAAGCTTTGGACTTCAAGGCCTTCAAAACACNATGAATCTNTTTAACGGAAAGTAATATCAGTCCGCAGTTTGAAAACTATACACCTCTGATTTGGATNTATTCCCTTCAGAATCAAGGGTGATAATTTGCCAAAAATAACGCTCNCCAGTATCCAAGCTTAAACTCAGCTGAGAAACTGTTAAACCTTCTTGAACTAANTCCAAATNATCCTCTGTTTTTCCTAAATAAANAGCATAACTCTCAATATCTTCATCCAAATCGTAACCTTCCCAATCAAATGAAAAATCTCCTGAACTTTCGAGATCGACTGTTGATTGATTTACAGGCTGAAGTAAAACCGCTGGAAAAGGGAGGTAACTTTCATCNTGGCTCCCNTCTAAGTAAAATTGTCGAACACTGCTTTTACCCACAGCCNTAGAAAGTAAAGATTTTGAATTTACATACCATCGGTAAGGCGCACCACNAGGTAACACAATTGACTCGGTCAACAAGGAGGACGTCTTNCCGTATCTANCATTTGTCAGGGTGTTGACAACCACCAACTCATAACTATCCGTATTTAGCGCAAGTGTCCATTGAAACCTTACTTGACGTTCAGTTTCGCTTAAAACCGTAGCTGTAGTACACTCATTTAAATCTGCCGGAGCGATAAGAATTGTAGCTTGAGGTTCAGGTATGGGTTCGGGTCCGCAACTCCAAAAAAGAACAAGACTTAAAAAGTAAATGCGCAACCTCATCGTTTCAATAATTTTAAAGTTTCTGTTCGTTCGGGGTAAATTACTTGAAGTAAATAAAGTCCTGGATTCAATGCACCCATAGGGATTTGAATAGCTTCGCCCGATGATTGGACAGCATTACTTTGCCACATAGGGGTTCCTGCGCCCGATAAAAGTAAAAGATCAACTTTGGTATTGTCAGGTAAAATCAAGTTTGCATTTTCAATAATCGGGTTAGGAAAAACCGAGGCAGCCTCACTAGTATTGATCCACTCTTGATAAATACCTTGGCAACTCTTGGATGTTTTTACCTCGATTCTATTCAGTTTTTGGTTTAAGGGAAGTGTAATTTTATCTTGAGAAACAACTTCAAAATCTTGGTCATTAAAAGAAATAAAATAACGCTCGCTTCCAGCAAGTGACAAATTCAATTCTGAATTCAATGCATTAATTGAACGAATCACTTCAAGTGGTTCAGGAGCGTTGATTTGGGTTTCAAAACAGTATTCAAATTCTGGAAATGATGCGGAGGTTACACATACAGTATAGACTCCTTCCGCTAAATTTGAGACTCCATTTCCTTGAATAGTAAACGTAAGCGTTTTTGAGTATCCGTTGTCTCCCGAAATCTCAGCCCTATACAGATAGTCAGCCAAGGCACTAAAAGAGATGGTTCCATTTGACTTATTCGGACAACTACTGTCTTTTTTTGATATGCTAATATTTTGAGCTGAGAAAATATCGCACACATCCCCAATTCCATTATCATCTATATCTGACTGATCTTCATTGGTAATTTCAGGACAATTGTCTTCATCGTTATTTATACTATCGCCGTCACTATTGGGCTGTGGAGTTCCTTCAAGACAAAAAGCAAGAGTAAAATCTAACAAACGGCCAGTATCCTCCACATAATTGTCTTCAATAATTAAGTTCCAGCTTCCAAAAGCTGACATTCCATAAAGATCAGCTATACTTTCTTTGGGAGAAAACCTTCCCGTAAAAGGTGGAGCCCCTTGATCAATCGAAATAGCTGCCTCCTCATCAAAAATTGTTTCTGAATAATCATTTTCATCCTGACCCAACTGGCGAGCAAGGAGGTATCGAGTCCCCTCAGGTGATTCTAAATAAAGTGTTAAGTCTTCCAAATAAGTATGTTCAATATCAAGGTAAATATCCAAATCTTGGATTATCAAATCGTAATTGACATTTATGGATGCTGTCGTGATTCCTCTGGTTGTATTATCTTCAGCATCTTGAATATTTTTAGGAATAGCAGTAGAAGTAACTTCCAAACAAGAGATTACCGTAGTTGAAAAGGTAAATGGCTCTGAGAAAGATGACATTCCGCAATTGTTTGACTCTTGGATTCGCCAAAAATAGTTAGTATTTGAATTTAACTTGGATAGCAAAAGGGTATTACGACTAACAAGGGTATCTAAGACTATATTTTGAAAAGAATCATCAAGAGCTACTTGAACTTTAGTTTGATTTGAATTGGTATTATTCTCCCATAAAAGTTCAGGCGTGAGACTTTCTCTTTCGGTGTCATCAGGAGGCGATAGTAGGCTTGGAATCTCAAAAGAAGATTCTCTTTGATTCAATTGTAAAGAGAAAATTTCAGAGGCTGTTCCGTATTGAGCAACAATGTCAAGCTCGTAGTCTGCCGCATCTAGATCGTTTAATCCGCTTAATGTAATTGAACCATTAGTGTCATTTGAGGGATAACTCACTTTTGAGAAAGAAGCCGCTATTGTGCTGGGTAAATTGGTGATTTCAACTGAAAAAGGTAAGGTAAAATTCTCTTTTCGTTCAATTTCAAAATCGAGTTGTATACTATCGTCGTCACAATTCTCAAAGGAATAACTATCAAATTTGAGAATTACATCGCGAGATGCTATGGTGAAATTTACTTGATTGACCGCAAAAAAGATTCCGTCTTTTGCTTTGACTTTAAGTCGCGCTTGATCTGTATCTATAGTATTTGGCACATAGATTGATGCTTCCCCAGTATTGGGAGCATTTGATGATAAAACGTGATCAAACTCAGCTCCTCCGTTTAGTGAAAGGAGTATTTCAACCTGTTCAACATTGAATGGTGCAGTATTCGTTTTAGCTACATCCCATTCAATTTTTTGAAAGGATCCACCTTTCCAGACTAATGAATCTTGATCTTGAGAATTTATCGCAAAAGGGGTTGAAGTTGAAACTACCGTAATTTCCATTCTATCCTGAGCCAATTGCATATAATCTCCTTGATCTTTTCTAACCGTAAGTCCCCAATTCAAATCTCTACCAACCAGAGAAACGGTTTCCCAACTGTCACCAACTGTTGGATTTTGTTGAATTAAGTTATTCGACAATACATCCCTCATATTTGGAATAAAACGAGAGGACACTGTTTTTGGTGGGAGAGATCGGGCAATACTTCCAGACTTATTATAGGGACCAAAATTATCAGCTGTAATTTCTCCATCATCCAATTGCTCCCAACAATAGGTCAGCCCTTCACCAGCGATTTCAGGAATTGACAATTCATAAGCCGTGCCGATAGGGATAAAGTAATCAGGTCCAGCATGAACTGCAAAAGATTCAGTTGACAAAGGTTCGACAACAGCACATTCAAGAGTGTCAACAGTGGTTCTAATATTTTGAATACTGTAATAATGAAAATAAGGATCACCGTGTAATTGGACATCATCTGGACCAGTAATTCCAGCATATGCCATTATAGTGGATCCACTACCAGGTTCCGCATTCACACCTTTTCCCTCCGTGTAGTATGAAAAAGTATGATACGCACCAAATTGATGCCCTATTTCGTGTGCAGCATAATCTAAATCAAAATAATCATTGCGATATTCACCTCCATAAATATCGACAAAAGGGTGTGCGCTAAATCCTTGAGCTTTTGTTCCAGATTGACAAACACAACCAATACAGCCTGCATCTCCATTCGGCTCACCAAAATCAAATAGATGACCCACATCGTATGCATCATCCCCTAATACTTCGTCAATAGTCGATTGTAATTCGGTCGCATAATCCCCCGTAAAAGGATCTGTTTCTGAATCTTCGTATACCAATGATTCGTCTGAAACCAACTCTAAACGGACCGATAGTTCATCCTCAAAAATTTGATTGATTCGATTTAGTGTACTTACCAAAGCGGCATAAGCATCCTCAACATTGGTTCCATTACTCGGATCGTCGTCTCCCCAATAGGTAGTGTATTCTGCGGTAGCTGCGATGGCTATTCTAAAAATGCGAATTTCATTATTGACTTTCATGGTTTTATTAGAGCTCTTTCTTGTTTTTCGCTTGGAGTCAATACGCTGTTCCGTTTTACATACAAAATCTTGAAATCTGTCGTTTTTTATTTTTTGATAGACAAAATGAATACCACTGCTATTTTTTTTGGGTTGAATGAATAAATCACCTTGGTTTGGTAGTTGAATCCAAGCGTTGATCCCTGTGGGATGCGCACTAAATCGAACCTTTACTTCTGGCCTTTTTTCACTATACCCCCGATATGTTTTTATATTGGGATGCGTGGATGAAAGTTTTGGAGACAAAACTGGAGCTGGCTTTAACAAAAATAGCTCCTCTTCCCCTTTTTCATTTGGCAAAAGAATACGGTCCATCGGCAATACTTTTAAGGACGATAGATTTTTGTCTTTTAAACTAGGCAAGAATCTATAAAATTGCTCCTTTGCCAGAGGCTCTGGAAATTGAGTCAATTTTAAAGTTTCAACTTTTTCCCAAGAGTTTTGACTCCATGCCAATGGTCCAATAAAATAACAGCCCATTACAAGGGCTAGTATTGTTTTTTTGATATTTAAAACATGTACCACTAGAGTTTTTTAACTAGTCAAGCNTAAAAATAGGAAACTAATTTAGTTTTGGAGGATATTNCAGTACTTTTGTCAAGCGATTCGTTTTAGTTACCACTTATGAATGTTTTTCAAAACATTGAAAATTACAATCCAAAATCAAAATGCATACTGACTATAGGCACCTTTG
>NHDB01000003.1 GCA_002167945.1 Flavobacteriaceae bacterium TMED48 | reverse complement strand
TCAGAAAAATTAAAAGCAATATCGACTGATGATTTAGGTACGATGGAAAAACAACATTTAACCAAAAGTATTGAGATGCTGGATGCCATTGCAAACAATGACATTCTGGAAAACCAGCGCGCTCACTTCGTCATTCTAAACGAGAATATCGTGCCTATTGCAATGAGCATAGAAAACTCGACAAATTATTACATTCAGAAATGCCCTATGGCAAATAACAATAAAGGTGCGGTATGGTTAAGTATGGAAGAAGAAATAAGAAATCCATACTATGGCGATGCAATGTTGACTTGCGGAAGTGTGATTGATTCGTTGTAAAAATCATTTGCAACACAGTTGCACCAAAATATTTTTATCTTTGCATTGTGAAAGTTGTAGCAATCATTTTATCGTTTTATTTCTTGGCACTCAATGTAGTGCCTTGTAGCGATGCGACAAATAGTGCCGATGACACCCAAGTTGTTACGGTAATAGATATTGATGGCGACCACGACCAAGACTGTGAGTTATGCTCGCCTTTTTGCCAATGTCATTGCTGCCACGTTCACACGATAAATTTTGGGCTTATTGCATTTCAACCGCTACAGCCTGCTATTCCACACGAACTCTTTGTCCATTTTGATGACCTCGGCAAAGATATTCCCCATTCCCTTTTTCAGCCCCCTCAGGCATAATTCAGTTTTAATAGGATAACTATATCCTGTTTTGACGTGTCCATCTATTGGATTCGTCAACATTGTGCATTGCATTTAATTCAATGTATAGAACCAAAATTTCAACTGAATTAACACCCTTATCTATGATTAATAGAATCATTGATTTTTCAATCAATAACAAATTTATAATCGGTCTGCTCACGCTGGCATTGATTGGTGCTGGTATATATAGTATGACCCAAGTGCCCATTGATGCCGTGCCGGATATTACTAATAACCAAGTACAGGTCATCACACAATCCCCTAATCTGGGAACGGAAGATATTGAGCAATTCGTAACCTATCCCGTCGAAGTTGCAATGAGCAACTTGCCCAATGTAAAGGAAATTCGTTCGGTGTCCCGCTTTGGCCTTTCCGTAGTAACCGTCGTTTTTGACGATGATATGGGTACCTATTTACCGCGTCAACTTGTTTCTGAAAAACTGACCGAAGTACGTGAACAAATCCCAGAGGGTTTTGGACAGCCAAGTATGGGGCCAATTTCAACAGGTTTGGGGGAAGTGTACCAATATACCTTAAAGGTAGAACCTGAATTTGAAGATAAATATTCATTATCCGATTTACGTACAATGCAAGATTGGATTGTGCAACGGCAAATGGCAATGGTGCCTGGTGTTGTAGAAATTAATGCCATCGGCGGAAAAATAAAGCAATATGAGGTGGCCGTCGACCCTAATGAATTAAAGGCAATCGGCCTTACTATTACCGATGTGTTCGAAGCATTGGAAGCGAACAATAAAAATACAGGTGGTGCGTACATCGAGAAAAACCATCAGGCGAACTTCATTCGAGGCGAAGGTTTGGTGCGAAGCCTTGATGATATTAAAAAAATCGTCATCAAAAATGAAAATGGTGTGCCCATTACCATAAGTGATGTTGCAGATGTGCGCTTTGGTTCTGCCGTGCGCTATGGGGCTTTGACGCAGGACGGCGAAGGTGAGGTCGTTGGCGGTCTTGTTATGATGCTCAAAGGGGCAAACTCAAACGAGGTTATTGTACGTGTGAAAGACCGGATGGCCGAAATACAGAAATCCCTTCCTGAAGGGGTTGTCATTCAGCCCTTATTGGATAGAAGTAAGCTTATAAGTGAAACAACCGGCACGGTGCGTAACAATCTACTCGAAGGTGCGCTTATCGTGATTTTCGTACTTGTTTTCCTTTTAGGAAACTGGCGTGGTGGTCTTATTGTGGCTTCGACTATCCCTTTATCGCTATTGTTCGCTTTTATACTAATGAACGTTTTTGACGTATGGGCGAACTTGATGAGTTTAGGTGCTATCGATTTTGGTATCATCGTAGATGGGGCGGTCATCATCGTGGAAGCCAGCGTATTCTTAATGGGAAGCTACATCCTAAAAAAGAAGTCTTTAAACAAGGAAAAACGTGATGAGATAGCCGCAAATGCATCAAAGAAAATGATGAATGCCGCCTTCTTTGGGCAATTGATAATTCTAATTGTGTTCTTGCCCATACTGGCTTTGGAAGGCATCGAGGGCAAAATGTTTAAACCAATGGCGCTCACATTCATATTTGCAATGATTGGTGCTATGTTTCTTTGCCTGACATACGTTCCAATGATGTCCGCACTATTTTTAAAACCACCCAAGACGGAAAAAAAATCTTGGGGCGACCGTTTCGTGCATTGGGTACAGCGGAAGTATGAACCACTTTTGGTCAAGACTTTAAACAAGGGAAAATGGATTGTGGGTATTGCCGTCGCCATATTTGCCCTAACCGTTTTTATGTTTACAAGAATGGGTGGCGAATTCATTCCCCAACTGGATGAAGGCGATATTGCATTTCACACCATACTTAAACCCGGAAGCTCACTAAGCGAAACGATTGAGACCACTACTAAAGTTGAGCGTATCATAAAGGCCGAATTTCCGGAAGTTGAGAAAATTGTAAGCCGTATCGGTGTGGCCGAAGTGCCCACAGACCCGATGCCAATGGATTTCGCTGATGTATTTGTTATTCTAAAACCCCAAGATGAATGGGTGTCTGCCGATGATAAGGATGAACTTATTGATAAAATGAAGGAAGCGGTAAGCATTATCCCGGGCGTAAATTATGAGTTTACCCAACCAATCGAAATGCGCTTTAATGAACTGTTAGAGGGTATTCGAGAAGATGTTGCCATTAAAATTTATGGTGAGGATATAGACGTACTTGCTGCAAAGGCCGATGAGATTACAAAAATCATAGCGGGTACTGAAGGTATAGGCGATATGAGGGCAGAAGCAACTTCTGGATTGCCCCAAATGACCATTAAATACAATCGCAACAAACTGGCACAGTATGGTGTGAGTATCGACCAACTCAATACAATGGTACAGTCCGCTTTTGCGGGTGGATATGCAGGGGGCATTTTTGAAGGCGAAAAGCGTTTTGACTTAGTGGTTCGGCTCGACGAGCAGAACCGTACTGACATCAATGACATCAGAAATCTGTACATCAATTTGCCTAACGGCTCGCAGATTCCGCTTCAAGAACTGGCCACAATCGAATACGAACCAGGTCCGATGCAGATAAGCCGGGACAATACCAACCGAAGAACCTACGTGGGTGTAAATGTGCGCGGACGTGATGTGGAATCATTAGTTAACGAGATTAAGGATAAACTGGACGCAAATCTTGAATTACCACCAGGCTATTTTATTCGGTATGGTGGTGCATTTGAAAATCTTGAAAGAGCAAGCGAGCGATTACAGACTGTGGTCCCGATTGCTTTATTGTTGATTTTTATCTTGATTTATTTCGCATTAAAATCCTTTCCGCAGACCTTGATGATTTACTTGGCCATCCCGATGGCGACCATTGGCGGTGTATTCGCACTATGGCTTCGGGATATGCCTTTCAGTATTTCCGCAGGGGTCGGCTTTATCGTCCTCTTTGGTGTTGCCGTCCTGAACGGACTGGTAATGATTAGCGGTCTAAATGAATTGAAGGAAGAAGGCGTGACCAATTTAAAAGACCGAATAATTGAAGGTACAAAACGCAGAATACGTCCCATTATGCTGACGGCCTTTACCGATATTTTAGGATTTCTTCCGATGGCGATATCAGCTTCGGCAGGTGCTGAAGTGCAGCGACCCTTGGCGACCGTGGTAATCGGTGGATTGATAACATCAACGCTTCTGACGCTCTTTATCCTTCCCATCTTTTACCAATGGGTCGAAAAACGGTCGGAACGGAAGAAGAAATTCAATCCAAAATTTGTTACCGCAACAGCCGTGGTCTGCCTTTTATTCACTTCCGCTTTCGCGAAAGCACAACAAGTCCAACCTCAAGATTCTTTACCAATTGTTTCATTGGAAAGAGCAGTAGAAATTTCCAAGGAAAACTATCCGTTATTGAAAACGAAACAGTTGGAAATTCAACGACAGAACGCACTTAAAGGTATTGCTTATGATTTTGGGAACACCCAAGTTTTTACGGGTGGCGAAGAAATAACAGATGGTCAAGGTATATATACTTTAGTTGGTGTAGGGCAACAAAATTTAGACCTCTTGGGTATCGGTGCAAAAAAGCGACTTCAAAAACAACGAATAGCTTTGGCCGAAACCGCTCTCGACCTGTCTGAATTGCAAGTGGAACAGGAAGTGAAAAAGGCTTGGTCGCAGGCATACCAACAGCGACAGAAATTTGAACTGTACCGCGAGCTGGATTCCATTTATTCACAGTTTGAAACGGCCATCCAACTCAACTTTGAAGTAGAAGCCATTTCCAGATTGGAATATTCATCGGCGAAAAACCAAGCGTTGCAAATCAGTAACAAACTGCAACAGGCCGAAAGCGATTATGCCATTGCCTTGCAAAAGCTAAATCTCTGGCTGGCAACAGACATTTTTTATTCTGTACCAGATGTATTTGAAGAAAGTGAAGTGGTAGTATTGGGATTGGGTGCGAATTTAGAAAGACATCCAGAGTTGGAACTTTCACAAAGGCGCATCGATGAAGCCGAAGCAAACTATAATGCCGCTCGTGCCGAGCTACTTCCTAAATTAAACCTTCAAGGTGGATTGCAACAGGTCAATGGCGATAACGGATTTTATACCTATCAGGCAGGGATTTCCGTCCCGTTGTTTTCGGGCACCCAGCGCAGTCAAGCCAAAGCCGCTAAAATCGATAGCGAAATCGCAAAGACAAATGCGGACTATACCCAACGCCAACTACAATCTGAATTTCAGCAGGCAGTACAAGCCTATCAAAAATGGAAAACATCTTGGCAGTTTTACAGGGATAAAGCTCTGCCACTTGCAGAAGAACAGCGTAAGGGTGCGTTACTTGCCTACAAGGAAGGTGCGGTGGATTATGCTGCATTCACGCAGATTATACGTGATGCCATAAACACCGAAATGGATGCGCTCGATGCGCTTGACAATTATTTAGATGCCTTGTTTGAACTACAATACTTTCAAAACTAAAAAGATGAAAAAATTAAAATATATACCGATTACCGCAATGCTTATGACATTGACAATAATTAGTTGTGGCGAGTCAAAAACCGAAAGCGACCACGATGATGCAACACATTCAGAAACAGAAGAAAATCACTCTAAAGAAGATGAAATAGTAACACTTACTGCTAAACAGTATGATGTCCTACAAATGGAAGTCGATACGCTTGCCCAGCGCAATATGAGCGGATACGTAGAAGCGAACGGTCAATTGGAAGTTCCGCCACAAAATGAAGCGACCATCACTACAGTAGTGGGTGCGAACGTGGTTTCTATAGAGGTCATCGAGGGCGATAAGGTCAACAAAGGTCAGACGGTGGCCTATCTGTCCCATCCCAATATCATTCAGAAACAGACGGATTACCTCAATGCATACAGTAACAGTCAGTTTCTCAAAAAAGAATACGAACGACAGAAAACCCTTTATGATGCAGGTGTAGGTAGCGGTGCCAATTTCCAAAAAGCAGAAGCGGAATATCAAGCTTCCCGAAGTATGGTGAACGGTTTGGAAGCACAATTACAACAATTAAATGTTAGTGCATCAGGTGTGAGAAATGGCACTATTTATCAAAGGGTTGCGCTACGAAGTCCTATTCAAGGCTCTGTGGAAAAAGTAGAGGTTAAAACAGGACAATATGTAGAACCTCAAACCGACCTAATGGAAATCGTGGACACCCATCACGTACACGCCGATTTGATGGTGTTTGAAAAGGATGTGTACAAAGTAAAGGAAGGACAAACCGTGCGGTTCAATGTCCAATCCATTCCGGGAAAGGAACTGACAGCGGAAATTTATTCCGTAGGAAAAACTTTTGAGCAGAACCCCAAAGCGATACACGTACACGCCGAAATCGAGAACAAGGAAGGCAACCTGATACCAGGAATGTATATTCAAGGGCGCATCCAAACCAACAATACAATGACCACGGCTATTCCTGAAAGTGCCATTGCAGCCGATGGCGAAAAGTCCTTTGTGTTTTCAGCAAAAAAGGAAGGCGAGGATTGGAAGTTTATGCCCGTGGAAATCATAAAAGGAACTCACGATGGCGATTGGATTGCCATTGATTTTCTAATGGAACAAGAACCAAATACTAAGTATGCCTTTAATAACGCCTACTACTTAATGGCAGAAATGAAAAAAGGGGAAAACGAGGAAGAAGGACATTAAAAAATGGAACCATGTCATCATCTTCGATAAAGACATTTGCCCACAACTCCTCTGATATCAAACTTGTTCTCGAGAGTGAAAAACCCCAAAAAAGGCCCTAAGACCTAAACCACTATCCTTTAACGAGTTACAAGGATAAGCTGCAGCTTTCCCAATTTGGTCAATTTTCAAAATGAAAAAGCCCGAACCGGGTTTTTGAAAACGTAAGTTGTTGATTTATAAACAAATGAAAGGTACAAAAACAAGAAAAGAGATCAAAAATGACCTCTTTTTGTGACTTGCTCCTCCTCTTGGACTCGAACCAAGGACCCTCTGATTAACAGTCAGATGCTCTAACCAACTGAGCTAAGGAGGAATGCTTTAATTGGTGGGCAAATATAATTGTTTTTCATTTTATTCAAACTCAAAAAATGAATTTTATTTACTAAAAATCAACTAAAGATTAATCGGTATAAATCATTCCCATTAGCATAAAGAACTAGCGCCAATAGCAGGAAAAAACCAAACATTTGAGCGTATTCCATAAACTTATCGTTAGGTTTGCGTCCCGTAATGATTTCATAAGCTAGGAACATTACATGGCCCCCGTCTAAAGCTGGAATAGGTAAGATATTCATAAAAGCCAGAATAATAGAAATCAGTGCCGTACTGGCCCAAAAACCTTTCCAATTCCAAGTGGAAGGAAACATATTTCCAATGGCTCCAAAGCCACCGAGCTGTGAAGCTCCTTTTTGAGTAAAAATGTATTGAAATTGAGCTACGTAGTCGTGTAATGTCCAATAGCCATAGCTGAATCCTTCAGAAATACTTTCCGCTAAATTTAAACTTTCATTGGTAAATGAAACACCTGGTAATTTGGGATAAACCCCTAAAGTACCATCGATATCGGTTGTTAATTGAAGCGTATTTTGACTTCTATTGCGTTCATATACCATAGCAATAGTGCGAGAATCGTTAGTCATTTCGTCTTTGAAATCACCCCAATTTTGAATTGGAATTCCATCGATTGAAAGGATTTTATCATTGGGGAGAAGCCCAGCCTTTGCAGCAGGAGAGTTGGGAATTACACTGTCTAATACAGCCAGCGTTGCCGGAGAAAATGGAATTAATTCACCGGATTCGAACATGCGCTTACCAAAATCGTCAGGTATTGCCAACTGCTCTGTGCTCCCATCAGTATGTTCGACAGTAACTGACTCAACTGAACGTAAAAAAAGAAATTTATTGATCTCTAAGACATTGTCAAGTGGTTTTCCATCTACTGTGATTAGTCGATCTCCTGATTGGAATCCAATTTCTTCAGCAATAGGCGAAGGATCAAGTCCAAGTGGTAATGCTTCGGCGTAGAGTGTATTTTTACCCCAGACAAACAAAATCATCATATAAATTAAAAAACCGAGTATAAGGTTTACCGTAACCCCACCAAGCATGATGATGAGCCTTTGCCAAGCAGGTTTAGAACGAAATTCCCAAGGTTGTGCGGGTTGTTGCATTTGCTCAGTATCCATGCTTTCGTCTATCATTCCCGAAATCTTAACGTAGCCACCCAAAGGAAGCCAGCCTATCCCATAGGTAGTCTCTCCAATTTTCTTTTGAAACAAAGCGAATTTAACATCAAAAAACAAAAAGAACTTTTCTACTCGTGTTTTAAAAATTCGAGCAGGTATAAAATGGCCCAATTCATGAAGAATAATTAATAAGGATAAACTCATTAATAATTGGATCGCTTTGACAACAAATGGACTCATAGCATTAATTTAATTCACGCAAAAGTAGTACAATAGGCCTCATTATAAAAATTCATAAGCGCTTTTAAGGTTCTTTTTTCATTTTCAAATTTTCTAATCGTTTTAGAAGCTTTAAATTTGCATTGTTTTATAGCAGGATGAAATCAAATTTCAAAAAATACAGAAGCTTTGTAGCAATTTTTACAATTGTTTCTCTAGCTATTTTAGCGCTTTTTTATTCCGCTTTAAAACCCCAAAAGCGGCTACCCATTTACCAACCCTCTATGGTCAATTACGAATTGGTTGACAGCACACTTCAACACGTTAAAAAATTTCACAAAATTGCCCCTTTTTCAATGACCAATCAAAATGGGAATCGGATTACAGAACGAGATTATTTAGGTAAAATTTATGTTGCTGATTTTTTCTTTATCACTTGTCCATCAATTTGCCCTAAGATGACAGCCAATATGGGACAACTTCAAAATGAATTTCTACAAGACCCTCAGGTAAAGTTCCTATCTTACAGTGTTACTCCCCAAATTGATTCTGTAGCTCAACTCAAAAAATATGCCCTAGAAAAAGGAGTTGTCGATTCAAAATGGAACCTAGTTACAGGAGATAAAAAAGAAATTTACACCTTGGCTAGAAAATCCTATCTCGCAGTCAAAGAGGACGGCGATGCAGGTCCCTATGATATGATCCATACAGAAAACTTTATACTCGTTGACCCCGAACAGCGTATCCGTGGTTTTTATGATGGAACTGATTTGGAAGCCATGCAAAGCTTAATTGCAGACATCTCAATTCTGAAAGAAGAATTTCCTTCTGAATAAATTTTTATAGCTCTATGTACAAAAGGGAAGTTATTTTCCTACTTTTGTTCTTTAAAATGATTCTAAATAATGATTCCACTGGATCAACTCACTAAGGGAGAACTTGCCACAATCGAGACCATAGAAACAGACGAATTACCCTTAAAACTCATTGAAATGGGTTGTTTGCCTGGAAATAAAATCTCTCTGATTCAAAAGGCTCCTTTTAACGATCCATTGTATTTAAAAATCGATGAATCCCATTTGGCCATCAGAAAAGAAACTGCGCAACACATATTTGTCCGATTGATAAAATAATTCATGAGCAGGTCGTTGAATATTGCATTGTTAGGAAACCCGAATACGGGCAAGACATCGGTATTCAACCGATTGACAGGGCTTTCACAAAAAGTAGGAAACTACCCAGGAATTACCGTAGAAAAGAAGGAGGGTGTATGTAGACTCAATCGAACAACCAAAGCCCATATCATTGACTTACCAGGGGCGTATAGCCTCAATGCATCTTCGATGGACGAGAGTGTGGTTATTGAATTACTTCTCAATAAAAACAGCAAAGATTTTCCAGATGTTGCGGTGGTAGTGACTGATGTTGAAAATTTAAAACGAAATCTTTTATTGTTTACCCAAGTAAAAGACTTGGGAATTCCGACNCTTTTGGTGATCAATATGTCTGATCAAATGAAACGCAAAGGGATCACTATCGATATTCCTTTACTCGAAGAGAAATTAGACACTAAAATAGCATTGNTAAGTACGCGNGAAAACAAAGGTTTGGATTTACTCAAAGAGCTATTGGTCAATTACCGNNAACTTTCTACCGATCCAACTATTGCTCTAGAAAGCATNGATCAAGCATACTTTGACAANCTTAAAAAGACNTTTCCCAATCAGCAAGTATATAAGTTGTGGCTGGTGATTACTCAAGATGTAAATTTTGNAAAAATTGACAGGAATCGTGTNTCAGACGCTACTGATTTTAAAACCCAATCTGAGCCTCATTTAAAAAGAATGCAGCAAAAAGAGACCGTCAGAAGATATCAGTTTATCAATAATNTTCTCAAAGAGGCCTTNGTAATTGATCGGGAAGCTGCAACCGATTTAAGAAGNCGTTTGGACCGAATTTTGATTCATAAATTTTGGGGCTATGTGATCTTTTTTGTCATTTTAATGACAATTTTTCAATCNATTTTTGANTGGAGTAGCATCCCNCAAGATTTTATTGANTCTACTTTTGCNNCTTTAAGTGAACGGGTAAAATNCACACTTCCCGAAGGAGTATTTACCAGTTTATTGGCAGAGGGTATTATTCCTGGTTTGGGAGGNATCGTTATTTTTATCCCGCAAATTGCCTTTTTGTTTTTCTTTATTTCNATTCTAGAGGAGACGGGTTATATGAGTCGTGTTGTGTTTCTTATGGATCGCGGTTTAAGAAGATTTGGATTAAATGGGAAAAGTGTCATTCCGTTAATTTCAGGAACAGCTTGCGCTATCCCTGCTGTAATGGCTACGCGAAATATTGAAAACTGGAAAGAACGNTTAATTACGATTTTAGTAACTCCATTTACAACCTGCTCTGCCCGACTACCAGTTTACGCTATTTTAATTGCTTTAGTAATTCCAGAAGGCTCTTTTATTGGGCTCAACTATCAAGGATTGATGCTGATGTTCCTCTATTTANTAGGATTTGGAATGGCATTGCTNTCAGCTTGGATTTTAAGTAAAACATTAAAAATTCAGTCCAAGAGTTATTTTGTTGTAGAAATGCCTAATTATAAACTGCCATTGCTTAAAAATGTAGGGATTACCGTCTGGGAAAAAACGAGAAGTTTTGTNACAGAGGCAGGAAAAATAATTCTTGCCATCTCCATTCTTTTATGGGTAATGGCTTCNTNCGGACCAGGTAAAAATTTTGAAGAAGCGGAGCAAATAGTAGCAGCAAATCATACTGAACTGGAAGGTGAAGCACTTTCTAATAAAGTAAACGCCTATAGGTTAGAACATTCGTATATCGGGATTTTAGGAAAATCAATTGAGCCAGTNATTACCCCCTTAGGCTATGATTGGAAAATAGGAATTGCCNTGATCAGTTCCTTTGCAGCNCGTGAAGTTTTTGTCGGNACCCTGNCCACGATATACAGTGTGGAAAGCGATGCTGAAGAGACCATTAAAAANCGTATGGCATCNGAAGTAAGNNCNGACGGNAAACCACTTTTTAACCTAGCCAGCGGTATTTCTTTAATGTTATTTTACGCTTTTGCAATGCAATGTATGAGTACTTTAGCTATAGTCAAAAAAGAAACCAACTCATGGGAATGGCCCATGATTCAATTATTTGGTATGTCAATATTGGCTTATGTCATTGCATTCTCAACCTATCAAATTTTAGCCTAATGGAATGGATTCAGCCCTTATTCGTTTTATTTGCAGCACTAGCTGCTGTAGCTTTTCTTATATATAAATGGATGCCCAAATCAAAATCTAAAAAAGGAGGCTCATGCGATACCAATTGCGGTTGCCATTAGGAATTCTCTTTGTTTATTACTGTTTTAATTTTTTTCGTTTTGCCCTTTTCTAAAATATTATATCTTTAGATGAACAAAATTGAAACTTAAACTATTATGACTAACAAAAACAGACTTTTTTACGGAAGTTGTTTTGCATTAATCACTACTGCATTTTCTTTCAGTATTCGAGCTGGAATTTTGCCTCAATTAGGAGAGGCATTTGACCTTAGTGGACAGCAACTTGGCTTTATAAACTCCATGTGGTTTTTAGGATTCCCTATTTCCATGATTTTAGGAGGATTATTTTACCATACCATAGGCCCTAAGCGAATTATGCAATTTGCTTTCCTCACCCANATNCTGGGGATTATCCTTACCATTTACTCAGGAGGCTATGTAGGATTATTAATCTCTACACTTCTTATTGGAATTGGAAATGGATGTACAGAAGCCGCTTGCAACCCCATGATAGCCGATGCTTATGAGGGTAAAGAAATGAACACCTTATTGAANCGNTTCCANATGTGGTTTCCAGGGGGAATNGTATTGGGAAGTTTAATTTCCAAGTTCATGACGGATGCTGATTTGGGCTGGCAANCACAGATTTGGGTGATTGTGATTCCAACTTTGATCTATGTCTACTTATTTTACGGACAAGAATTTCCTAAATCAAAAGTGGAAGCAGCAAACTCAGTGAGTGGGAACTTAAAAGCCATGGCTACCCCTATTTATATTTTTATTTTAGGATGCATGGCATTAACAGCAATTTCAGAATTTGGACCCCAACAATGGACCAGTTTAATCATGCAAAGNAGTGGAGCTCAGCCTATGCTTATCTTAGCACTTGTTACTGGCNTNATGGCTGTNGGAAGGTATTTTGGTGGAGATATCGTACACAAGTTTGANCAAACAGGTGTTTTACTTGGCTCAGCGGCATTGACTGCCATTGGNATTTTCTTGTTTAGCACACAAACAGGTCCAATGGTTTATGTCGCAGCAATTTTCTTTGCNTTAGGGGTTTGCTATTTCTGGCCCAATATGATTGGNTTTGTAGCAGAAAAAATCCCTNCCAGTGGTGCCTTAGGGATGTCTATAGTAGGAGGCATGGGAATGTTTTCTACCTCAATTTTCCAACCGATTATTGGAGGATGGATTGANAACTCTACCNTGGAACAAGCTGCAAATGGACTTACAGGTACAGCACTAGATTTAGCTGCGGGTCAACAAACACTGACTTATATGATCAGTTTTCCAGGAGTCTTGATTGTATTGTTTACCATCTTGTATTTCTGGCAGCGTAATTTAAAACCTGTTGCAGNCTAAATACTTTTCTAAANAAATTCCAAAAGCCATCTGTACAGATGGCTTTTTTTATGAGTTCATTAGCGTCTCAATTTCCTCAGCTTCAATAGGAATTGAGCCCATCAAGTTTAGAGGAACCCCTTCAGCTTGGATAACGACATCGTCTTCAAGCCGAACGCCAAAGCCCTCTTCAGGAATATAAATACCGGGTTCTACGGTAAATACCATATTGGGTTCCATAGGCAGGTGAAGCAATCCGTAATCATGGGTATCTAAGCCCATATGATGCGCTGTACCATGCATAAAGTACTTTTTATAAGCCGGTTTTTCAGCACTCTCGTTTTGAAGATCTGCCTTGTCCAAAAGACCTAGCTTTACTAATTCTGAAGTCATCAGTTTTCCGACATCAAGATGAAACTCTTTCCAAATAACACTGGGCTTTAGGAGTTGAGTCGCTTCTTTTTTTACTTTTAAAACCGATTCATAAACCTCTTTTTGTCTTGGAGTAAATCTTCCTGAAACCGGTATAGTACGTGTCATATCACTTGAATAGTTTCCGTATTCAGCGGCAACATCCATGAGTACTAGATCTCCTTTTTGACACTGTTTGTTGTTTTCAGTGTAATGCAGAACATTGGCGTTTTTCCCTGCTGCAATGATAGGTGTATAGGCAAAACCTTTGGATCGATTTCGAATAAATTCATGAGCAAATTCAGCTTCAATTTCATATTCCCAAACCCCAGGTTTGATAAAAGACAATATCCTTCTAAATCCTTTTTCAGTAATGTTACAAGCTTGTTGAATCTGCTCGATTTCTTCAGGAGATTTAACCGACCTCAATTGCTGAAGTATGGGGTTGCTTTTCCCAACACTGTGAGCGGGATAGGTTTTTTTACACCAATCGATGAAACGGTCCTCTCTAGTTTGAGTTTCCACCGCTTGCCTGTAGTGTTCGTTGGTATTAAAATAAAAACAGTTGCATTGGGCACTCAGCTCCCGAAATATGCGGTTAAATTCTTTCAGCCAATAGACGGTTTGAATACCACTTCGTTCACGCGCTTGAACTTTTGTGAGTTTGGCTCCTTCCCAAACAGCAATATGTTCATTGGTCTCTCTTACAAAAAGAACCTCTCGGTGTTTTTCTTCAAATGCATCAGGAAAAATTACCAGAATACTTTCTTCCTGATCAATGCCACTGAGATAAAAAATATCTCGATGTTGCTGAAATGGTAAGGTGCTGTCCGCACTGATAGGATAGATATCGTTGGAATTGAAAACAGCAAGACTCTTAGGTTGAAGTGCACTCGCAAACCGCATTCTATTTTGTTTGTAAACTGTAGGTGGAATTGGGTGGTATCGCATAAATAGTTTTTTACTAAGATAACTGTTTTTAAAATTCAGAAAATGGAGTTTTAAATTTTTAAAAAATCAAACCAAAAAATAGATGTCAAGTTTTGTTTAGCTTTTTTTGGGATTATCTAAAAAAATAGACCTTAAGATTAAACACAGATTATTGAAGACTCAAACTTGGTGTTCTTAATGGGAAAAATACTTTAAAGCAGTTTGTCGCTGAGAGTTTATGCCTTAATTTTGTTTAGACAAATTGAAAACTTATGACTTTAATCGCCTCTTCGATTGGTAGAAAACTTACCATGGCACTTTCGGGCCTTTTTCTGGTGATTTTCCTGACGCAGCATTTTGCAATCAATATCACCTCTGTCTTTAGCCCTTCCTTATTCAACGAACTTTCACATTTTATGGGGAATAACCCTTTAGTTCAGTTTGTTTTTCAGCCGATATTAATCCTTGGAGTGTTGTTTCACTTTACTATGGGATTTGTCCTTGAACTAAAGAACTGGAAATCAAGAGCAGTAAAGTACAAAAGCTATAAGGGTGGTGCCAACGCTCCTTGGGTATCCCGAAATATGATTTTATCTGGTGCTGTAATCCTTTCTTTTCTCGCTTTACACTTTTACGATTTTTGGGTTCCTGAAATGAACTACAAATACGTTGAGGTTTTGCCTTTGGATTCAGAGCGTTATTTTGAGGAATTGATTCATAAATTTGAAAGTCCAGTAAGAGTTGGTATTTATTTACTTTCTTTTGTATTTCTTGCCTTGCATTTGTACCACGGATTTGCGTCCTCATTTCAAACGGTAGGGGTTAATAACAAATATTCTCAAGCGATAAAATCAATTACAATAGCCTTTTCTATTGTCATCCCAATCGGGTTTGTATTTATTGCATTATTTCACCATTTAACCGCATTTTAATATGGCATTAGATTCTAAAATACCTAAAGGGCCCTTAGCTGATAAGTGGACACAACATAAAAGTAACATCAATTTGGTAAGCCCAGCCAACAAACGACTAATTGACGTGATTGTTGTTGGAACAGGTTTGGCAGGAGCATCTGCTTCGGCTACTCTAGCTGAATTGGGTTACAATGTAAAAACTTTTTGTTTTCAAGATTCACCAAGACGCGCGCACTCTATTGCAGCTCAAGGAGGCATCAATGCAGCAAAAAATTATCAAGGAGATGGCGATTCAACTTACCGTCTTTTTTACGATACCATTAAAGGAGGTGACTACCGATCTAGAGAAGCTAATGTTCATCGTTTAGCTGAAGTATCTACCAATATTATCGATCAATGTGTAGCACAGGGAGTTCCTTTTGCACGCGATTATGGAGGACTTCTGGACAACAGATCATTTGGAGGGGTATTGGTCTCCCGAACGTTTTACGCAAAAGGGCAAACAGGTCAGCAATTATTGTTAGGTGCTTACTCTGCTATGAACCGACAAATTGGTCGAGGTAAAATTAAAATGTACAACCGTCACGAAATGATGGATCTTGTTTTGGTTGATGGAAAAGCGAGAGGGATTATTGCTCGAAATTTAGTAAATGGAAAGCTAGAGCGCCACAGTGCACATGCCGTAGTAATAGCTTCAGGAGGTTATGGAAATGTATTTTTCCTTTCTACCAATGCTATGGGGAGTAATGTTTCTGCTGCTTGGAAGATTCATAAAAAAGGAGCGCATTTTGCTAACCCTTGCTTTACTCAGATTCACCCTACCTGTATTCCAGTTTCTGGCGAGCATCAATCTAAATTGACCTTGATGTCTGAATCTTTACGGAATGACGGAAGAATTTGGGTGCCAAAAAAATTAGATGATGTCAAAGCCATACGTGAAGGAAAGTTAAAGCCTACAGAAATTGCAGAAGAAGATCGCGACTATTATTTAGAGAGACGCTATCCTGCTTTTGGAAACCTTGTACCTCGAGACGTAGCTTCTCGTGCTGCCAAAGAACGCTGCGACGATGGTTATGGAGTAAATAAAACAGGTGAAGCGGTCTATTTAGATTTTGCAGCCTCCATAGAACGTTATGGTAAAGAACAAGCACATGTTAAAGGTCTCGATGAAAACGATGCAGCCCTGGTCAAAAAGTTAGGGCAGGATGTGGTTCGTGCCAAGTACGGCAATCTTTTCCAGATGTATGAAAAAATAGTAGATCAAAACCCTTATGAAACCCCTATGATGATCTATCCAGCGGTACACTATACCATGGGAGGTGTTTGGGTAGATTACAATCTGATGACTTCTATCCCTGGATGCTATGCCATAGGTGAGGCAAATTTCTCGGATCACGGGGCAAACCGATTAGGAGCTTCAGCATTAATGCAAGGTCTTGCTGACGGCTATTTTGTTTTACCCTACACTATTGGAGATTATCTCGCAGAGGACATTCGTACTGGAGCTATTGACACTGACCTTCCTGAATTCGAAAAAGCAGAGGCGTCAGTAAAAGCACAATTAGATGCTTTTGTAAAAAATCAAGGAACCCATACTGTAGATTATTTCCACAAAAAATTGGGTAAAATTATGTGGGATAAATGTGGGATGTCACGAAATGTAAAAGGTCTTAAAGAAGCGATTACGGAGATCAAAGCTCTAAGAGAAGAATTTTATAAAAATGTAAAAGTCCCCGGTACAACCACAGAGTTCAATCCAGAACTAGCAAAGGCAGCTAGAGTAGCTGACTTTCTTGAGCTAGGCGAATTATTTGCTAAAGACGCATTAGAACGCAACGAATCTTGTGGTGGACACTTTAGAGAAGAGTCGCAAACTCCTGAAGGAGAAGCACTGAGAGATGATGAAAACTTTACCTTTGTTTCCGCTTGGGAATACAAAGGAGAACCTTCAAAAGCGAAATTGCATAAAGAGCAATTGGACTATGAAGAAATTGAAGTAAAAACACGATCTTATAAATAGAATGATGAATCTGACACTAAAAGTTTGGCGACAAGCCAACGCAGACGCAAAAGGAAAAATGGAAACCTACCAAATGAGTGAGGTTTCACCTGACATGTCTTTTCTCGAAATGATGGACGTGCTCAATGAAGAGTTAATCGAAAAAGGAATTGATCCTGTCGCTTTTGACCACGACTGCCGTGAGGGTATTTGTGGAATGTGTTCTATGTTTATCAATGGCGAAGCACATGGACCTGATCGTTTGATTACTACCTGTCAATTGCACATGCGAAAATTTAAAGACGGGGATACCATTACCATAGAGCCGTTTAGAGCGAAGGCTTTTCCAGTCATTAAAGACCTTACTGTTGATCGTTCTTCCTTTGATCGAATTCAACAGGCCGGTGGTTTTGTAAGTGTCAATACTTCTGGAAATACTCAGGATGCCAATGCTATTCCTATTGATAAACACGATGCGGATAAAGCTTTTGACGCTGCAGCTTGTATCGGTTGTGGGGCCTGCGTAGCAACTTGTAAAAATGCTTCTGCCATGCTATTTGTCTCGGCAAAAGTCTCACAATACGCTTTGCTTCCCCAAGGGAAAGTCGAAGCCACCGACCGCGTATTGAATATGGTAAATCAAATGGATGAAGAAGGCTTTGGAAATTGCACCAACACNGGAGCGTGTGAAGTAGAATGCCCTAAAGGGATATCACTNGAAAATATCGCTCGTATGAACCGCGAATANCTGTATGCGAGTTTAAAGGGGTAATGNCTTTTCAAAACTTATAGACCATNCCGTAATTTACCGTTCGGTTTTTATANAGTCTTTCCGTCTCTGNNCCNTCATANGNATCNGCNTTATTNAAATTNAGTAGANCGTAATTGTATCTCAAATCAAANGAGAGTCGTTGNTTNACCTTAAATTCAAATCCAAGGAGAAAACCGAGATCAAAAANCTGAAAACGATCTTTAATATNTGAGGTTTGACCANGACTGCTCAGTTCTTGAGCAGTAAAAATACGACCAAAATAACTACCTCCATTGAAATATAAATCTTCCTTTGCCTCATATTTAAATACTAGAGGTATGGTTATTTGAGTTAAGTTGAATCGTTTTCTTTTGAAAAGTTCATTTTCTCGAATGAGCATGCCGTTTCCGGTATAAAGTAATTCCATTTGAAGAACAGTTTTTGAATCTTCAAGATAAAATTCTACCAAACCACCAAAGTAGTAAGAGGCAGCTACCTCAGTATTTAAATTTGAGGGCATTCCTTGGCTATAGAGTTCAAATTTATTTCTAGAGAGATTGAGCCCTCCTTTGTGTCCAAAGCGGGTGTTTTGAGAAAATAATACAGATTGAAAGCATGCTAAAAATAGCAATAGGAAGGATCTAGGGTACATAATAAATAGAATAGTAGGTTAGTCTTCTTCGATTTTAGGTCTCGTCTAGACTAAATTCAGACCTCGAATTGTAATTTACGCTCCCTTTCTTTGAATGTAAAAGAAAAGTATAGCTTAAAATTATTTTGGAGTAGGCTTATAAATGGCTCCAGTGGCAAAATCGACTACTGCACCAGGCCAGAATATGATTATATTTGCAATTAAAGCGACAACTCTAATGTCTCTTTGAGGTTTTCCAGGGGCAGGTTTTGTTTTTTGGTAATCGGTAATTGGACCGCCTAAAATAGTGGCACAACTAGAAAAAAAATAGGGTAACAAGAAGGATTGCGGTAAGTTTAATTGATTTTTTTTATGGGGTTAATTTTAAAATTAAATCAAGATTTAAGGAAGTTTGCGTATTGAACTTATCAAACATAGAAACTAAATTAGTGAATTCCTATTAAATTCGATAAGCCAAATTAAAAATTAGGTTTAATAATCTTTTTTAAAGTTAAGTTTAAATAATATTGATTTGACTAAAATCATCAACAGCCTGAACACAGCCTAATTCCANTANAGTTTTTTGGTCAAACATAGTAGTTAGACCAATAACTTGCATTCCTGCAGCACGAGCTGNTGTTACACCTGAGCGNGTATCTTCAAANACCAAACAATCTTCAGGNGCNACNTCCAATTTTTGAGCAGCTGTTAAAAAAATTTCTGGATGGGGTTTTCCATTNGTCACTTGATGTCCGCCAGTAGTAGAGTGAAAGTAAGTTTCCAGCTTTAAAGCGTCAAAGATAAAATCAATATTGTGTTGATCTCCCATAGTTGCAATACCCATTGGNATTTTTNTCTCTNNTTGNAGATTTAAAAAAGGNTGCAGACCGTCTATGGCTTTAACATGAGGGCGATACAATTCTCGNTANAATTCTTCCTTATAACTTCCTATGNGGAAGAGTTCTTTATGGTCTTCTATATCTGGAAAGAGTCGAGCCATAATTTCAACCAAAGATCCTTTNTGATACTGGTTGTCAAAGGTTGTGTAATCCAAATCCAATTGGTGAAACTTAAAAAGTTCAATCCAAGATTGTTTGTGGTACTCCATATTATCCACTAGAGTACCATCCATATCAAATATAAGTGCTTTAGGGTAGGGCATTGAGTACTTGCTTTACAAAGGTTCCAATTTGACTGGGTTCAAGCCAACGGGTAACGATGACCATCTGNTCATCAGGGATAATTACGATAAAATTACCACCAAAGCCAGCGGCATAGTAAACATTTTCTNGAACACCACTCCAAAANCGGTCGNCTCCTTTTTTATTAAGCCACCACAAATAGCCGTAATTGTTNTTTGCTATGGAGGGCGTTGTAGCTTCTTTAATCCATGAGTTGCTAATTAGTTGTGTACCATTCCAATTTCCATTATTTAAAAAGAGCAATCCAAAGCGCGCATGATCTTCCGTATTGATAAAAAGTCCACCACCAGAGTGACCACCCCCTGAAACAGACTGCATTNTATTTCCATCCAACTCNACCCATGAATTGTCATAGCCATACCACCTCCATGTTNTACTTGCCCCTATGGGGTCCATAATGTGTTCCTTTAAAACTTGTGGAAGGGGTTTGCGCCANATTTGGAGAAGCGAATAAGCGAGNAGATTCACCCGGACATCGTTGTATTTAAAATGTGTACCTGGGGTGTGTAATTTTCTGTTTTTCCAATCGTCGATACTACCCTCTCTAGGCGGACGGTCTGCCCAGTCGTNNGAATTCCATAGTGTNCCTGACCAGTCCGAAGATTGGTTGAGTAAATNTTGCCAAGTGATTTNTTGGTTATGAGCTCCGTCAAAAGTACTGTCCCAAACACTNTTTGCAACAGCATCCTTAGTTTTAAAAAAGCCTCGATCAACGGCNAAACCTGCTACAGTAGACAAATAACTTTTGGTCACACTAAATGTCATATCAACTCGTTTGGTATCTCCCCAACTCGCTATTTGATATCCGTTTTTCAAAATCATACCTGANGGNCCACCTCGTTTTTTTGTAGGCCCTAAAATTTTATGGTAGGGTTCTCTTGCAAAACCTTCAAGGATGGCANTTCTCAAATCTCGATCACCAGAATATTCATTGGATTGGGCAAATTCTATTGCTTTTTTTAAAGCCTGAACTTCAATATTGAAATCTTTTGGATTTTTTGTTTCCCAAACTTCATTTGCTGATGGAAAATAAGATTGTCCAAAACCAGATATCTGGATAAACAAAANAATTAAGATNAATAGTTGTAGTCGCATTGCGGGTANAAATTTAAAACTTCATAAATTNAGANATATTCNATTTGCTGAGCATATAATATTCTATGAAATCAAAACTCCACTTAACAGCCTTGCAAATTCCACTCTTTTGGGAATCTCCATTGGAGAACAGGGCCTATATTGATCAGCAATTAAAAAAGATCGCAAATCCTACAGATCTGGTTTTATTACCTGAAATGTTTAGTTCTGGATTTACAATGAATCCAGAGGCTGTAGCCGAGCCGATGGGAGGTCCAAGTATGCAATGGATGCAGACTTGGGCAACAAAATTAAATGCTNTTATGGGAGGGAGTTTGGTGATTCAGGAAGGAGNCTATTTTTACAATCGGTTTATAATGGTCACCCCTACCGAAGAGGTGATGTATTATGATAAGCGACACACATTCACATTAGCAGGAGAACACAAAGCATATCGAGCAGGGGAAAATGAGGGTATTTTTGACTACCAAGGGTGGAAGATTTGTCTGCGAATCTGTTACGACTTAAGGTTCCCCGTATGGTCGCGAAATACTCAAGACTACGATTTACTTCTTTATGTTGCTAACTGGCCCAAGCCTAGAATCAATGCCTGGGATACCTTGTTGAAGGCCAGGGCAATAGAAAACCTATCTTATGTTGTTGGAGTGAATCGAATTGGCAAAGACGAAAAAGACAATGAATACCCAGGACATACCGCAGTTTACGATCCCTTGGGACTTTGTATTTCAGGAGGGCCCTCAGCCGTAGAATCATTTGTTATGGCTGAACTTGACTATCTGGAGCTTCAAGCGCAGCGGAAACGGTTGCGCTTTCTGGAAGATCGGGATAATTTTGACTTGTATTAAAGGTTTCGTTCATATCCCAATTGGCTCTTACATCAATTTCTTTCCAATAGTAAATGACTTGTTCTGGCTGGATTTTTTCTAGATAATTTCCAGTATCCCATTTTTTATTTTGATTGGCATCTTCAATCAAACGCACTCTGTACTTCGCCGCATCAAGTAATTTAAACGAGTAATTACCGCCCTCCAACGGAGTGTCATACCTTCTAAATACTTTATCACCCTTGAGCAATTCTATAATATAAGGATGTGGACTTTGATGTTGGACTCTCAAAAAGATGTTTCCGTAATCTTCAATTTTTTTTGTTGAGGTTCGGTAAACAAGGGTATCATTTGTGTTTCCCCAAAAATCAACAAGGGCATTAGGCAATAGAGTGATTTCATAACGGTCATTGGGAATGACCTCAAAATCTACCGTAATACGATCGTAGTTTTCTTGAATTTTTAAGCTGGCAGGAACGGGAAGAGTATCGACATTGGTAACTTTTACCTGCTCTGAATTAACTTCAGTTATGGGGAGATTCGTTTTAAGTTCAAATTTTTCTAGAAGCCGAAGACTACCAGTAATATTTTTATCTATGACTAATGAATCAGGAATGGGATTTTTAAAATAAACTGTTTTAATCTGTAATGAGTCCTTAATGTTGAACTCAAATTGAAGTGAATCCAGTTCAGCTCCTCTAAACCAATAGTCTAAAGTATCAGTCTCTCTGTTTTGAGTGACCAAAGACTCAAAACTTTCAGGCACCTGACTTACCATTTTATAAGGCTCCTCTTCTCGATCTCCAAAATAGGCTAAAGCAATGTGGTGCTCATTGATAAAATAAGGTTTATCCCAAAAAAAGTTGGTTTCCTCTTGAAACAATCGAAAGTCGAGTATGGAATCTTGAGGTAATTCAATAAGNCGATCNACAAAACCAATTTTGTCTATATTTTGATCAAAAAAGTAATTTCCAGNTTTNTCTTCNAGTNCAATAATNGCATANTTACCCGCNNTGAGATNTTGAAAACGGNAAATAGTTGTGTCCAAAGTNCTGGTCACATANAGNGGTTTTTCAGTGAAAATNACAGAATCCTTATAAATGCTATCAACGGGGTAGAGTTGTAAGGAGATATAACGNTCTGTTTCTCTTTCAAAAGCATCGGTTACCCTTCCCTTGATGTANAGAGAATCAATNGTAGCTCCAGTAGAAAGGGTATAGGTCANATAGGAGGAAGGATTNGATTCATTAAAATCNATGATNCTNTCTCCNAAGTTGAANGTATANGTTGTATTGTCNANAAGACTGTCNAGNAGTTTTAGGGTCACTTTTTTAGACGCNCCNGTNACAGGNTAAACTTTGTANTGAGAAGAANTTAAAGGAGGAGAAATNATCAANTGTTTACNNATGTCTTTNAGTGTNACNTATTCATCAAAGGTCAAGTTGAATTCNTCTTTGTCAAAAAANACNGTATTGAGNTTTGGAGAGGCATTGATCAGNACAGGTGGNAAAGAGTCTCTNGGNCCNCCTGTTGGAGAAGCCCTTTTNGCACANTGTANNGTNGTTAATAAGAGTCCTCCCAAGAGGAGGATATTTAAGCCTAATCTCATCATTAGAATATACTCACAAAATAAAGCAATATTCTACTTACAACCTACATGCAAGTACTGCGATGCTGATTTTTATTTTGGAATTTTTTAATAAGGCTGAAGCACAGGCAGTGAGAGTAGCTCCAGTGGTCAGCACGTCGTCAACCAAAAGTAGGTGCATGGGCTGATCGCTATATTTTATGTTTAATTCAAATGCGTTTCGAACTTCTAGCTCACGTTCAGTTTCGCCTAATTGCGCTAAGGCAGTTGTATTTTTTACTCGAATAAGAACTTCAGAAAGTAGGGGGTAATTTAGTTTTTTTTGAAAGGGCTTTAGCGATCAGCTCAGATTGATTAAAGCCTCTTTTCCTTTTTTTTACAGTATGAAGCGGTACAGGGACAATGGCATCCAAATCCGCTGTCATAGCACTTTCTTTGAGATGATCTCCTAGCCACGACCCTAAAAAAACTCCAATTTCTTTAACTCCATTGTATTTAAAAAGATGAATCAAATGTGCCAAAACACCCTCTTTTTCAAAATAGAATAAGCTAGTAGCACTTTCAGTTGGAAAACGGTTTGATAGCTTTTGAAAAAGTGGATTTTCAGTAGTTTGGTGAAATAACGTAAGGGGCAGTTGAATTTGACAATTCAAGCACAAATGTTTTTCATAAAATTCTAATCGCACTTCACAGCCATAACAATTCCGTGGGAAAATATAGTCGGAGAGTGTCTGAAAAATAGCTTTGCTGTTTTTTTTCATAGATTAAGATAAAGAGCCTTTTAAAAATAACAAAAAGAACTATTTTTGCGGCATGACGCAGCAAACAGATCAATTCAAGAAAGTAATTTCCCACGCAAAAGAGTATGGATTTGTCTTCCCTTCAAGTGAAATTTACGACGGATTAAGTGCCGTTTATGATTATGCTCAGAACGGAGCAGCTTTAAAAAATAATATTCGTGAATATTGGTGGAAAGCCATGATCCAACTCAATGAAAACATTGTAGGGATTGATGCTGCCATTTTTATGCACCCTACTACTTGGAAAGCCTCAGGTCATGTAGACGCGTTTAATGATCCTTTGATTGACAACAAAACATCCAAGAAAAGATACCGTGCTGACGTTTTGGTTGAAGACTATGTTGCGAAAATTGAAGCTAAAATTGAAAAGGAGGTGCAAAAAGCAGCCAAACGCTTTGGTGATCGTTTTGACGAAGCTCAATTTCGCTCAACTAATCCTCGAGTTTTAGCCAATCAAGAAAAAGCCCAGAGCATTTTAAAACGTTTGGGAAAATCGCTTGAAAAAGAAGATCTGGCTGATGTCAAAGCATTAATTGAAGAACTTGAAATTTCATGTCCAGAATCTGGTTCTAGAGAATGGACTGATGTCAAGCAGTTTAATCTGATGTTTGGAACAAAACTTGGTGCCTCAGCAGATACAGCAATGGATCTGTATTTAAGACCTGAAACCGCACAGGGAATTTTNGTCAATTTTTTAAANGTGCAAAAAACNGGTAGAATGAANTTGCCCTTTGGAATAGCACAGACCGGAAAAGCATTTAGAAATGAAATTGTTGCACGTCAATTTATCTTTAGAATGCGGGAGTTTGAGCANATGGANATGCAGTTTTTTATCCCCCCTGGAACACAAAAAGAGTGGTATGCCCAATGGAAAGAAAATCGAATGAAATGGCANTTGGCTNTNGGAATGGGAGANGAAAAATACCGTTTTCANGACCATGAAAAATTAGCCCATTATGCAGATGCGGCTTCGGATATCGAGTTTCGTTTTCCTTTTGGATTTAAAGAGTTGGAAGGAATACATTCTAGAACTGATTTTGATCTNTCTAGTCATGAAAAATTTACGGGAAAGAAATTGCAGTATTTCGATNCAGAACGCAATGAAAACTATACTCCNTATGTAGTAGAGACNTCCATTGGTTTGGACCGAATGTTTTTAGCTGTTTTTTCAAATTCNCTAACCGAAGAAGTATTAGACGGAGGTGCAACCCGAACAGTATTAAAGTTTCCATTCGCTCTTGCGCCCAACAAGGCTGCAGTNCTGCCCTTGGTTAAAAAAGATGGCCTCCCTGAATTAGCNAGAANTATAGTCGATGATTTAAAGTGGGAATTTCAAACAGTCTACGATGAAAAAGATGCCGTTGGACGTCGTTATCGAAGACAAGATGCCTTGGGAACTCCCTTTTGTATTACTGTTGATCACCAAAGTTTGGAAGACCAAACCGTGACTCTNAGAGAACGCGATTCTATGGAGCAAAANCGAGTTGCAATCCAAGATTTAAANTCAACCNTACAAGCTCAAGTTTCAATCACTTCCTTGTTNAAACAAATTTANTTTCACTTTTTACAAAAGAAGTAAAATCTAGGTTTGAGAATTAGTTTCCCTTACCGTTTGGTTTTTTTATATTCGTAAAAAATAGAATTGAAATTACTTTCATACAANGTTAACGGNATTCGNGCNGCCNTTAAAAAAGGATTNGCCTCTTGGCTTNAAGCNACNCANGCNGATGTGATTTGTATCCAAGAGACCAAAGCACNAGAATCNCAAGTCGATACAACTGTTTTAGAAGCTCTAGGTTATCACCATTATTGGTTTTCAGCNCAAAAAAAAGGNTATAGNGGNGTNGCAATTTTCTCAAAGCAAAAGCCAAATAATATTANCTACGGANGNGGNATTGANCATATGGATTTTGANGGTCGAATTCTCAGAGTAGACTTTGATGAGNTTTCCATNATGAGTTTGTATTTACCCTCNGGAACNAATTTAGCAAGATTGGATTACAAATTTCAATTTATGGATGAATTCCAAGAGTACGTNAACCAGCTCAAAACGNANTATCCAAATCTAATCATCTGTGGAGATTATAATATTTGCCATAAAGCCATTGACATCCATGACCCCGTTCGAAATAAAAATGTATCGGGATTTTTACCTGAAGAAAGGGAGTGGTTGGATAATTTTATGCAGTCGGGTTTTATTGATTCCTTTCGATATCTAAACCCAGAGCCCCATCAGTATTCGTGGTGGAGCTATCGGGCAAATGCAAGGAACAACAACAAAGGTTGGCGTATTGATTACGCCCTTGTCAGTGCTCCTTTAGAAAAAAATATCAGCCGATCTTTTATTTTACCTGAAGCCAAACATTCTGACCATTGTCCCGTTGGACTTGAACTCAAATTTTAAANATGAAATATTCTTTAATAGTCACTTACGCCTTTCTTTTTTTCNTTTTTAATGCTTGTGTTTCNACCAAAGTATTTAATGATTTAGAAGCTCGTTATGCGGTNGTNAAATCAGAGCGAAACGCTTATGAAAAATCACGAGATTCGCTCCAGCAATCCTGGGATCTTTTAAACAGNAAGCTCGGGGAAGTNGAAATGTANCTCTCAAGATCTCGAGACAGTGTTGCTAAAGGGCTTCNAGAACTGAAAGATTGGGAAGANAAATANACACTNTTAAAAGAAAACAGCGAGGAAAAAATTCAAAATAGCATTGCGTCTAATAATGCATTGTTGAAAGAAATTGCGTTGAGAAAAACTGAACTGCAGTNACGTTCNGAGCGTGTAAATCAATTGGAACAAATGATTCAAAATCAAAAACAAGCCTTGGATGAACTCAAAGAAAGACTGTCGGATGCCTTGTTNAATTTTGAAGGAAAAGGATTGACTGTGGAGCAACGAAATGGAAAGGTTTACGTATCCATGGAGAATAAACTCTTGTTCAAATCAGGACGTTGGGATATCGAACCCGAAGGGAAANAAGCGCTAAAGGANNTGGCTACTGTCNTGGANGNGAATCCAGANATTGCNATCTTAATTGANGGTCATACAGATAATGTTCCTTTTTCACCCAAAGGACAATTGGAATCGAATTGGGACCTATCGACTAAAAGAGCTACAGCAGTNGTCAATATTCTTNTGGAGAATGACAATATATTAGCTGAAAATTTAACTGCTGCTGGTCGNAGTGAATTTGTCCCAATTGCTNCGAATAGTTCTGCAGAAGGCAGAGCAGCTAATCGAAGAATTGAAGTTGTTTTAAGTCCTTCACTTGACGAAATTACNTCACTTTTAGAATCTAAATAATGGAATACAATTTATTACNCGGAACTCAGATAAAAGTCAGTAAAATATGTTTAGGCACCATGACTTGGGGCAGACAAAACTCTGAACAGCAAGGNCATGACCAAATGGATTATGCCCATGAGCANGGGATCAATTTTTTTGATACGGCTGAATTGTATCCTATTCCTCCAAGGCAAGAAGANCAAGGAGATACGGAGCGTTTTATAGGNACATGGTTCAAAAAATCAGGACTCAGAGATAAGATAATCCTCGCATCCAAAATCGCAGGACCAGCAGNTTTTACTCAGCATATCCGGACGGATAAAAGCTACANGAAAGAAACTATTGATACTGCCGTTGAAAACAGTCTGAAACGACTTCAAACTGATTATATCGATTTNTATCAATTGCATTGGCCAGAAAGACCTACAAATTATTTTGGGAAGAGNGGCTATNACTATAAACGTGGTGAGGTGTGGGNAGAAAACTTTGAAGCGGTTTTGGATGCTTTAAATACTCATGTTAAAAAAGGGAATATACGTTATATAGGATTGTCAAATGAAACCCCTTGGGGTACTATGGGTTNTCTAAGGGCTTCAAATTCTGATCGGCCTCGGGTTCGCACCATACAAAACCCGTATTCACTGCTCAATAGAACTTTTGAAGTTGGAAATGCAGAAGTTTGTCATCGTGAGGAGGTAGGACTATTAGCNTATTCCCCCCTTGCTTTNGGTGTATTATCAGGNAAGTACAGAGGAGGAAAGCAACCTGANAAAGCACGACTTACTCTTTTNCCCCATTACNATAGATACAGTTCAGATCCNTGTAAAAATGCAGTGGAAATGTATTATGATTTGGCTCGAAAAAATGGCTTAACCCTAACTGAGCTTGCGCTAGCTTTTGTAAATGACAGACCTTTTANGACGAGTAATATCATAGGNGCAACAGATCTTGATCAGCTCAAAGAAAATATTGGTACAGCTTCCATTAGCCTAAGTGATGAAATTCTNGAAGAAATAAATTNGATTCACGAAGCCATTCCAAATCCTTCAACTTAGNCATNGTATTTTTTACTCAATTTGGTATCGCTTCTATCAGCTTTTTAGTGTANTGACTTTNAGGTTCGGCATACAGTTTATCTGCCTCTTGGAGTTCTACCAGTTGACCGTCTTTCATGACCATGACGCGGTCAGACATGTATTTTACCACAGCCAAGTCNTGTGAAATAAACAGATAACTCAGNCCTAATTCTTTTTTGAGTTGATTGAGTAAATTCAACACTTGCGCCTGTACCGATATATCCAATGCNGCNACACTTTCATCGCANATAAGGAGCTCTGGTTTAGAAGCTAGAGCTCTTGCAATCACTACACGTTGCCTTTGTCCCCCTGAAAGTTGATGAGGGAAACGACTAAAAAAGGNATCAGTTAAGCCTACTTGGGTGAGTAAACGTATGGNATCGTCTTTAATTTGTTTTTGATCAGTATTTTCAGCATAATAGGACAATACCTCTTGGATNGCACTTCCGATAGTTTTCAAAGGGTGTAATGANGCATAGGGATCTTGAAAAACAAATTGAATTTTTTGCCTGATGTTACGCATCAGTTTTTTATCANCTTGGATGATAGNTTTTCCTTTAAAGTAAACCACTCCNTTGGAAGGCGGATCAAGATAAATCAATGCNCTTGCAAGGGTTGANTTTCCACAACCGGATTCACCAACTAAGCCAAGTGTCTCCTGAGGATAAAGAGAAAAATTTAGTGGAGCTACTGCTTGNAAACCAGCTGATTTTTGAAAGAGTCTAAATCGACTTGGATATACTTTTTCAATTTCTTTAACTTGGAGTAGAGGGGTTTGAGAATATAATTTTTTATGGTGATCTAAGCGTTCTTTTACAGTTTGGCTGTGGGCTTTAAAAGTACCACTTTGGTAATCATCAAGNGTCGGTAAAGGGTGNAATCTATTTGTTGTTGAGGGACGTGCAAAAAGCAGTCCTTTGGTGTAAGGCTCAGCCGGTTTGCTAAATAATTTTTGAGTAGAATTTTCTTCAATGATTTTTCCTTGATACATTACCGCAACTCNNTCAGCAAGTTGTTTTACTAGAGCCAAATCATGTGAGATAAAAAGGACACTCATATTTCGTTTTTTTTGAAGTCCTTTTAAAAGTTCAATAATTTCTTTCTGAACGGTTACATCAAGTGCGGTTGTAGGTTCATCTGCAATCAACAATTTGGGATGGCAAAGCAAGGCCATCGCAATCATAACCCGTTGTTTTTGTCCACCACTTATTTGGTGTGGATACGATTTAAAAATCCGACNAGGGTCAGGAAGTTGAACCTCTTTCAAGGCCTCAATGATTTTTATTTTTTGTTCTTTCTTTGAAAGGGTGGTATGTTGTTGCAATACTTCNAATAATTGTTTTCCGCAACGCATGGAAGGGTTAAGGCTCGATTGAGGTTCNTGAAAAACCATCCCTATTTTATTACCACGTAAGCCTTGCCANTTTTTTTTATTGACATTCAAGAGCGAGTCTCCTTCAAAAAGAACACGATNTGCTNCAAGTTGAGCTTTTTTTGGATGCAAGCCTAGTAAGGAGAGTGCAAGTAATGATTTTCCACTTCCTGACTCTCCGACAAGAGCNAGTATCTCATTATCGNATAGTTTTANGGAAACAGAAGATAAAAGTGATTTTCCTTCAATTTCAAGGNAAAGCTTTTTGACATCCAACAAAGGAGTTTGTTTGTTGACATTTNTAGGATGTTTTGGCATGAAAAAACTACCCTTTAGAGATTCATTTTCTTCAATTCAGANACTGCATGATTCACAGCTCGTGCTGTAAAAGCCATATAGGTTAGGGAGGGGTTTTGAGTCCCTGAGGAAGCCATAAATGCACCATCGGTAACAAATACATTGGGNANTNCGTGTACTTGATTGTATTTATTTAAAACAGAAGTTTTTGGATCTCGTCCCATACGAGCAGTTCCCATCTCGTGTATCCCTTTTCCTATGGGCGCATTGGAATCAAAGANATTAACATNTTTACAGCCGGCATTTTCTAACATTTCTGCTGCTTGAACTTTCCAATCTTCCTTCATTTTCTTTTCNTTTTCNTTGAATTCTGCATCAAATACAATTTTAGGTAAGCCAAATTGATCAATTTTGTCATAATTCAAATACATTCGATTTTCGTGGTAGGCCAATACTTCACCAAAACCACCCATNCCAACATTCCATTTTCCAGGTTTTAGNATGGCATTTTTAAATTCACTTCCATAGGCAAATTCAGCGACTGCGTCTGACCAATTNCCACGNCCTGCACCTCCTTGATAGCCATAGCCTCTCAAAAAGTCAACGTTTTTTTTCTTGCCACCAANATTTCTAAAACGTGGAATATAGAATCCATTAGGGCGTCTTCCAGTGTAATATTTATCTTCGAACCCGTCGTATGATCCAGAGGCACCACTNCCTAANTGGTGNTCCATAATGTTGTGACCTAGTTCTCCAGAATCATTNCCTAGTCCATTNGGAAAACGTTNAGATTTTGANTTTAATANAATAGCAGTTGAAGCCATAGAAGAAGCACAAATGAAAACCACTTTTGNGTTGAATTCNAATANTTCTTTNGTGAGTGCATCAACTANNCNAACNCCTTTTGCTTTTTGGGTTGTTTCNTCATAGATNACTTCTGAAACNACAGAGTTNGGNCGAAGGGTCATATTNCNNGTNCTTTNTGCAGCAGGAAGTGTTGATGAGTTAGAGCTGAAATANGATCCAAAAGGACATCCTCTATCACAGCGATTTCGNAATTGACATTGTGTTCTTCCNCCNTCNGATTTAGNCCCTTGTGTAATNTGGGCTACNCGACCTACAGTCATGATACGATCGTNGTAGTTNTTNGCAATAGAAGATTGAAGTTCTTTTTCAACACAATTTAACTCCATAGGAGGTAANAATTCACTGTCAGGAAGCTGAGGAAGATTNAATGCCTCACCACTNACNCCNATAAATTTTTCNACATNGGAATACCANGGAGCAATATCTTTATAGCGAACGGGCCAATCAATAGCTATACCATCTCGTAAATTGGCTTCAAAATCATCGTCACTCCAGCGGTAAGTTTGACGCCCCCAAATCAAAGAACGACCTCCAACTTGAGTTCCGCGTATCCAATCAAATGTTTTGTCTTCGTCGTAGTCGTATTCANAATCGTTNTTGTANAAATGACGNTTTCCTTCATTGACTCCCCATCTTCTTTGCTTNTTGTATTTTTTTAAATCTTCTTGNGAAGTGCTNCCTCCATTTTTCATGTCCCAAGGNTCTAGGTACATGGTAGGATAGTCTTCTAAATGTTTCACCATTCGCCCTCTTTCAAGCACNAATGTTTTCAATCCGTTTTCACAAAGTTCCTTNGCAGCCCAGCCACCACTTATTCCCGTTCCTACTACTATAGCATCGAAGTTTTGTTCCATTGTAATTCACAAATTTTATTNAAACCTAAGATAACTATTTTTATTGGCTAAAAATAATTTCTTCAGTTTTGAGAAGGGATTCACTTCGTAGCTTTAGAAATACCTGAGCCACNGTGACCACATCTTTTTCGCAATAGGTAATTATCCGCTCTAAGTTTTTCTCTTCGTAAAATACTGAAGCCACNTGACTTCCATCGATNTCATCCTTTGGAGAGGGAATTCCTAAAACATGTGCCATTAACTTTAAAGAAGTATAGTGCTTATAATCTCCAAAACGCCAAAGATGAAGTGTGTCNAGATGAGNTACTTCCCAAGGTTTTTTATTAAAAAGTTGGAGACTTTGTGGAAGTGAAATTNGATGAATCAACATGCGTCTNGCAATAAAAGGAAAATCAAATTNTTTTGCATTGTGTCCACAAAGNAGATGTCTTGGACTATTAAAGTGTAACTCAAGAAGTTCTTTAAAAGCCCTTAATAGCTGTATTTCCTCCCCTGTAAAACTCTTAAGTCTAAATTCTCTTGGGCCAGTAGGGGTAAAATAACCNACTGAAATACATATTATCTTACCAAACTCAGCCCAAATACCCGCTCNTTCGTAGAAATCCTCTGGGGAGATTTCATCTTTTCTTTGATAGGCTGTTTTTTCGGCAAAGAACTTTTTTTCCTGATCGGGAACTTGATCAAAATTTGGATACAGAGGTACGNTCTCTATATCGAGAAAAAGGATTTNATTTAAATTAAGGTGCGCTAGNATCGGGGTTGAGNTCTAGTGCAATATCCATGTAGCGATAGATGTCTGGAGTAAAGGGGTCAGCNATTTTACCTTTTGGACCCTTGCTGTGTCCNAACCTGACCAAGATTAAATTTTCTTCAGGAATGGTAATTACATACTGTCCTAAATGCCCTCGATTCATAAAGANATTATATCCTTTATAATTTTTTAGCCACCAACTGTATCCATATTGNGGGCTATCTTCAAAACGNGGTGTTAAAGACTTTGCGATAAAGGTGGAATCCAATAGAATTTTCCCATCCCATTTACCGTGGTTTTTGTACAACTTTGACAGCCGAGCAAAATCCCTTGCATTTGATGCGATGCAACAATAGGCTTTTTCCATTCCATTTTCTTCACTATCCAATTGCCATAAAGCCTGGTACTCAGCGCCCATCGGATTCCAAAAACTTTCATAGAGATAATCTGTCAAATTTTTGCCTGTAGCTTTAACGATTACCATTGCTAGTAATTGGGTTGTACCGCTTTTGTAAATAAAAGATTTTCCAGGGGCTTGATCAATGGGTTGACTCAATATTAACTTCTCTAAATCCTCTACAAAATAAGCAGCAGTGGTTACAGATACTGGAGAGTAATAAGCCTCATCCCAGCGCTGACCAGAGGCCATACTTGCTAGATCACCTACAGTGACTTTGTCGGCATAAGCACCTTTTAGCTCAGGGATAAAATCCTTCACTGCTTGATCTAAACCTTTAATATAACCATCCATTATAGCCTTTCCCAAAAGAGCCGAAACATAACTTTTTGCCATTGAAAAAGCATTACTTTTTGAGTCTTGACCGTATCCATCATAATACTTTTCAAAAAAGAGACTGTCGTTTTTAATCACTAAAAGCGCAACTGTTTGATTGTCAAGATTGATTTGTTCTTGAGCTTCGTTTAAAGAAACAGTATTAAAACGGGAATGAAGAGGCCATGGCTGAGGGTTTTCAGACGGATTTAAAACCCGGTTGTCAAAACTCTTGTGATCTGACAAATAAGCCGTAGTATATCCTTTCAAATAAATAGTTGAAATGGCAGTTAAAAGGTATTTGTACTTGGAAATATATAATAATCCGAATAAGACAACTAATGCTAACCCTAGGGTTTGTGTTATTTTTTTCATGAACCAATGTGCTGTTTTATTACTTAAATGTACACTTAAAAATCTAATGTTTTTTGGATGGATACTCCCTCATGGCTAAGAAGCCATCTTTTCTTATCAACGCTTCCAGCATAACCTGTCATTGATCCATCACTCCCGATAACTCTGTGGCAAGGGATAAAAAGAAGTATAGGGTTCTTGCCGATAGCATTGACGACAGCTCGAATGGCTTTGACATCTCCAAGAGCAAGGGCTATATCCTTATATGTTTTTGTACGTCCTTTAGGGATACTTTTCACAATATCCCATATTTGTTTTTGAAAAGCTGTACCGGCAGGGATCAACTTAGTGTTCCAATCAGTAATGCTGTGTCTAAAATATGAATCTAAATAACTAATCAATTTTGTGGAATTATTTGATTGAGGAATAGAAGGCGGTTTTGAAAACTGTAAAGAAGTTAAGCCAAATTCTGTTTCTTCAAATTTTATCCAACCAATTGGGCTATTATAGAAATGGTTTTTTGTCATCAGTGTAGCGCAGTTCGTTTAACTTTGATTTTACTCAATTTAGAAATCTTTTAAATATGTCTTTTCAAATTTCAAAAAAACTTATATTCAAGCATTATATAAAAATTCAAAACCGCTTATGAAGAATTTTAAATGGGAAGGTGTGATGCCAGCGATTACAACCCAATTCAATGAAAGTCATCAACTCGATCTCAACGCTTTTCAAATCAATTTAGATGCACAGATTCAAGCTGGAGTCCATGGAATAATTTTGGGAGGAACATTGGGAGAGGCGAGCACTATTTCAGCTGAGGAGCGTAGCCTTTTATTGCAAAAAACAATAAAAAGAGTGGAAGGTAAAATTCCAGTAATTATGAACATAGCGGAACAAGCAACCGCTGATGGTATTCAGCTTGCGAAACAAGCGGAAGCTGAAGGAGCTAGTGGCTTGATGTTACTACCACCCATGCGATACAAAGCCACAGATGCAGAAACTGTTTTATATTTTACTTCTATAGCAGAAAGCACCTCCTTACCAATTATGATTTACAATAATCCTGTGGATTATAAAATTGAAGTGACTTTGGACATGTTCGAACAACTTTCCAAATACGATAATATTAATGCAGTGAAAGAATCAACTCGTGATACGACTAATGTTACCAGAATGATCAATCGGTTTGGGGATCGATTTAAAATTCTTTGTGGGGTTGATACCATAGCTATGGAGTGTTTGATGATGGGAGCAACCGGTTGGGTTGCTGGTTTGGTTGACGCATTTCCTGAAGAAACGGTTGCGATTTACACCTACAGTAAGGTGGGTGAATGGGAAAAAGCAAGAAAAGTTTTTAGGTGGTTTTTACCGCTTTTAGAATTGGACATTTCTCCTCAATTAGTTCAAAATATTAAATTATGTGAAGTGGCAACAGGTCTTGGAACGGGTCATGTACGACCCCCTAGAGTACCTCTGAGTGGTCAGGCGAAAAAAGAGGTGCAAGATATTATTGAATCTGCTCTTCTAACAAGACCACAAAACCTTGATTACAAAAAACACTTATGATAAACGGTAATAATTTAGTAGCTGGAAATTGGGAATCGCAATCAGATTCAATAAAATTTCAAACAATTAATCCCAAAACTCAAGANGCTCTNGNNNTTGATTTTCAGCAGGCAACTTCTGATCAAATTTCAAGAGCGCTAGAGGCTGCTTCTGAGAGTTTTGAATTGGTAGCAGCACTTCGNTTAACTGATCGNATTCGTTTTTTAGAATGTATTCAAAAAGAAATGCAACTGATTCAATCNGAAATAATTGCTACTTATCAAATGGAATCTGCTTTAGCTGANGGCAGAGCAAATGGAGAGTTTCAACGGACNATGGATCANATTCAGCGGTTTATCGAACTTTTACAAAAAGGNGATTTTGTCAAAGCAANTCTCCATACNGGNNGTCCTGANTTAAGAAAAATGNTTTANCCCATAGGGCCTGTTGNAGTATTTGGAGCCAGTAATTTTCCATTGGCTTTTTCAACAGCGGGAGGGGATACAATTTCTGCTTTTGCGGCANCTTGCCCTGTGGTGGTTAAGGCACATCCTTATCATNCGGGGACCAGCGAATTGGTNGCNCAAGCCATTGCTAANGCNGTTNAAAAATGTNAATTACCCAAAGGANTTTTTTCTCATCTTGGAGGNCAATCACATNATNTAGGTAGCNAACTCGTTTCTAACCCACTGNTGAAAGGAGTTGGGTTTACTGGAAGTTATTCTGGTGGAAAAGCNCTTTATGATTTGGCTCAGCAAAGAGAGGAACCNATTCCAGTTTTTGCAGAAATGGGGAGTATCAACCCAATCTTTATCTTGGAAGCCAAGCTCAAATCGGACAGTNGTTTAGCCGAAGCAATTGCTCAATCGGTTACTTTAGGNACAGGGCAGTTTTGTACCAANCCAGGATTGATAGTTNTTTGTGATCCTTCAGGTCAATTTGATTTAGCAAAAAAAATCAGTGATCGTATGGAAGNCTTACAATTGCNACCNATGGTTCACAGCAATATTCAAACCCAATATGACCAANAATTGAGCAGTTTAGAGGGTAGTANTAAACTCAACACATTTTTTAAATCAAANACTTGTTCTGCAGCAATAGGAAGTGTTAACGCAGCTCAATTTTTGAGTGATCACAGTTTGATGCAAGAAGTTTTTGGACCATTTACANTGGTAGTAGAATGTAAAAATGAGGAAGAGCTTNTAGCGGTTGGGGCATCGATAGAAGGACAATTGACAGCAACTATTTTNGGAGAACCTTCAGATGCTGGAGTATCAAAAACACTCTTATCTAAATTAAAATCAAAGGCAGGGAGAATACTTTTTCAAGGAGTTCCTACTGGGGTAGCAGTAACTGAGGCCATGCAACATGGAGGACCCTTTCCTGCAACTACCGACAGCCGATTTACCTCTGTAGGAACCGATGCAGTTTATCGTTGGTTGCGACCTGTAGCCTTTCAGGATTGCCCAAACGAGTTATTACCTGATGCCTTACAAAATGAAAACCCTTTGGGGATACAGAGAACGATTGATGGCAAATTGACTACCGATGCTTTATGAAACAGACTGAGCGGATTGTTTTTGATTGTGTTGATGGGAATACAGCTGGGAATCCAGTTCGTTTAGTAAAGTCACCCAGTCCCAATCTAAAAGGTCAGGATATGGGTGAGAAGAGAATTCATTTTATCAAAGAATACGACTGGATTCGCACAGCCTTGATGTTTGAACCACGAGGGNATGATATGATGAGTGGGAGTTTTTATTACAGCCCTCAAGATCCGACCAATGATGTTGGAATTTTATTTATAGAAACTAGTGGATGTTTGCCGATGTGCGGACATGGATTGATTGGAGCTTTAACAATTCTACTAGAAGAANAGCTGATTCAACCTAAGACNGNAGGAGAGGTTAGAGTTGAAACNCCAGCAGGCTTGGTGATCGCAAATTACAAACGCAAGGATNCTAAAATTGAGTCTGTAAAATTCACCAATGTTCCAGCNTTTTTAGCAGCTTCCTCTATTGAAATAATCTGTCCAGATTTGGGTGCCCTAAGCATCGATGTAGCTTATGGAGGTAATTTTTATGCGATTATTGACATCCAAGATAACTTTAAGGGAATTCATTCTTATAACGCAGGACAATTGGTAGGATGGAGTAGAGTGATTCGTTCTCAAATCAATTCTTTACAGGAGTTTGAACATCCTTTAGATGATAAGATTAAAGGTTGTAGTCATGTATTGTGGGCAGGAGAGTCTNCCCAANCTGGAGTGACAGNATCCAATGCTGTGTTTTATGGAGATAAAGCCATTGACCGCTCACCGTGCGGCACAGGAACTTCAGCGCGTATGGCGCAATGTTTTGCAAAGGGTAAACTAAAACTCGGAGATTCTTTTATTCACGAAAGTATTATAGGCTCCATTTTTAAGGGGAAAGTTGAAGCGGTAACCAAGATCGGTTCTTATGAATGTATTTTACCAAGTATAGAAGGAAGCGCTCGTATTACAGGTTATAATCAACTGATTTTAGATCCAGAAGATCCTTACCTAAAAGGATTTCAAGTTTTGTAATATGAGCCAGAAAAAAATTGTAATCATCGGTGGAGGTGTAGTGGGTTTGTGNACCGCCTATTACTTAAGTAAAGNGGGNCATGAAGTGACTGTAGTTGACAAAGGANAACTCAATTCNGGAGCATCNNANGTTAATGCAGGTTATCTNNCCCCNAGCCATATCATACCAATGGCTGCCCCTGGGATGGTTTCTAAAGGATTTAGATGGATGTTTAAAGCCTCAAGTCCTTTCTATATAAAACCCAGATTCGACAAAGATTTGATTCGGTGGGGTTTAAAATTTATGAAATCTTGTACTCCTACTCACGTGCAACAATCCANGCAAGCGATACTCAANATCAACCTTTTGAGTAAACAACTCTTTCTNGAGATGCAAGAGCATTCNAAGTTCGATTTTCATTTGGAAACCAAGGGATTATTAATGGCGTATAAAACTTCTCAAGCGGAGAAAGAAGAGGCAGAGGTNGTGGCTCAAGCANAAGATCTAGGNTTAAAAATAGATCATTTAAGNACAAAGGAAGTATTGAAAAAGCAGCCTCAAGCTCCTATGGATATTGCTGGAGCTTATTGGTATGAAAGTGATGCTCACAGTACACCAGAAGTGTTTATGAAGAACATGATCAATGTATTAAAAGAAGCAGGGGTCAGTTTTCTATTGGAAAAAGAAGTGACTCATTTTAAAACAAAAGGGAGTAGTATTACATCAGTATGCATTTCGCAAGAAGAGATTAAATCGGATGAGGTTGTTGTAGCAAGTGGAGCTTGGTCAGAACATTTGTTGAAAGCATTGGGGATTCAACTTTCTGTTCAGGCCGGAAAGGGCTATAGAATTAATACGCGTCAACCCACAGGAATAAAATTACCTACATTATTGTTAGAAGCTAAAGTAGCTGTTACCCCCATGCAAGGATTTACCCGTTTTGGAGGAACCATGGAGCTTTCCGGTATAAATCATAAAATCAACACCAAAAGAGTTGCTGCAATAGCTCAAGCTGCTACTGACTATTATCCTCAAATAAATGTAGCTCAAAAAGAATTGAAAGATGTTAAATGTGGCTTGCGTCCACTTTCCCCTGATGGCTTACCTTTTATCGGGAGGCATTCGAGTTGTAAGAACTTAGTTTTAGCTACGGGTCATTCAATGATGGGATGGAGTTTAGGACCAGCCACAGGTAAATTAGTTACTGAATTGATTTCCAATCAACAAACCTCTATGGCGATTGATCAGTTTAGTCCAGAACGAAAATATGGGATTTAAAGATTGAAGAATATTCCTCCCGAATAAGTAGGTGCTTTAAAGACAATTTTCCCAAAAAAAGGTTGGGTTAGAGTCGCTGAGACTCCCCATTTTTTTCTTATTAGAGAAATTCTACCGCTTCTTCAGCAAAATAGGTTGCGATGAGTTGAGCGCCCGCACGTTTAAAACTCGTTAATTGTTCAAGCATTACTTGATCGTGATCTAACCATCCTTGAGCTGCAGCTGCTTTGAGCATGGCGTATTCTCCACTTACTTGATAAGCTGCAATTGGGGTGTGGAAGTTGTCTTTTAAATCCCGTATGATATCTAAATAGGCAAGACCTGGCTTTACCATGACGATATCTGCACCTTCCTCAATATCTCGCTGTGTTTCAACAATCGCTTCATCTCGATTTGCAAAATCCATTTGATAGGTTTTTTTATCACCAAATCCTGGAGCTGAATCTAAAGCATCTCTAAAAGGACCGTAAAAAGATGAAGCATACTTTGAGCTGTAGCTCATGATCAGGGTATCGTGATAGTTTGCTTCTTCAAGTTGTTGTCGGATACTGAGTACTCGTCCGTCCATCATATCGCTTGGAGCGACTACATCAGCTCCTGCTTGAGCATGAGACAATGCCATTTCAGCTAGTACAGCAACTGTAGGATCATTTAAAACCTTTCCCTCTTCTACGATGCCGTCATGTCCGAATGAAGAATAGGGATCCAAAGCGACATCTGTCATGACTATCATATCAGGTACAGCAGTTTTTATTGTTTTTATCGCCTTTTGCATCAAGCCATCAGAGTTTAATGCCTCAGTACCTTTATTGTCTTTGAGCTTATCGGCAACTTTGACAAACAGCAGTACAGCTTTAATCTCTTTCCTCCAAAGTACTTTAGCTTTTTCCGCAAGTAAGTCGAGTGACAACCTAAAATACCCAGGCATAGAAGGAATGGGTTCTTTAAGTTGTTTGCCTTCTACTACGAATAGNGGAACAATAAAATCGTTAGGAGTGAGATGATGTTCTTGGAGTAAACTNCTNAAACTGGAAGANCTNCGAAGTCTTCTGTTGCGGTTTAATGGATACATGAGAATTAATTTAGTGGATCTTCANCTTNGTTTTCTGTAGACTCTGAATTTTCAACTTTCATNTCTACAGTAAGAGGAACTTCCTCTTCAGTATCGTTNTCCAATTCAATGGATTNGGATTTTTTTAANGTGCCAATNAGCATTACNAGCATAGAACTTAAAATGACAATNAAAAGGACACGTTCGTCTATGGGGCTATTTGTTAAATCGATGAATGAAANCTCTTTAAGTTGNATAAATAAGAGAATACTGATCAATCCTCTCGGCGACATNTAGACCAAAGNGCTGGGTTNGACTTTAAAGGTAGTGACCGTAAAATACAGATAGCGTAGAAGCAACATGATTGCAATTATTAGGATACCATAAAGAAGGGGTTGTAGGGAATTAAAATCAGTAAGCTGAATGGAAAATCCAAAAAATAAAAAGAAGAATGTCCTTACAATAAATGTCGATTCTGCGGTAAGGATATGAAATTCATGTAGCTCTTTTTCGGTTTGGTCNAGGTCCAAATAANTTTTTAAAAAATTAGGGAGTAAACTTTTTACATTACTCAAGAAAATTCCAAAAATAAAAATGGTAACCAAAGCAGGGAGATGGAACAGTTTTCCAAAAGCATAAACCAAGATCAATAATGCGAGGATAAGAAAAAATTTGACGTGATGATGAATTTGACGGATCAGNCGATACAATACATAGGTGATAGCAAGAGAAATAANTANAACACCAAGAATTTGNAGAAAAAGAGANACTAGTGGGGTAGCACCAATCAAGNCTTGTTGCGCTTCAAACTGTCGTATNGCATAATTAAAAATCATAATCCCTAAGATGTCTGAAAAAGTAGATTCGTAGACTATAAATTCACGATCTTGATTGAGTAAGCTTGCGGCAGAAGGTATGGCTACTGCACTACTAATAATAGCCAGAGGAATAGCGGAAAGAGTTGCCAGTTGAGTATCCATTTGAAATAGCTGGACAAAAANCCATTGTAAAGCTGCAATATTGAGTNCCAATATAATCAGTGCGGCGAAAAACCCTTTTAAAATCAGNACACTTTTTTCTTTACTGATCTCCAGTTCTAAAGCTCCTTCTAAAACAATTAAAATCAAACCAATGGTCCCCAAAACAGGGATCAGATCATCTAAAAANCCTAATTCATCATATCCGTATGCCGANGCAATTNCCCGAACAGCAATACCGGTAAACATCAATAAAATGACTGCAGGGAATTTTGTTTTTCGAGCAAAAGCATCAAACAGNTATGAAAAAANAATNAGTAATGGAAAAACAAATAAGATGATAAGGGTATTCATGGCTCTTAATTTGAGTTTAAATTACAAAAATTGGGAAGGAGTTTGATGTTTTTTAAATCCATTCCTTTGGATTTTTTAGTACGTCTAAAAGTTTGGCTTCCTCACNTCCTGGCTCGGGTTCGTGGTTATACTTCCATTGAACATGAGGAGGAAGACTCATCAAAATACTTTCAATGCGTCCCTTGGTTTTAAGTCCAAAGAGTGTACCCTTGTCGTGAATTAAATTAAATTCTACATAACGACCTCTTCTGATCTCTTGCCAGTCCCGATGTNCCGGGGTATAAGGAAGTTTTTTTCTCTTGTTTATGATAGGCAAATAGGCATCTAAGAAAACATNGCCTACTTCGGNAACAAAATNGNAGCGGTCTTGTATACTAAAGCTTTTGTCTGCTTTGAGATAGTCAAAAAACAATCCTCCTACACCTCTGGCTTCATCTCGGTGTTCATTGTAAAAATACCGATCNCAGTGAATTTTGAACTCATTGTAAAAATCAGCATGNTGNGCATCACANGCTTTTTTACATTGTTGATGAAAATGGATTGCATCTTCTTCAAAAAGGTAATANGGAGTAAGGTCTTGTCCGCCACCAAACCACTGGTCAACCAAAACACCATCCTTGTCGTACATTTCAAAATACCGCCAGTTTGCGTGTACTGTAGGAGCCATTGGATTTTTAGGGTGNATTACCAAACTTAAACCACAGGCAAAAAAGTCAACTTCACCTACTTCGAAATAGGTTTGCATGCTTTTNGGAAGAGGACCGTGGACTGCTGAAATATTGACACCTCCNTTTTCAAATANAGCTCCGTTTTCGATAACACGGCTCTGACCACCTCCTCCCTCAGGACGATCCCAGNGGTCTTCTTTAAATTTTACCTTACCGTCCACTTTTTCCAAAGCTTGAGTAATCTGATTTTGTAGGTTTTGAATGTAAGTGTAGAATTGATCTTTCATGGGGAATNATATTTGATTAATAATACGATTTTACAGCATCTACAAATGCTTTTGCATGATCGACAGGAATATTGGGAAGTATGCCGTGACCTAGATTTACTATATAGCGATCCTTACCAAATTCATTGATCATTTTATAGACTGCTTCAGTTATTTCTGGAATGGGAGAAAGCAAACGGGAAGGATCAAAATTTCCTTGTAAGGTTACCTGTCCTCCAGACAGATAGCGAGCATTTCGTGCTGAACAAGTCCAATCAACTCCTAAGGCAGCAGCACCTGATTTTCCCATTTCATGCAGGGCAAACCAGCATCCTTTTCCGAATACAATCACGGGAATTTCATCCTTGAGTGCATTTATGATTTGTTGAATATAGGGCCAAGAAAAAATTTTGTAATCATTGGGGGATAATAATCCTCCCCAAGAATCAAAAATCTGAACTGCATTCACCCCAGAGGCAACTTTTTCCTTAAGATAGGCGATGGAAGTATCCGTAATTTTTTGAAGTAAATCATGTGCTGCTTCTGGCTGACTAAAACAAAAGGCTTTTGCCTTATCAAATGTTTTTGAACCTTGCCCTTGAACTGCGTAACAGAGTAAAGTCCAGGGTGATCCTGCAAAGCCAATCAAAGGTACTCTGTTTGAAAGTGCTCCCTGAGTCATTTTAATTGCGTCCATCACATAACCCAGATGTTCGTAGATATCTGGGACTATAGCTTGATCAACGTCTGCTTGAGATCGAACAGGATTTGGAATCCAAGGACCAACTCCTTCTTTCATTTCTACTGGAATTTGCATAGCCTGCAGAACAACCAAAATATCACTAAAGAGAATGGCTGCATCTGGACCGATCTGATTAATGGGCATGATCGTGATTTCAGTAGCTAACTCAGGAGTCTGGCAACGAGTAAAAAAGTCATATTTCTCCTTGAGTTTCATGAAATCAGGCAGATAGCGTCCTGCTTGGCGCATCATCCAAACTGGAGGTCTAGTTACAGTTTCCCCTTTGAGGGCTTTTAAAAACAAATCATTTTTCAGCATGGTGTTGAGTATAATAGTTATAAATGCTTAAGAAGAGTTGAGTTTCGTTTGCTTCTTTAGCAGTACTGTAATTTGGAGTAAAATTTTTAAGTGCAGACGCTGTAGTCTTTCCAATGCAAAAACCCTGTGTTTGTGAATTCCATGAATTGGATTTAAAAAAACTACTCACAGCTGAAGGACTAAAAAATAATATTCCATCAAAATGAGCCTCTATTAGTTTGGGGGTTAGGACGGTATTGTATATTTCAAAGATATTAAATGAGATCTGATTATCTTTAAAAAAATCCTCAATTTCAGGCCTTCGAAGCTTACCGCAAAAAAATGAAAATTTTTCATTTTTAGGTATTTTTTTTAAAAAATCGACCAATTTAGCCGAATTTTGAGCCATTTTGATCACTTTTTGTCCATTTTCCTCTAAAATGGATTTTGTCTTTTCGCCTACACAATAATATTTTTTTCCTTCTAATAGCGGTCTAATGTGGGCATTTGAAAAGGCAATTTTTACAGCATTCTGACTAGTAAAAATCAGGTGGTCTTTAGCGGAATCGATATTGATCGCAAGAGGCTCAATTTTAATAAACGGCTGTTCTACAACAGAAAAGCCGTGTTGTATCAGCCGGTCTTTCAAAGAAAGACTAATTTTTTTTGTCGCGAGCAGTCTCATTTAGTCATTTGGGATTTAATTTCTTCCATCAGTGAAGCTCCTCCTTGATTGAGAATTTTTTTCGCTGCTTGAATTCCAAAACCTTTGGCATCAGCAATTGGAATTTCTTCTTCGATCACTTTTGCTTGTTTGCCGTCAAGGGAAAAAAGCCCTGCCTTAAAGATCAGTTTAGTTCCTTTGATTTTAGCAGATGCTCCGATAGGCGCCGTACATCCTCCTTCCAGAGTATTTAAAAAGGCGCGTTCAGTCTCAGTACAAAGAGCTGTATCAGTTGAGTTAATTTGTTTTAGATATGGCTGAATCGAGGTGTTGGANCCTAGACTTGCAATTCCTATAGCCCCTTGNGCTGGGGCAGGAATCATCCANGTCAGGGGTTTGAAGTCGAATCCTAAAAGCCCCAAACGTTCAACACCTGCCTGGGCAAAAATCGCTCCTNTCCATGAGGAATNCNCTAGTTTTTCAAGNCGNTTCTGNACATTACCCCTAAGATTTTCAACTTTAAAATCAGGATATTTTCTNAGCCATTGTGCTTTTCTACGTAAACTTCCNGTNCCAATGATTTTCTTTTGTGAGTTGACAGCATATTGAGGGTGATAAGCAATCACGTCTTGACTGGATCCNCGTGATAATACNGCACTGATTTCGATTCCTTCTGCCAAAATTGTTGGAACATCTTTAAGACTGTGCACAGCAATGTCAATTTTTTTATTGAGTAATGCNGNATCAAGTGTCTTAGTGAAGATACCTTGAATTCCCATTTTGTAGAGTGGATCTGTCAGATTTTGGTCTCCTTCACTTTCAACGGGCACNAAAACTGCTGAGGCTCCGAGCGCCTCCAGCCGACTTTTAACCTGATTAGCTTGCCAAAATGCTAGAGCACTTTTTCGTGTACCTATCCGTATCATTTTTCGGAATATCGCTCTGGATTTAACTCTAATACATCCTTTAGCAAGTTAATTGTTATATTAGCTTGTCTTGGATTTTCCCTTAGGTAAGCTGAAATATGACCAGTTATTTTTTGAGCTATTTCTTGCTTTTTCTGATAACCAAAACAATTATTTATATACTGTTTTACTTCTTTTTCACCTTTTCTTGGAATAATTAATTTATCTCTAAAAGCCTTTAAGGCAGGCACATATTTTCTGTGTTCTAACCACTCTAAAAATTCCAGTTTAACCTCATCGAGTATGCCTTCTGCTTGGGGAATGAATTTTTTTCTTTTTTCAAAGGTTGCATCGGTAATTTGAGAAAGCTCATCCAAATGTATCACTTGGGTATTGGGTCGATCTTTAAGTAAAGGGTCAACATTTCGGGGAAGCGAAAGGTCTAATATTAAAAGGGGCTTGTTGTTATGAATAAGATCAGCTGTAATAGTCGGTTTTTGAGAACTTGTAGCCACAATAAGAACATCACTTTCTAAAATGGAGGCAGTCAATTCTCCAAAAGGCTTGACTTGAACGGGAAACTTTCCAGCAATCTTTTCAGCTTTTTCTTGGGTCCGATTGATTAAAACAATATGATCATTTTGACTGTGTTTGACCAAATTTTCACAGGTATTTGCTCCGATTTTCCCAGTTCCAAACAGCAAGATGTTTTTTTGAGCGATATCCCTAACATTTTTTAAAATGTATTGTACTGATGCAAAAGCAACCGATGTAGCTCCACTCGAAATTTGAGTTTCGGTTTTGATTCTTTTACTAGCCTGAATGACGGAGTTTGTCAATCGCTCTAAATTCCCCTGAGCAAGGCCCATTTTTTTCGATCGGTAAAAACTTTGCTTGATTTGACCAATGATTTCAAAATCCCCTAGAATTTGACTCTCTAGTCCGGTCCCCACTCGAAAAAGGTGATGAATTCCTTTTTCATCTTCGAATGAGTACCCGATCTTGTTAAAGCTTTCTTGGGTTCCTTCAGAGTGCGTACAAAGCAATTCGACCAATTCAGTGTCTGAAAAAGTCCATGCGTAGATCTCTGTACGATTACAGGTATTAATGAGTAATAAGTCTTGAATTCCTTTTTCTTTGGCGTCTAAAAACAAAGCATGAAGCTGGGAGTCACTTAAGCTAAAATAACCCCTATGGTCTATGGTAGCTGTCTTATGGCTAACACCTACAGCGTAAAATCTTCTGCTTTTGGTCAAAAGGATTTGTTTAAATTCCGACACAAAAATAAAAGAGAGCAGGTCTAAAAAATAACGCTATAAAGTTTTAAAATAGCACTTTAGGTTTTTTTGCTCAGAATTCTTAAAACTCTTGTAAAAGGCTTATTTTTGTGGAATAATTAATTTTTTTAAACCAAAAGGTTAAACAAAATCAAAATTAATGAAAGAGAAAAATAACGACAAAAGTTCCTTTGAGCTAACCGAGATTGATCCTAGTTGCTATGTTTTGAGGGCAAAAAACGATACTGATGCGGCTTTGGATATTACTCATACTGTCGCTCAGAATTTTCTTCAATTCCATTTTTGTTTAAAGGGGCAAATGAATTTTAAGTACAATCAAGGCAGTTATACCTTTCCTTTAAACGAAGATCACTCCATATTGCTTTACAATCCAGCCAAAGAGCTTCCTATAGATGTTGAACTCAGCCCTAATACCTGGCTTGTTAGTGCATTGATTTCCATTACAAAATTTCATGCTCTTTTTTCTTCTGATGCAGATCACATACCTTTTTTGAGTTCAGAGAACAGTGCAAAAAAATATTACGACAACCTCCCGTTTACTTCTTCCATTGCGGTGGTATTAAGTCAAGTTCTTCAATCAAAAATTCACGACAGTATCAAAGCGTTATATATTAAAGGAAAGGTTTATGAATTGCTGAGCTTGTATTTTAATAAAAGCGAAGATCCATCGGTTGAGCAATGCCCTTTTTTGGTAGATGAGGAAAACGTAAGAAAGATTAGAAAGGCAAAAGAAATTGTACTAGAGCGAATGACTGATCCTCCATCTTTAGAAAATCTTGCAGTAGAAATTGGACTNTCATTAAAAAAATTAAAAGANGGTTTNAAGGAACTTTANGGNGATACGATCTATGCNTATCTANTNGATCATAAAATGGAAGAAGCGCGNAGNATGTTGAACTCNCAAAANTACAATGTNAACGAAGTGGGATTAAAGCTNGGNTACAGTACNGCAAGNCATTTTATNGCTGCATTNAAAAAGAAATATGGAACCACTCCNAAGAAATATTTAGGTTCAGTATCTTCGTAAAAAAATTGTCNATGAAAGGTGTNCTTTTAGTCAATCTGGGTTCTCCAGANANTACCGAAACAAAAGATGTNAGGTCNTATTTAGATCAGTTTNTAATGGANGGAAGGGTNATNGATCTTCCCAAGTGGTTCAGAACTTTTTTAGTCAAGGGNATTATCTTAAATACCCGACCTAAAAAATCAGCTAAAGCATATAGAAAAATTTGGTGGGAAGAAGGNTCACCCTTAATTGTNTTATCAGAACGTCTTCAAGAAAAAATTCAAAAAAAGGTTTCAACCCCTGTTTCTTTGGCGATGCGGTATGGAAATCCTTCAATACATTTTGGATTAGAAGAGTTGGCAAAACAAGGGGTTACCGAGGTTCTTCTGGTCCCACTTTACCCGCAATTTGCGATGGCTACCACTGAAACGATACTGGTACTGGCGGAAGAGATTAGAAGTAAACACTTTCCGCAAATGGAATTTACTTCCCTGCCGCCATTTTACAATCACCCTGATTACGTTCGTGTTTTGTCAAATTCAATTCAAGAGTCTTTAAAAGGCAAAGGCTGGGAACATCTTTTGTTTTCCTATCATGGGGTTCCTGAGCGTCATATTCGAAAGTCTGATATTACAAAATCACATTGTAAAATGGACGGGAAATGCTGTTTTGAAGATTCTCCGGCTCATGCCTATTGCTACCGTCATCAATGCGAAATGACAACCAAAAACGTAGCTGAGTATTTGGAATTAAAAGAAGGTACTTATTCTACTAGCTTCCAGTCTCGAGTTTCAATTTTAGGCTCATGGTTAAAACCTTACACGGATAAAACTGTTGAGGCTTTTGCCAAAAACGGGACTAAAGAATTGGCCATTGCTACTCCTGCATTTGTATCTGATTGCCTTGAAACTTTAGAGGAAATCGGAATGGAAGCTGCTGAAGATTTTGAAGAAAATGGGGGTAAAAAGCTACATGTTATTCCTTGTATAAACGATAGGGATGATTGGGTAAACGTAATGAGTCGATGGATAGACGAATGGGCGCTTAAAGAAGCTGCTGAATGAGTTTTAAGTCAACCGAAGCACTTGGAAGTAAACCCATACCCAAATTATTAATCCAACAAGCGGTTCCTGCATCCATCGGTATCCTAGTAATGTCGTTGAACATACTAATCGATACTATTTTTGTAGGGCAGTGGATAGGTTCCAATGCGATAGCAGCTATCAATGTGGTGCTTCCAGTATCATTTTTTATTGCAGCCTTAGGAATGTCTATAGGAGTAGGAGGTGCTTCAATTATTTCTAGAGCCTTGGGTGAAGGTATGCGTCCAAAAGCTGAGCGAACCTTTGCCAACCAAATTACATTGACATTACTTTTAACAGTTTTTGTAGTTGTATTTGGTTTACTTTATGTCAATGAAATCCTTCCGCTTTTTGGAGGAAAAGGCAGCCTGTTTTCTTTAGCTAAAACCTATTATGTCATCGTGATGTATGGAGTTCCAGTACTGGCTTTTTGCATGATGTCAAATGCTGCTATTCGAGCAGAAGGCAAACCAAAGAATGCGATGTATGCCATGCTTTTACCTTCTGTTTCAAATTTATTGTTGGATTATATTTTTATCCGTGTTTTTGATTGGGGGATGTTTGGTGCAGCATGGGCAACGACACTCTCTTATGGAGTATGTGCTTCTTATATTATCTATTTCTTTCTTTCAAAAAAATCCATACTTCGACCTAAGTGGGAGGACTTTATTCTAGACTCTAAAATTGTTAAAGAAATTTCATCCTTGGGTTCAGTAACTTTAGTTCGTCAGGCCATGGTCAGCTTAACCGTTCTTTTGGTCAACAATATTCTTTTTTCATTTGGAGGAGAATCGACTATTGCAGTGTATGCCATACTGAGTAGAATGTTAATGTTTGCAACATTTCCAATATTTGGGATTACCCAAGGGTTTCTGCCTATTGCAGGCTATAATTACGGAGCGAAAAATTGGAAGCGGGTAAGAAAAGTTATCAATATTTCCATAGGTTATGCCAGTGCTTTGGCTACGGTTGTTTTATTATTCATATTGTTTTTTGCAGATCAAATACCCACACTATTTTCAAAGGATGCTGTGGTAAATGCACAAACACCAGCGGCATTAAAATATGTTTTTGCAGCATTACCAGTAGTAGGAATCCAACTGATAGGAGCAGCTTATTTTCAAGCCGTAGGTAAAGCATTACCAGCTTTGCTCTTAACGCTTAGCAGACAGGGTCTGATTTTTATTCCATTATTATTTGTCCTGTCACATTATTACGGAGTCATTGGAGTTTGGCTAGCGTTTCCTATTGCAGATGTAATATCTACTGTTGTTACTGCCTACTTCCTCAATAGGGCAGTACGAAAAGAGCTTTTTGTTTAATCTCAACCTAGAACCTGCTGTTACCCGTTAGTTAATAGTAATTAATTTTATACTTTTAATCATAACTAAATACTCATGCAAATGAACCGATTTCACACAGCCAAATTATTTCTATTCACCTTATTGCTACTTTTTGTAGTACAGCCATCTTTGGCGCAAAGGAAAAAGAGAAATCAGGATAAGAATACGCAA
>NHDB01000016.1 GCA_002167945.1 Flavobacteriaceae bacterium TMED48 | reverse complement strand
ACGTCTTTTTGGTAGGCAGTATCAATTTCTTTGTCTATGTATTGTAATAGGGCTGGATTACCATCAAATTGAATGGATTCGAAAGCAGTGTCAAGGATTCTTTGACTAATTGCTTCATCGTGAGGAGGAACAAGCTGACCTCCGTCCTTTCCATAAACCTTATATCCATTGTATTCAGGCGGATTATGTGAAGCAGTAAGTACTATTCCACAATGGGCATTTAAATACCTCACAGCAAAAGAGAGCTCAGGTGTGGGTCTTAAATCACTAAAAAGAGCGCAGTGAATCCCATTTGCTGTAAAAACATCAGCACATATTTTTGCCAATTCTTTACTTTGATGCCTGCAATCATAGGCGATTACAGTTCGAATTTTCTCATTTGGATATTGTTCCTTTAGATATTCACAGAGTCCTTGTGTATTTTTACCCAAGGTATATTTATTGATTCGATTTGTTCCAACACCCATAATTCCACGCATTCCGCCAGTACCAAATTCCAAATCTTTATAAAAAGCGTCTTCGGCTTCCTTTGGATTCTTGGTGAGAAGCGCCACTTGACTTTGCGTTTGCTGATCAAAAGGGGAGCGCATCCATTGCGCTATGCGGCTCTGGTATTCCATTGCTTAGGTTTTTTCTTTGATGTGATAACGTTGAGTTAACTTCGCATTTCTCAGTACCAATTCACCTAAAAAACCGGCAATAAAAAATTGGCTACCTAAAAGCATTAATGTCAATGCAATATAAAACTCAGGGCGTTCGGTAATTAAACGGGCATTGGTATCAAAGTACAACTTATCTATTCCGAGGTAGAGGGTAAAACCAAAACCAAAAAGTAACATTATGGTCCCCCAAAGACCAAAAAAGTGCATGGGTCTTTTTCCAAAGCGATTGATAAACCAAAGTGTTATAAGGTCTAAAAAGCCTTTAAAAAAACGATCTGCTCCAAATTTAGTTTGACCGTATTGTCTCGCTTGGTGCTGGACTACTTGCTCTCCAATTTTTTGATATCCTTCCTGAGATGCCAGAACGGGTATATACCTATGCATCTCCCCGTGAACATCAATATTCTTCACAACATCTGCTCGATAAACTTTAATTCCACAATTAAAATCGTGGAGTTTAATGCCGGAGACCCTTCTTGCTGCCCAATTAAATAATTTGGAGGGTAAATTTTTAAAAAGAACGGAATCAAAGCGTTTTTTCTTCCATCCAGAGATTAAATCCAAGTTTTCTTCCTTAAGTGTTTGGATCATTTTTGGCAGTTCTTCAGGGGAGTCTTGCAAATCGGCATCAAGGGTAGCAACAAATCCTTTTTGAGCTGCCTTAAAGCCTGCGTGGAGAGCCTGTGATTTGCCGTAATTTTTCGCAAAGCGAATTCCACTTACTTCTGTATAATCTTGAGCCAATGCACTAATGGTTTCCCAAGAGCCATCTGTGCTTCCGTCGTCTATAAAGATGATCTCATAAGAAGAAGCCTCACTATCTAAGGCTTTACTAATCCATTGATGAAGAGGAATCAAAGATTCTTTTTCGTTTAGAAGGGGTATTACAATAGAAAGTTCAAAGCGTCTGTGCATCTAACACAAAACTACAAAATTTGGCTTATTCAGGCCTTGATTTCTTAACGATTAAGCCCCCGATCAAGGAAATGATGAAACCTATAAAAAGTGAACCGATGATTTGGAAAGCAGAACGAATTAAAGGGCCCGAAAATTTTTCTTGCATAGAACGAATTCCATCCAGTTGGTCTTGGGTCATTTCTGGATTGTCAATTCTCATTTTTTCAAGTTGAAAGTCCAAAGCCTTTTCCATCATATTTGGGTCCAAGAACTCAGTCAATACAAAGGTATAAGCCACGCCTATCAGCCCAGCAAGAGCCGATATTCCCAAGCCAATTTTAAGAGCTTCAGAAAGGCTGAGGTATCCCTCATTTAGTTTTTTATGATCTATAAACGAATAGATCAATACACCAATCATGATAACTATACCGACAATCCCAGTCATTTGTGATTGTTGGTAATGCATATCGAGAAAANANAGCATTAGATTAAANGCAATNGANATTGCCGANAGGATTAGGGCATAGTTNATGATGGTNGNNTTNATTGAGGGNGNNTGGTTTTCCATGNTAAAGTNNTTAAATTCTNNNCTAAGATAAAAAAAGATAAAGAGTTCGTGNTATTTTGAAAAATAAAATTAAATTTGCAGTCGATTTTAGCATTATGAAAGCAGAAATTCACCCAGAAAATTATCGTNTAGTGGCATTTAAAGACATGTCAAANGACGATGTNTTTATTACAAAATCAACNGTAAANGCCAAGGAAACTATTGAAGTTGAGGGCGTTGAATATCCTCTTGTGAAATTAGAGATCTCAAGAACTTCACATCCTTTTTACACAGGAAAATCTAAACTCGTNGATACTGCTGGTAGAATCGATAAGTTTAAAAATAAATACGCGAAGTTTAAAAAAGAATAGATCACTCCTCACCGAGTGTCATGCTAAGCCGTGTTTTTCACGGCTTTTTTTATTCCTTATAAACGGTTTTTAGTACAAGTAGATTGATGGGATTTATTTCCATTCCCTTTACCCCTTTTTGGATAAATCGAACGACTTCGTCGTAATAGAGGGGAATTATAGGATGTTGTTCCATTGCCATNGCATCCATAGCCCTATATTTTTGAATCCTCAAACTATCTTTTGGAGTTNCCATCGCAAGNCGATACANAGAGTCAAAAGCTTTGTTTTTGTAGTGGGTGTANTTTGGACCATTTGGGGAAAAATTAGTACTGTAAAACAAGGAAAGGTAATTTTCAGCATCAGGGTAATCTGCAATCCAACTGGCTCTAAAAAGTTCTAATTTTCCCGATGATTTGGCCTGTCTTAGTGTAGCTGTAGGCATCACCTCTACTTCAAGTGCAATTCCAATTTTTTGCATTTCCCTTTGGAGGTATTCGCAAAGATCAAGATAGTTAGCATCTGTAGTTAAAGTAAGTCTGGGGGTAGAATTAGTNTCCTTTATATATTCCTNAACAAGTTTTCTGGCTTTTTCTGGACTGTANTTAAAGTCNTGTTCTGAACTCCCTGGCAGCCCTTTGGGTATAAATCCTTTTTTTGCTGGATAACCTATATTATTTCTCAAATAGGCAATCATNAATTTACGATCAAAACCAATATTGAGTGCTTCTCTTATTTTGGGTGATTGAATTGCAGGATTTGAATTGTCTAGATANATGCCTATATACTCTGTATTTAGNTAGGGTCCATTGAGAAGTTTTAAACGGTTTTGATAATTNTCTTGTAGTTTNCCTTTTGGAGTTAAAAGCTCATCTTTATAGGAACTATCCAGTGAATTGATAAAGTCCAACTCACCTTGTAAAAACAACATAAATTCACTTTGAATATCAGGAATGAATTGTATTGCAATGGACTCCAAATAGGGTAGGGAATTTCCTAGGGAGTCTTTTTCAAAATAGCTATCGTTTTTTCGCAATACNAGCTTTACGTTTTCTTCCCATCTTTTAAAATAAAAAGGCCCCGTACCAATAGGATTGGATCNAAAGCGATTGCCATANTGATTGACTACTTCTTTGGGAACTACTGCGCAGTAGCGCATAGAAAGCAAGCCTAAAAATCCAGGAAAAGGATTTTTAAGTTGGATTTTCAAAGTGTGAGCATCAATTGCGCTGTAATAATCGACTTGCNGCATAACCCAGCTGCCTGGGGAAGCTACATCGGGATCNGTNAGTCGGTTAAAGCTATAAANAAAATCTGAAGCATTAACCCTTCGAGTAGNTGATGCTCCAAATAGGGGAGAAGGGTGAAAATAAATATCTTCCCGAAGTTTGAAAGTATAGGTCATTCCATCTTNGCTAATTTCCCAGCTNCTTGCTATTTCAGGTTGTATTTTNAGTTGATTATCCAACTGAACTAGGCCATTAAAAAGCTGATTGATGGGCCAAATATTCTGAGGATTTCTTGCAAATGCAGGATCTAAAGAGGTCACATTTCTGTATTCGTTGTATCGGAATACNCGTTTCGAGTCAACAATATTTGCATCAGTACACGNATTCAAAATGAATAGGACTNCTGAGGCGATACTCAAATGAAATNAAGAGCTTTTAAACATCAATTATATGTTGATATATTTGCATAAAATTACNTTTTTAAAAAGAGCTATGGAAAAAACTTTACTTCCTCAAGTAAAAACAGCCACGAATACAGTTCGGGTTGCTTTTCATACGCTCGGATGTAAGCTCAACTTTTCTGAAACNGCNACNATAGCTAGATCTATTGAAAANGAAAATTANGAGAGAGTTTCTTTTGATGATTTTGCAGANGTNTATGTAATCAACACCTGTTCNGTAACTGAAAATGCAGATAAGCGGGTTAAAGNTCTGGTCAAAAAAGTTTTAAAGCAAAACCCAGAGGGTTTTGTTGTTGCTATAGGTTGTTATGCTCAACTNCAACCCGAAGCCATTGCTGCTTTAGATGGAGTCGATTTAGTTTTAGGCGCATCTGAAAAGTTCAAGCTTAATGAATACATTCACGACCTCAGTAAAATTCCACAAGGGGAGGTTCATTCCTGTGAAATAGAATCAGTTGATTTTTATGAAAGCAGTTATTCTGTAANTGATCGAACACGAGCTTTTTTAAAGGTACAAGACGGTTGCGATTATAAATGTACGTATTGTACNATACCTAGAGCTCGAGGCGTATCTCGAAGTGATGTTCTAGAGAATGTNATTGAAAATGCCTATAGCATAGCTGATGCCGGTTTAAGAGAAATAGTACTAACGGGGGTGAATATTGGTGATTACGGAAAAGGAGAACATGGAGACAAAAAGCACAAGCATACTTTTTTAGAACTCATAAGAGCTTTAGATGATGTAAAGCCTATAAATCGTATACGAATATCATCCATTGAGCCTAATTTGTTGAGTTTCGAAATAATTTCATTCGTTTCTCAAAGTAAAAGGTTTGTTCCTCATTTTCACATACCGCTTCAAAGCGGAAGCGATCGTATCTTAAAAAGTATGAAAAGACGATATCTCACCCCACTTTACAGAGAGCGAGTGCAGTGGATTATAAACAAAATGCCAGANGCCTGTATAGGTGTAGATGTAATAGTAGGTTATCCAGGTGAGTCAGAAGAAGATTTTTTACAAACCTATCATTTTTTAAANGANTTACCCGTTTCTTATTTACATGTTTTCACCTATTCTGAACGTCCAAATACAGAAGCAGACNTTATGGAAGGTTCAGTTTCTCAAGATATAAGAGCCAAACGCAGTAAAATGTTAAGAGCNCTNTCCGTAAAAAAAAGAAGGGCATTTTATGAATCCCAATTAGGGAATACGGTTGAAGTTCTTTTTGAAGGGGAAAACAAAAAAGGNTATATCACGGGTTTTTCTCAAAACTATGTAAAAGTAAGAGCACCATGGAATCCCGAATGGACTAACACAGTTAAAAAGGTAGTGTTAGATTCTATTGATGAGGAGGGAATGGTGAGGTTTCACCAAAAAGAAGATTAGAGTTTGATTCCTACAGGAAGCAATTCTTTATAACGTCTGTTTCTCCTNACAAAACCGGCAATTTTNGGTGAAGTAGGAACTACTCGTAAATTTTTATTTTCAATAAATTCAAGAACTTTAACAATAAAAGCTTCTTCAAACTTTTTATTCTGAATGGANTCAGGNATTGAAATTTTTGTTAAAAAAATTTTTCTTTCTTGTTCTGAATACTCTATTCTGGCTAGTTGATTGTCGATTTGGACTTCAAATTGTCTTAAAAATTCATTGTTTACAAGGTTCAATTCATTCATAATTNTTATTTTGAAGTAATGTTTTTTAGTTTTGTNTNGTNTATNTAAAAAGAGAANCAAAAATACAAAAAATTTGTTAACATCTTCATCGATTCNANTTTCAAAAGAAAAACCCTTGCATCTGTATTGTATGCCAGGCATGGCTGCAAATCCTAAAATTTTTGAATATATCAGTTTACCTTCAACTATNGAGCTGCATTACTTAAGTTGGATTCAACCTGATGANGGTGAAAGTTTAGAGCATTATGCCTTGAGAATGTGTAAGNGGGTGAAGCATAAAAAANCNCTGCTGCTTGGNGTTTCATTTGGTGGNGTTCTCGTTCAAGAAATGGCCAAACACATTGAGGTGGAAAAAGTCATTATTGTNTCGAGTNTAAAGAACAGTAATGANTTACCCCTTNCAATGAAAATGGCAAAAAAAACAAATGCTCANAAATTACTTCCTACACAATGGATTAACAGTTTGGATGCACTGACTTTATTCACTTTTGGTAAGGGAATTCAAAAAAGNCTTGANNTATATCAAAAATATCTTTCTGAGCGAAACCCTTTTTATCTNAGTTGGGCTATTAACGCCTTAGTTAATTGGAATCAAGAGTATAGTTTGGNTAANATTATTCACATTCATGGAGAAAAAGANACTGTTTTCCCNATAAAAAATCTANNGGGTCCACTACATAAAATTAACGCCGGTCATGCGGCAATTATNACTCATGCAAANTGGTTTAATGATCAATTACCAAAATTATTACTTGATCAAGATTAAAATAAAACCATTAATTTANTAGNGCTANTACNNAACTTGTNTTAATNTTTTAAACTATGAAAATCAGNAAAGTACTCNTCCCATTCGCTTTAGGNGTTTTGATCATTTTAGGTTTTTCCGCTTTTGACTTTAAAAATTTTACAGCATTTAATNCACATGGAGAAGAGAGCTATAAAGTCTATGCTTTAAAATTGCCCTCAAATCTCGATTTTTCAGGAGAGGCTGTTCCTCTTGATCAGCCAGANATCAGAGAGCGTTTGGATAAGGAATTATTNGTCAANACCTATTGGCAATCGAATATGATGCTTCTACTCAAGCGTGCAAATAAATACTTCCCAACCATTGAGCCCATACTCNAAGAAGAGGGTGTNCCAGATGATTTTAAATATCTAGCGGTCATNGAGAGTGCANTAGAAAATNTTCGTTCACCAAAGGGAGCAAAAGGNTTTTGGCAAATTATGCCAGGAACTGCAAAAGAATATGGTTTGGAAGTCAATTCAAANGTAGATGAAAGATATCATATAGAAAAATCNACNCGTGTGGCATGTGCCTATTTAAAGAAAGCTAANGAGCGTTTGGGTTCGTGGACACTGGCAGCAGCTTCCTANAACAGGGGGATGTATGGAACAGACCGACTTTTAAGTAAGCAGCTATCAGAGAACTATTACGATTTGCTATTGAATNCAGAAACTAGCAGGTATGTTTTTCGGATTTTAGCAGTNAAAGAAATCATGTCNAANNCAAGGGCCTATGGATTTATNTTTGATNCNGAAGANCTTTATCAGCCCATCCCNGTTCGAAAAATTGGTTTGGATACTGCAATTGGAAATATAGCTCAGTTTGCAAAAGNACAATCNATCAACTATAAAATATTGAAAATTCACAATCCATGGCTGATTCAAAACCATTTGAATAATCGCTCTAGAAAGTATTACGAAATTTCAATTCCTGAATCGGGGAGCTATTAAATTTTCTTCATTTGNTGTTGAATCATNTTCATCTGNCCCTTTAACATNCCGTGTTTNTCCAGTTTTTTAGCTTCAGTNANNAGNTGTTGNGCTTCACGNTTTCTTCTTTTTTGAAGGTAAATNCCTGCNAGNCTCATTTTTGCCATAGCCAGATCGTGATTCATNGAGAGNCCCANNTTTAANGCAGNNTTAAAATGTTTTTCAGCNTGNGTAAGATTTTTTTGNGATTGAATAATCCCCATCAAATAGAAGTAGTATCCTTGTTGCTTGCGAACTAAATTCCTTTCAATATTGGGGATGCGGTTTAACCATTTTTCTGTTCCTACAAAATCCTGCTTTCTAAGTCTTAAAAACGAGAGGAATATAATTTCGTTTTTAAAATAGAGCAAAACAAACATTCCAGCCAGCAGCACGAACAATATACCGTTACCGATATAATCATCTGTAAATTGATAAATACCGTAACCTAATGAGAGGACTGCAAGTATGAGTTTAATGACTTTTGGAAACATGATTTTTATTTTCAACAAAGGTAAAAAAAATCAATAGCGAAATGTTTATTCTCATGTTTGTTAGACTAAAAAGTTGTTGTATATTTGCCCGACTTAAAAAGGAATACTATTTCAGTCTCGAAATTATGAAAAGAACATTTCAACCCTCAAGAAGAAAAAGAAGAAACAAGCACGGTTTCCGCGAACGAATGGCATCAGCTAACGGGCGAAAAGTTTTGGCTGCTAGAAGAGCCAAAGGCAGAAAGAAATTATCTGTTTCATCAGAACCGCGTCACAAAAAATGATTGCATGTATATCCTATTTTAGAGGTGTTACTTTTTTGGAAGTAGCACCTTTTTTTTATCTTCATAATCTATATTTTGATTTATGCCGAAAGTAAACTCCATTAAAAGTATTTTAGTAATTGGTTCTGGACCTATTGTGATCGGACAAGCTTGTGAATTTGATTATTCAGGATCCCAAGCCCTTCGTTCGTTAAGAGAAGACGGAATTGAAACTATACTCATCAATTCGAATCCAGCAACTATCATGACTGACCCCTCTATGGCAGATCATGTGTATTTACTTCCTCTAACCGCCAAGTCCATTGTTCAAATTTTAAAGGAGCACCCGCAAATCGATGCAGTGCTTCCTACCATGGGAGGACAAACTGCCTTAAACCTCTGCATAGAGGTTGACGAAAAAGGTATTTGGGATGACTTTAATGTCAAACTTATTGGGGTCAATATTGACGCGATAAATATTACTGAGGACCGTGAAAAATTCCGTGAGCTCATGGAAAAAATTGATGTACCAATGGCACCTCAGGCTACTGCAAACTCATTTCTTAGAGGAAAAGAAATTGCTCAAGAATTTGGTTTTCCACTTTGTATTCGTGCTTCCTATACCCTCGGTGGTGCTGGTGCAGCCATTGTATATGACGAAAAAGACTTTGACGAATTAATGCGACGTGGACTCGAAATCTCACCCATACACGAGGTCATGATTGATAAGGCCATGATGGGGTGGAAAGAATACGAGTTAGAATTATTAAGAGATAACAATGATAATGTCGTGATCATCTGTTCGATTGAAAATATGGATCCCATGGGAATCCATACAGGTGATTCCATCACCGTAGCTCCTGCGATGACCTTATCAGACACCACGTTTCAGAAAATGCGTGATATGGCGATTAAGATGATGCGCAGTATTGGGGATTTTGCGGGTGGTTGTAATGTTCAATTTGCAGTAAGTCCAGATGAAAAAGAGGACATTATTGCTATTGAGATCAATCCTCGTGTTTCACGTTCTTCTGCCCTTGCAAGTAAAGCTACGGGTTACCCAATAGCAAAAATAGCTTCTAAATTGGCAATTGGTTACAGTCTGGATGAGTTAGACAATCAAATTACTAAATCTACTTCTGCTTTATTTGAGCCCACACTCGATTATGTCATCGTTAAGATTCCACGATGGAATTTTGATAAATTTGAAGGCTCAGACAGAACTCTAGGTTTGCAGATGAAGGCTGTGGGAGAAGTAATGGGTATTGGCCGTTCGTTTCAAGAAGCCTTACACAAAGCTACGCAGTCTTTGGAAGTAAAAAGAAATGGTCTTGGAGCTGACGGTAAAGGATTGAAAGAATACGATCAAATTATTGAAAAACTTACTCATGCAAGTTGGGATCGAGTCTTTGTGATTTACGATGCTATCCAAATGGGAATTCCGCTAAAACGGATTCATGAAATCACAAAGATTGATATGTGGTTCTTGAGGCAATATGAAGAATTACACTTTTTAGAAAAAGAGATTTCAAATTTTGACATCAATACAATTGATCAAGCACTATTACTCGAAGCTAAACAAAAAGGATTTGCAGATAGGCAGGTGGCCCATATGCTGAAGTGTTTGGAAAGTGAAGTTTATAAAAAACGAACGGAACTAGGAATCCAAAGGGTATACAAACTAGTAGATACTTGTGCTGCTGAATTTGCGGCTCAGACGCCTTATTATTATTCCACTTTTGAAGCTAAAATCCAGAAAAAAGACGGAGAACCTTATTGTGATAACGAAAGTAAGGTAACTGATCGTAAAAAGATCGTTGTTCTGGGTTCAGGTCCCAATAGAATTGGACAAGGGATTGAATTTGATTATTGTTGTGTTCACGGGGTACTGGCAGCTAGCGAATGCGATTATGAAACCATCATGATTAATTGTAATCCAGAGACCGTATCTACNGACTTTGATGTGGCCGANAAACTCTATTTCGAGCCTGTTTTTTGGGAGCATATTTTTGATATCATACAGCATGAAAATCCCGAGGGTGTGATCGTGCAATTAGGTGGACAAACNGCGCTNAAATTAGCCGAAAAACTGGATCGTTACGGGATAAAAATCATTGGAACGAGTTACCAATCGTTGGATTTAGCCGAAGACCGCGGAAGTTTTTCAACGCTTTTAAAAGACAACGAGATTCCTTACCCAGAATTCGGGGTAGCTCAAACTGCAGATGAAGCACTTCAACTTGCAGATGAACTTGATTTCCCAATTTTGGTAAGACCTTCNTANGTCTTGGGAGGNCAAGGAATGAAAATCGTCATTAATAANGAGGACTTGGAAGCTCATGTAGTTGATTTACTTCAAAAGATTCCAAATAACAAACTCCTTTTAGATCATTATTTAGATGGTGCAATTGAATGTGAGGCAGATGCTATTTGTGANGGNGAAAACGTTTACATCATTGGAATTATGGAGCATATTGAGCCCTGTGGTATTCACTCAGGAGATTCNAATGCTACCTTNCCCGNATTTAACTTAGGGCAGTTTGTACTTCAACAAATTAAAGATCATACCAAGAAAATTGCACTTGCACTTAATACTGAAGGGTTAATCAATATTCAATACGCTGTGAAAGACGATNAAGTTTTTGTCATTGAAGCGAATCCTCGTGCTTCTAGAACAGTGCCTTTTATAGCGAAAGCTTATAANGAGCCCTATGTGAANTANGCAACTAAAGTTATGTTAGGGGAGAAAAAANTAACAGATTTTACATTCAATCCTCAGTTGGAAGGTTATGCGATCAAGCAACCTGTATTCTCATTTAATAAATTCCCTAATGTGAACAAACAGCTGGGTCCAGAGATGAAGAGTACNGGAGAAAGTATCTTATTTATTGAAGATTTAAAAGATGATGCTTTTTACGATTTATACGCTAGGCGTAAAATGTATTTGACCAAGTAATAGATTTTATTTAGTTTTACAACAAACACTGGANGAAAATGNATANGATAGAAATGAAAGCTGTTTTTGGACTNATAATAATCGCGATANTAACGCGTTTGTTACCACACCCACCAAATTTTGCTCCAATTACAAGTATTGCACTCTTTTCGGGATTTCATTTTGCCAACAAACGATTGGCACTGTTTATCCCCTTGATNGCCATGTTTTTGTCTGACCTTNTTATAGGCTTACACGACCTAGTTCCTATTATTTACCTNTCTTTTATTTTGATTTCAGTAATGAGCTTTTACATGAAATCCCTTTCATTTACCAATGTTATTTTGGGCTCTNGTGTATTCTTTGTGTTGAGTAACTTAGGNGTTTGGTATTTTTATTACCCGCTGACTTGGGCTGGCTTAACTTCTTGTTTTGTTTTAGCCATCCCATTTTTTGTCAACGCCCTTGCAGGAGATCTTTTTTACACCTCCGTACTTCAGTTTTCATTTAAAAAAGNAAAAACTTTNTCTCCAATAAGTGNTTAAATANNNCTAANTTTGTNNTNAAGGTTCTTATTAGTTTAAGATNAAGAGGGAATTTGGTTAAAATCCAAAACTGTACCCGNAACTGTNNGCTTAGTCCCNAGGGACATTTTAATTCTTCTAGAGCCACTGTCGATTNNTTGATGGGAAGGTGAATTAAAAATGNAAGTCAGGAGACCTGCCTTTGANGTTTAATGTTTTCGATNTCGGGAATANGATCAAGAAGACACATTTTAAATTAAATGAAATTCAACTTATNGNGGNTTNCCATCCTATTNCTTTGCGTAAACAGCTTTGGGCTTTTNGCACAACNGACAGACATTGANAGTTTAACTGTNCAGACTACCAACTTAGAGGAAGTTGTGATTAGTGATTCCAGATTTCCACTTAAACGATCNCAATCGGGAAAACCAATCGTAAAAATCAATGCCGATGAAATTTNNNAATTCCAAGGATTGGGTTTGAGCGAATTAGTTCGCCAATACNCNGGGATTGAAATTATCGGAAGCCAATCTTACGCNGGTCAAAATAAAACGATTTCTCTCAGAGGNGGAAGAAACAGACAGGTGTTGATTCTNATCGACGGNGTCCGTGTTTCAGATCCTTCNCGAATAGATAATGATTTTAATNTGAACTTTTTAAGCTTGGATCAGATCGAATCGATTGAGATAATGAAAGGNGCTTCAAGCACGCTATANGGGAGTTCTGCAGCANNAGGAGTCATNCAGATTCAAACCAAAAAAGTAGAAACAGGATTTCGAGCGAGTNTACAATCCAGCTTTGGNTCTNATCANGATCAAGACAGTTCNTTTGATNTAAACCTCTTTAAAAATAGCCTGGATTTGAGTTATGGTACAGGAAAAATCAGTGCAAAAGCCTACGCTTTTAGCCATGAAACAAACGGAATGAGTGCAGTTATCGGNCCNGAATTAGATCCNTTTTCTCATTATAATATTGGGGCAAGCATGCGGTTTAAGCCCAATGCAAAATTNGATTTACGATCAGGTTACGACAGATCATCAATCAANTCAGATTACGACAANAGCTTTCCCNTAGAGGATGCAAATTTTAAGCTCATAACCACTATGGATCGTTTTCANATAAGTCCTGATTATAANTANACAAATGGGGGGGCGAGTTTAAAATTTGGTTATCAAAAAATAGCCAGAGATTTTCAAAGTGCATATCCTTTTCAAACCCAAGGAGAGAACACCCAAATCGAACTTAATAATCGTTATGTGTTTGGATCAAAGCTCTATAGCGTAGTAGGTACTCTGTATCAGAAGCAAAAAGCAGACTATGAAAGCGGACAAGAACTGAGTCAAACAGATTTTTTTGGTAATGTGGTTGCAGTATTTTCCGATCGATTTAGAGTAAATATTGGAGGACGTTTAAACAGTCATAGTACTTACGGTAATCATTTTACATATAGTATCAACCCTTCTTTTCAATTGATTCAAAATGATAAAAAATCGCTTAAATTTTTAGGAGCACTTAGCTCTGCCTTTATTGCACCGAGTCTCTATCAATTATACGATCCTTATTCTGGAAATGAAGACCTAGAACCTGAAGAAAATACCTCTTTTGAAATAGGATTAGAGTACGTTATTTCAGATTGGAATATGAGTGCTACTTATTTTTATAGGAATGAAAACCCATCATTGATTTATGATTTGAGTACTTATCGCTATGAGAATGCCCAAGAAGAGGCTACATACAGNGGAATGGAAATACAGTTCTCGGGTTCTTTANCAGATAAATTANGGTTGAATCAGCAAACAACTTTTACCTCTACTAAAGATGGTGATTTAAGGTATTTACCAAAATTTTCATCTCAAACAGCNCTAAGCTANAGTTTCAACACAAATCGCCAATTAAGTTTGCGTTTCCAAGCGGTGGGTGANCGNTTTGGACTNGATAANANAACGCTATTGGAAGGGTATGAGNTGTTCCATTTGAGTTATAAAAATGATTTAAAAAATATTCCGCTTACATTTTCTATACATGCAACCAATATTTTCAATGCCAATTANGTGGAAATTGAGCAATATTCNACTAGGGGAAGGAACTTTATNGTTGCTCTAAATTATCGTTTTCCCTGATTGGAAAATAAGGCTTTGTCGAGATGCATNCCNTTAATTTTNANNAGGAGCGGATCTTTAATTAGTAAATCTCTGGAGTGAGCGGGTTTNGCGATTAATCGTTTTCCTGNANCTGTCAAGNNATTGATAGCAGTNGCCAGTAAGGGTTCCTCAGTNTTCCCTAGTATCCCCAAGTTGGTGATATCCTCTTCTATGGGATTGTCNGGCTCCAGGCCATTNGCATAATCTGCATAGTCTTCTCTATTGGCAATTTTTAAAACTATAGGCTGCATTGCATATNTATGGTCAGGATTTTTTGTGCCCTCATTGTCAATGTAATCGTATACTGTTATTGATCCTACATTTTTACCAACCGTCTGCTCTCCTANATGNATTACATNGATGTAGGGGGATAAACTATTGATTAGNAATTCACTAGCTGAGGCAGACTCTGAAGTCGCTATGATGACTACCCGATTCAGGTTTAATGAGTTTATTGCTTCATCGTTTTCAGCAAGCCTGTTCACAAANCGATCAGTTAGGCTCTCCGCACCATATCTNTCAATAAGNAAAGCCTCAAGTTTGCTATTCCATTGTTCTTTGGAAAAAATCTCATTGTCAAACTGACCAGTTATCATACTCGCTAGTTCAATGCAGTTNCGCACAGAACCNCCTCCGTTGTATCTTAAATCTAAAATAAGTTCANCAATTCCTTGAGATTTTAAGTNNCCAAANACTTGATTNAGTTCTGGACTTTTTTCACCTACAAATTGATTGTACATGATGTACCCAACTTTACCTGCTGAAGTTTGAATGNTTCTAGAAACTTGAATTGGATTNGTTTCAAAGTTTTCCTCTTTGGTTANATTTACCTCTATACCATTAGTCACTATNGCANCATTTTGAACNTCTGCCATATTGAGGGTATAGGTCAATGCATCGCCAAAAAGNAANTCTCTGTAATTATTTCGGGTGAGTGTGATTCCGTTTACCCCACTAAAAAANTCTCCNCGTTGAATATTTTTACCANCTGCATCGGATCCTTCAAGAATGTATTTAACATAACCGACCACNTCATCACAATTACTACAGGCTAATGTTAGTCCAAACTCAACCCCATTNGTNGCATANATTCCTTGAAGTAAATTTTCNAGCTCTTCATAATCATCTTGAATCCAGCTAAATCGGTCATTTTCGTGNAGTAAACTATCAAAAAACGTATCAGGGTCACTGTTATCACTTATGAATTNAGCATAAGCTTTCTCNTCAGAGGTTTTTGAATNAGCGAGATNCGGAACCTCTTCTTGCCAATAATAATACTGGTTTAATCCTTCCCAAACAAAATCACTGATTTGTAATTCTCCCTCTAAGCTTATGGCAGTATCGTCAGTGTCCTGATTGGTTGTTTCGGTGACTTNAACTTGAACCTCCTCGAGAACNTCCTCCTTTTTACAGGCTGTCCCCACAAGAAATACAAGTACAAGTAGATAGGGTAGTTTGTTAGGTAAGAACTGCAGCCTCATTTCAATTNTTTTTCCAAATTTAGATAAATCCTTTGATTTAAATAAGGTTTTAACTAATTCTGTAACATATNGCTTGTACATTCGTCTAAAGTAAAACAAGCCAAAAGANGTGCAATTGACCGCTGACAGATCATTTTTTAATCAGNTTGAAGAAATTAGGAATAAAATCTTTCGAATCACNAAGCGAATNCTAGTTTCACAAGAAGAAGCAGAGGATGCTACNCANGANGTTATTGTAAAACTTTGGCAGATGGNTGAGTCCAAGCGAAATGGATTTAAAAGTTTGGANGCCTATTCAGTAACCATGGCAAAAAATTATTGNNTGGATCGTCTAAAGTCTAANCAAGCNCAAAATTTNTCTTTNGANGAGCGTTATANNGGCTNNNTTTCNNATTCNNTAACNAAGAAAATNGANCANCGCGATGANTTGAATTGGGNAGGNAAGTTAATTGATGAGTTACCANAAAAAGAGCGAATGATCATTCAATTAAGAGAANTTGAACAATACGANTTTGATGAAATTGCATCNATTTTAAATTTACCTGANGGAACAATTCGNGTNTATCTNTCGAGGATTAGAAAAAAATTAAGAAAACAGTTTTTAGATATTCAAAACCATGGAATTAAANNCAATTGAAAAACTTTTAAANAAGTATTTGGAAGGNGAGACNAGCNTAAAAGANGAANCTGTATTGAGGACCTATTTTACTCAGNNATCCAGGATNCCTGAGNCATGGATTCCTTACCGTCAATTTTTTGGGTACTGTAAAGAAGCCAAAAANGAAACCTTNCCTNTNANNCNAAANNAACAAACCAAACCTATAAAATCATGGATGTTGGTTGCTGCGAGTATNGCTCTAGTATTTGCTCTTCAACTCAGTGGTCTTTTTGAGCAAAAGNCTNCTCCATTTGAAAAGCAACAGGCAGAATTAGCCTTTCAGCNATTTCAGACACAAATGAAAACCGTTTCAAATCATCTAAATAGNGGAGCTCAAAAAGTAGCCTATNTAGACTATTGGAATGACACCACNCAAAAATTAATTAAATAAANNCGTTATGANAAAAAANCTCCTATTANTNACCGCNTTNATTGCCTCNTTTTGGGTNTCTGGNCAAAATATTTTTGAACGCTATGCNGACAATGATGAGGTTACACTGGTNTCGATCAGTCCAAAAATGTTTAAAATGCTNGGGCAAATGAGCTTGAGCTTAGATGATCCTGAGGCTCAAGAATACTTAGANATGGTAACNAGTATNAATAATTTNAAGGTCTTGGTTTCNAGTAANCAATCNATTAGTNNTGATATGTTAAAATGGGTCAANCAGCAAGTTTCAAAGCAAGATTTGGATGAGTTGATGAGTATCAANGANNAGGAAGCNGATGTCACTTTTTATGTCAAAGAGGGTAAAAATGAAGATTATGTTGAGCGATTGTTGATGTATGTAAATGAACGCATACAATCTAGTTCAGGCAACTCAAACCTCAATATTAACGGAAGAGAAATTAAGGCTGTACTCATGCTCTTAGAAGGAAATATTGATCTCAATAAAATTTCAAAACTGACTGATCAAATGGATCTTCCTGGAGGAAACCAATTGAGAAAAGCACAACAAAAAAAGTCTTTATAAATGAAAAAGAAAGCCCTTTATTTTTTGACATTGCTCGCAGGAATTGTAACCATTTCCTGTGAGCAGGATCCTAGTTTACAACAGTATTTTGTTGAAAAAATGGACGACCCCTCGTTTCTTATCGTAAACTTACCCATTAAAATCGATAGTTTGTTTAAAGACAATATTTCAGTCCAAGAGCAAAAAGCGATTGCTANNGTGGGTAAANTGAATCTTTTATTTTATAAAAAAAGCGATNACCAAACCGAGAAATACAAGACAGANGTAGATCGTNTAAAGAAAATACTNTCAGCGAAACGATATCAACACTTGATGGACTTTAAGGCTTTTGACAAAGCCCAAGGNAANTTTTTATTTGAAGGGGAAACNGANANNATNGANGAAGGAATAGTATTTGTAAGTGCAGATGAAATGGGATTNGGAGTGCTNCGNATACTNGGTNATNAGATTAACCCTGCTNCANTTTTGACTTTAAGTAAGAAAATTGATTCCAATCAGTTGGAAAGTCAAATAAAAAACTCATTGGGTTCGCTTGGTAATTTTTCAGAAACTCAGTAAACAAACTTAGATCCCAGTATAGTTAAAAGGTGTGATCGTTTTCAGTTTTGTTTTTATATGATCATCTACCTCGAGATTTTCNACAAACTGATGGATCGCTTCTCGGTTTATAGTAGCATTTGTACGTGTCAATTCTTTTAGGGCTTCGTATGGGTTTGGAAAACCTTCTTTTCTAAGAATAGTCTGTATTGCTTCCGCTACTACTGCCCAATTGGCGTTGAGGTCGTCTTCAATTTTGGCTGTATTGACAACCAGTTTTTTCAATCCTTTGAGCGTTGACTGAAGTCCGATTAAGGTATGGCCAAAAGGAACCCCAATATTTCTAAGTACGGTGCTGTCAGTTAAATCTCGTTGAAGTCTGGAAATGGGTAATTTACTAGACAAAAACTCAAAAATTGCATTAGCAATACCCAAATTTCCTTCAGAATTTTCAAAATCAATGGGGTTTACCTTATGCGGCATGGCAGAAGAGCCTACTTCGTTAGCATTAATTTTTTGCTTAAAATAATCCATAGAAATATACTGCCACAAATCTCGATTTAGGTCAATGAATATCGTATTGATTCGCTTGATATTATCACAAAGTGCCGCGAAAGAATCGTAATGCTCTATTTGGGTTGTAGGGAATGAATAATTAAGTCCTAATTGTTGTTCAACAAATTGAGTTCCAAAAGTTTTCCATTCAATTTCTGGATAGGCGATCTGGTGAGCATTGAAATTTCCAGTAGCACCAGAGAACTTTGCGCCGTAAGGGAGTTGTTGAATACTGTCTCTTTGATTTTTTAGACGTTGAACAAAAACTTCAATCTCTTTCCCTAAGCGAGTGGGTGAAGCAGGTTGACCGTGTGTTCTAGCAAGTAAAGCAATGTCTTTATATTCTACTACCATGCCTTCAAGTTCGGCAATCACTGTATGGAGTTGAGGAAGGTACACTTGCTCAACAGCATTTTTTACAGATAACGGAATGGCTGTATTGTTAATGTCTTGGGAGGTCAACCCAAAATGAATAAACTCTTTATAGGATTGAAGTTCAAGCTTATCAAATTCGTTTTTTATAAAATACTCAACAGCTTTTACATCGTGATTTGTAGTGCTTTCAATAGACTTCACTTCCAGCGCATCATCAGAAGAGAAATGTAAATAAATGCTTCTCAGTTCCTCAAATAAAGAAGGGTTGAAGTCTGACAACTGCGGAAGGGGTAATTCGCAAAGAGCGATAAAATATTCAATTTCTACTTGAACTCGATATTTGATTAAAGCCTCCTCTGAAAAGTAAGGGGCAAGAGATTTTGTCTTGGATCGGTATCGACCATCAATAGGTGAAATTGCGTTTAATGCAGTGAGCAACATCTTTGTTATGTTTGAGGGGCAAAGATACGTTGAAAATAAGATTGGAAGAAATCAATTCTCAAAAACCGTTCGAATTGCAGGGTAAATGCCTTTGGGAAAAGTTCTTTTAGAATGGAGTAAAATTTCTTCTAAATCATTTCTAAGTCTTGGAGCGTCTTTTGAAAAGAGCCCTAAAATACGAATTGAAAAGTTTAATGGAGCCGCTTTATTTTCTGTTAAAATCCATTCTAACAAGGTATTTATCAGTCTTTCTTTTTCTTTCTTTGGTAGGGTTTTGTATCTGTTTTTATCCTTTAGATACAGCCAAATGATTTTACTGTGAACCCGACGCATACTTGGATGTTGGATTTTTGAAATTTCATCAATTAATTTTGTCCAATTGCCATCAAGTCTAGTAAGATCCTCCATTACATAAAGTTCCCAAACCCAAGCGGCATATATGTGCGATCTTTTGGCACTTGAATTGATTGCTAAATCAAATAGCTGTTGAGACGTACTGCTATTTCCACGAATGAATGACAGTGCCTCAAAACGCTCTTTTTTCGTTGCCTTTAGGGGTTTAAGATAGTTTTCGAGAGTAACCATTTGATGCGTTACAAATTCAACACCCTGTATTCCTCATAGCATTTACTTATGGCCTCTAAGATTTGTAAGTCGTTTGCTTCTTTCATAAAGGCATCGGAGTAATTACAATTGCGAAGAATTTCATCTATATCTAGACGGCTTAGTCCAAGTAGTTGCATCAAGACTTGACGATCAAATTTTGAAGCAAGTAAATTTTTAATTTCATCGTCCTCGCGCATTTTTTTCAATTTCCGCATCTGATTGGGATTTTTTCCAAACAAATTGTTGAGAAGGTCGGCAGGGTTAAAGATTGCTCCAAATGCTTTAGAAATTGCTCCTGGATTTCTGTCTCCAGCCTCATAGCCTCTATTGGGCAGTCCTGATATGCTGTACCTTCTCGCAGTGTTGATAGGTGCATTGCGAACGTCTATGTCCAAATAGCCTGTAAGCTGGTAGGGACGAACTATGATTTCTTCTAAAGCAAAGGCCAATTCGGTCATGTTAAATTCAGCATTTCCAAACTTAATCATGTCGTTGGTAACGGCTATTTTGAGCGGTTTGTAACCCAAATATGAAAAATAGAGGGTGTCATTTGCTTGAGCCTGTATCTCAAAACCTCCTTTTTGATCTGTAATAGTTCCGATAACTTGAGTGAGGTTCAGGATATGAACACTGGGCATGACTAGACCCGTAGTTTCGTTTTTTACTACTGCTGTAAATGTATTTTGTCCAAAACAAGTATAGGATATAAATAAAAATAGCATCCCCCAGATCTTCCTCATGCCATAAATTTATGTAAAAATCATGGAATCTATCTGCTTGTAAAAGGAAAAGTACTTCCTTGGGTCTGACTACCCAAAACTTTGATCATCGATTGGGTTGCGATTGCGCGATGCCCAATTTTATTTTTAACATCATCACCCAATTCAGCAAAAGTCTTTTGATGCCCTTTTGGAATAAAAATGGGATCATAGCCAAATCCTTTGGCTCCTCTTTTTTCAAAAATGATTGAGCCTTCTACTCGGCCTCTTAAAACGTATTCTTTACCTTCTAGATGAAGGTAAAAAACAGTTCTAAACCAAGCTCGAGTATTTTGATGTCCTTTGAGCTCGTTCCAAACTTTTTTAATGTTTTTATCCATATCGCGTTCCTCACCTCCATATCTTGCAGAGTATACTCCTGGTGCTCCATCTAAAGCTTCAATTTCCAGACCTGAGTCATCTGCAAAACAATCTAAACCAAATTTCATTCTGGCAAAATCAGCCTTGATTTTTGCATTCTCTTCTAAGGTAACTCCCGTTTCTTCAATTTCACCTTTACAGCCGATATCGTTTAAGCTTATCAATGAAATCGAATCGGGTAAAAGTTGATTGAGTTCTTCAACTTTGTGATCATTATGCGTTGCGAAGAGTAATGTCATTAAAAATTGTGATAAGGATGATTATTGATAATCGTATAAGCTCTGTACAATTGTTCGCAAAAAAACAAGCGTATCATTTGATGTGAAAAGGTCATGTCCGATAAGCGAACTTTATTGTTGCAAGTAAAGTAAATCTTTTCTGAAAATCCAAAAGCACCTCCAATGATAAAGACGAGATTCTTAACTCCCATATTTTGCTGATTTTCAACATTTTTAGCAAAAGTTTTTGAGCTAAATGCTTTTCCTTTCTCATCCAATAGAATGACGACATCATCCTTTTTAATTTTTAAAAGGAGTTTTTTTGCTTCTTCATTTTTGACCAGTTCTGGGTTACTTTTTTTTCCAGTTTTTACATCAGGGATATACTCAATACTAAAGTTGACGTATTGATTGATTCTTTTTGAATAGTGCTCCATAGAATCGAACCAAATAGAATTATTATTCTTTCCTACACAGAGGAGTTTGATTTTCATAGCTGTCCAAAGTTACAAAGCTTCTTTATTTTTTGATCAATATTCAGCCTAAATGATTTTGGCGATTATCTTTGTAGTAGAATACCCAAAAAACAATGTCAAAATTTTTGCAATTACCGATAGTAAAGTCAATTGTAGAATTCCTACAAGCAATTAAGCTTCCTGGTTTTTACGGTTTTTCAGCTTACGATCTATTAGAGATGTATACTATTGGTATTGTTAAGGGTGCATTGACCTCTAGAGCTGGAAGTATCTCCTACAGTTTTTTTATGGCCTTGTTTCCTTTTTTATTGTTTGTTTTAAATCTCATTCCCTTTGTGGATATGATTCCATTTATACGAATTGATAATTTCGATGAGACTTTTCTAAATTACCTAGAGTTATTTTTACCAACGGAAACACAATCTTTTTTCACTCAAATTTTTGATGATATAAAAAACAAACCAAGAGGAGGATTGTTATCCTCAGTTTTCTTGCTGTCAATATTCTTGTCTGCAAATGGTATTTCTGCAATTTTTGGAAGTTTTGAAGTGTCTTATCACGTAAACTTTTCAAGAAACTTTTTCAGACAGTACCTGCTATCAATTGCATTAAGTGTAGTTATTGCAATACTTTCCTTGGCTGTTGTGATCGTCTTTTTTTACTTTGAATTTTATATTTTAAACAATCTAGACTCATTAATTGAGTCTGAGATTAGGTGGACGAGAATTGGGCAATATGCTTTTTTTGGTGCCTTTATCTACATAGTAGTAAGTTTACTTTATTATTTTGGTACCATAGAGGGGCGTAAAATACGTTTCTTTTCACCTGGGGCATTGATGACAGTTTTGATGTTTTTTGTGACGACCTACGGATTTGGGGTGTACATAGATAACTTTTCAAATTACAACCAGCTCTATGGCTCTATTGGAGCGTTGTTGATTTTCCTGCTTTATATTTGGATTAATTCAAACATACTTTTATTAGGATTTGAGTTAAATGCAACACTTTTCCGTTTTAAAAGAGAGCCAAAGATTGTATCAGATGAAGCTTGATGGAAAAGACGCTCCCGCGAATTTTGCTGAAGTTCTTCTCCCGTTAGCACTTCCAAAGGCATATACCTACCTGCTTAGTTTGGAAGAAGCAGAGCAATTGGCCCCTGGTTTTAGGGTAGCTGTTCCTTTCGGTAAGCAAAAAATGTATACTGCTATTGTTAAGCGTATACATCAAGTTGCACCTCAAACATACGAACCCAAACCTATTGGGATGATTTTAGATGAAGTCCCCAGCGTTACTCAAACACAATTGGACTTTTGGTCTTGGATGGCAAACTATTATATGTGCTGTGAAGGCGAGGTCATGCGAGCCTGTTTGCCGGCTGCCTTAATGCTCGAGAGTGAAACACTGATTGTAATCCAAGAGGTTGAAGAAACCGTTTTAGATCAGCTTACTGATCTGCAGTTTTTAGTTTATGAAGCCCTCCAAAAGCAAGCACTTAGTTTAGATGATATCGCTCAAATTACGGACAGAAAACGAGTAATGCCTTTGATTGTCGATATGATGCAAAAGGGAGCGGTAATGATTCATCAAAAAATTGAAGAAAAATTCAAACCAAAAAGGGTGCGTTTCGTCAGATTAAATAAAGCTTATGAGTCAAAGGAGGCACTGCAATTACTCTTTGATGAATTAAAACGAGCACCTAAACAATCTGAAGTAATCATGAGGATTTTGAGTCTAAATCCCAAAGAAAGACTTTGGCAAAAAGTAGATGAATTAAAATCCGATTCAGATATTAAAAGTAGTACAATCAAAGTGCTGATAGACAAAGATGTTTTGGAGGAAAGTTATCAAGAAGTATTTCGTGAACTCTATCCTGGAAAGGAACTTTTGGAAGAAAAAAAAGAATTGTCAAAGGCGCAAACAGTGGCCTTGGATAAAATCATGATTTCTTTTAAAGAAAAGCAAGTTGTTTTGTTTGAGGGAGTAACCTCTTCTGGTAAAACGGAGGTTTATATTAAATTGATTGAAGAGCAACTAGGGCAAAATAAACAGGTTCTCTATTTGGTTCCTGAAATATCACTTACTCCACAAGTTGTCGATCGATTGATGGCCTATTTTGGAGATCAAGTTTTGGTTTATCACTCCAAGTTTTCAATCCATGAGCGTGCTGAGGTTTGGCAGCAAGTATTAAGCGCATCAAAACAAGGTCAAATTATTGTAGGAGCCCGCTCGGCTGTTTTATTACCTTTTCAAAATCTTGGGCTTGTACTCGTCGATGAGGAACATGAAAACTCCTATAAACAATTTGATCCAGCCCCTAGATACCAGGCAAGGGACAGTGTCATTTACCTTTCTAAATTGCTTAAAGCCAATGTACTTCTTGGCTCAGCGACACCATCTTTAGAGACCGCAGAAAATGTTCGAAATGGAAAATACGGTTGGGTTCAGCTCACTGAACGTTACGGGGGCATTTCCTTACCTAAAATTGAATTGGTTGACCTTAAACAGGCACAGAAGAAAAAACAAATGAATGGAATGTTTTCACATGCACTGATTGATGCAATGAGAGAAACATTTAAAGAAAATAAACAACTTATTCTTTTTCAGAACCGTAGAGGCTATGCACCCATCCTTGAATGTACAAGTTGTGGTCATTCACCCCAATGTACTCAATGCGATGTGACACTTACCTATCATCAGACCCATCAGAAGTTGCGTTGTCACTATTGTAGCTACCATATAGCTATGCCTCAGCAATGTCACGCTTGTGGCATGCATACACTAACTACCAAAGGAGTTGGAACTCAGCAAATTGAGGAGCATGTCAAAGCAATTTTTCCAGAGGTTAAAGTAGGAAGAATGGATTGGGACAGCACTCGAGGAAAGTGGGGCTTTGATAAGATAATTGATGCTTTTGTCAAAGAAGAGATTCAGGTTTTGGTCGGCACCCAGATGGTTGTTAAAGGTTTAGATTTTAAAAACGTCTTGTTAGTAGGTGTTATTAATGCTGATCATATACTGAATTTCCCAGATTTTAGAGCTCATGAGCGAAGTTTTCAAATGCTTTGCCAAGTAGCTGGCAGGGCCGGTAGGTCAGACCGAAAAGGCCGTGTATTGATGCAAACATACCAGCCTGAACATCCTACCTTAAAACAAGTCGTTAATCACGATTTTGAAGACTTATTTAAAGCTCAAAAAATTGAGCGCTTACAGTATCACTACCCACCCTATTATAGAATGATAAGGATAACACTAAAATCTAGGCAATACGAGACTATAAATTTAGCTGCAGATTGGTTTACAAACGTGATTAAGCAGTCTTACAAGGGAACCGTTTTGGGACCCGTTTTTCCAGCAGTTGCAAGAATAAGAAATCAATATCACAAACAAATTCTGATTAAGGTTGATCACGATTTATCTTCCGTTGCCGTCAAAGCAGTATTATTAAAAACCCATAAGAGTTTTCAAGCGATCGCTTCTTTTAGAAGTACTCGTGTAAATTTTGATGTAGACCCTTATTAAATCTGACTGATTATTTCACGGAAGTCTTTCTTTCGATTTCTGCTGATTGGTAAATCATCTCCATCAATATTAACGGTGCTGGAAGTGTAATTTACAACCTTATTCAGATTGATGATAAAAGATTTATGGATTCTTAAAAACTGATTTTCGGGTAATTTTTCCATAAAAGCTTTCATGGTCGATAAGACTAAGTATTTTTTTTCAGGGGTGATTATTTTTACATAATCCCCCATAGCTTCTACCCATTTAATTCCTGAGGCAGGAATTTTTTCAGTGGTAAGGTTGTGTTTTATTTCAATAATATGGCTCTTCTCTTTTTTAGCTTCGAAGGCATTATTGATTTTACAAACTACACGTTCCACAGCCTTTTCTATTCGATTGAGCGTAAAGGGGGGAGCGATGCAATCTGTAAGCCCAATCTCATAGGCTCTTAAAGCATCTTGAGGTTGTTCTGTCAATAGAATTATTTCATTTGGATCACAGAGTTTTTCAATAAACTCAAAGCCTGAATAAACAGGAAGCTTGGCCGAAAGAAAGATCAGGTCAACCTTATTGTATTTAAGATAGTTTTGAGCATCGATAGCATTAGAAAATTCTCCATTGAGCTTTAGATTCTGGATTTTTTTAAAAAACTGAAGCAAATGTATGCGCTGAATGGGGTTGGGGTCAATTATGATATAGTTAAGGAGCATTATATTAAGATTTAGTATTTCAAAAGTAGTAAAAAAAATTTATTTATTTATGCCTGTGTTATATTTGGTATAATGTAGTTAATAGTCTATTTTTGCCAACCAAAATTAAGATTATGAATAATTACGAAACTGTTTTCATTTTAAATCCCGTTCTGTCTGAAACCCAGGTGGAGGAAGCAGTTCAGAAATTTGTAGACATTGTTAAGACTTACAAAGGCTCAATTACAAGCCAAGAAAACTGGGGTCTTAAGAAACTAGCCTATCCAATTGAAAATAAAAAGAGTGGCTTCTATCATCTTTTTGAATTTACTGCTACACACGAGGCAATTGAACCTTTAGAGGTTGAATTGAGACGTGACGAGCGTGTCATGCGTTACCTTACTGTTAAACTCGACAAACATGCACTTGCATGGGCGGAAAAAAGAAGAAAACGAAACAAAGCAAAAGCATAAGTTATGTCTAAGATAGAAGAACAAAACTCAGGAAAAAAAGAGGGTGAGATTCGGTATCTAACCCCGTTGAACATTG
>NHDB01000015.1 GCA_002167945.1 Flavobacteriaceae bacterium TMED48 | reverse complement strand
CATTGATGGTTAACCCGGAGAGAAACTCAAATTTTAGGTCGGCGTATGGCGTACTCTTAATACCCTTAATTAGAATAAAGTTAAAAATTGAGGCTAGTGCCAAGCCGCCAAAAAGGGCATTCAGGGAGGCTGATTTTTTATCGTATTGATAACTGTAGATCAGTCTTGATATCCATTGGGAGAAGGCACCAATTGTAAATGCAATAAATATGGATAGTAAGATTCCTAAAATAATTTGAGAAGCTTTTTCTGTATTGATATAATTCGAAAGCTCAACGAGGGTTCCCCCACCATTGATAATTTTAACTGCTGCCATTACTACAGCGGCACCGAGTAGTTCAAAAACAATTGATACTGTAGTTGATGTTGGGAGTCCTAAGGTATTGAAAAAGTCTAGCAGTAAGATGTCAGTCATCATCACTGCCATAAAGATGTAGATGATCTCATCAAAGAAAAACGCACTGGGATTAAATATACCCTTACGAGCAACCTCCATCATTCCACTTGAAGAAAAGGCTCCAAACGCAATTCCTAAGCTTGCTAATATCATGATGTTTCTAAATGAAATGGCCTTTGAACCAATAGCTGAATTCAGAAAATTTACAGCATCATTACTGACTCCTACAATTAGGTCACCTATAGCAAGGATACCTAATAAGATGATGATGTAGAGGTAAATGTTTTCCAAAAAATATCAAATATTAAAATCGAACTGCATAATTCAACGAAAAGGTACGTCCAATATTCCGAAGACTAAAATATTCACTCTCCTCATTAAAACCAATAAATTGGCTTTCCCGAGCATCGTCTAGTATATTGGTAACTTTAAATGTCAGGGTTCTGTTCTTTTTTAGTTGTTTTATCAAGTTAAAGTTAAGGTTATTAAATGGCATGGTGTATACATCTGGATAAAATCCGTCCCCTACAACTTGTAGTGTTTTTCCTTGGACATTAAAAAACAGGCCACCTTGAATTCCCTTTTCTTGATTATTATATTCTACACCTGCATTGATTAAATAAGGGGATTGCCCTTGAAGTGGTCTTGAATCTCCAAGCTCTTGTCCATCTCTTAAACCAAGTTGTCTGAGTTTTAGCTCGTCCTCACTAAACTTTTCATCTGAAATAATATAGGATCCATTAAGATTTAAATTCCAGTTTGTCAAGCTGCTAAACCAACCGCTTAGATTTTTTCTAAGTTCCAATTCCAGTCCGAAAACGTTTGCATTTTCTAAGTTTAAAGGCTTGTAATTTGATGTAGAGGCAGCAACAAAACCTATTTCGATAGGATCAGTCAAACTTTTATAAAATGCACTTACCGCAAAAAGCTGCGCGTTTTCTCCGTAAGCTTCATAACGAATATCAAAATTATCAATATAGGTAGGTTTGATATTAATATTTCCAATAAAGAATAAATTGGATAGGGGATCATATATTTCTGCTATAGAGGCTTCTTTAAAGCTAGGTCTTGCTGTGGTTAGTGAATAGGCCAGTCTCAAGTTTTGATTCTCTTTCAAGCTGTAAATGAAATTTAAAGAAGGGAAAACATTGTTTTTATTGATAATATTTTCATTGTCATAAACCTGACCCAATTGGCTATTTTCTCCTGTATAGAAAACCTGATAATTTTCAAAACGCAAACCGATAATTGACTTAAGTCTTTCAGAAAAGTTAAACTCATTGGAAATGTACCCAGCAAAATTTTGCTGTTTTGCATTGAAGATATTAGCGTCTTGTCTTATGGTTGTTTGAGGATTGATATAAGTTCCCTCATTGTTATTTGGGCCAATTAAATTAACAGGATTAAAAAGTTGGTTTGGGTCTCCACCGTAATTATCCCAATCACTTTCAGAGGTGAAATTAGAACTGATAGAATATTGGGCAATGGAAAAATCACGCTCTTTTCTTGAACCAAATACACCGAATCTTAATACGGCGTCTGAACTTAGAAAATCAAATCTTTTTGTAAAATCAATTTTTGCAACAAGGTTGTTTTCATCCAGGGTACGCCAAATTCTTTTGGGTTCTGTATTTTCTTGGAAACTATAAATTCCTTCCTCATCTTGAAAAGTTGTGTTTCTTACGTCTTTATCGTGCACCTTTGCCAAGGTACCAGAGAGGGTCCATTCGAGTTTTAGATTGGATTCCTCAAAGTTGTGTAAACCAGAGAGCATGGCGTTGGAAATGCTTCGCTCGTTGTATTCTAAGTTAAATTTATTAAAGTCGATAAAATCAGAAAAACGAGTTAGCTGTCTAAAACTACCTGAGGTACTCTGTCCATTTTGTATATGTAGTCCGTTGAATTTATATTTTGAGGTCGTTGTTTTATAAGTTAGTCCGAAGAGTCCACTTGCAATAATATTTTGACCACCTATAGTACCAGATTGGATACGGTTTTCTTCAAAAGAGAATTCGCTCTTAATTGGGTTGAAATTGTAAATGTTGTCCTGGGTATCTTCGTAAACAGTCTGTTGGTTTTTGTATGATATAGAACCTAAGACTCCAAAAGAATGACCGTTTTCAAAATTAAATTGATTGCCATAAGTAACTCCAAACCCAAAGTTCATTCCGCTATTTGAAATTTGTGGAGCCATTTGAGGATTGAATTGATTGCTTATTCTGTTGACTAGACCAAGTCCTGATTCTGAAGGATTCAATCTTGGATCAAACGTATTTCCGAGAAAACTATTTGCAATAGTATTTTTTCTAGATCCGTCGTCAAATCCTAAAAAGTCAGTACTCCCTCCTGTATAACTCAAATAATTATCATTGAAGTGCATATCCGGATTATAAGCTGTATTTAAAGAAATAGAAAATTCTTCTTTACTTGGAAAATCCTTAGTAATGATATCGATTACACCACCTGTAAAATCTGCCGGAAGATCTGCTCGTGCTGATTTAATAACCAACACATTGGAAAGCATGGAAGTAGGAAAAAGGTCCATTTGGATGGTATTTCGATCTGGGTCTAATCCAGGAATATCTACCCCATTGAGGACGGATTTAGAATAGCGATCTCCCAATCCCCGAACATAGACATACTTGCCTCCTTGTACAGAAACACCTGGAACACTTTTAACCGCAGCAGCAATATTACTTGCCCCAATTTTTTTGAATGCTTGTGCAGAGATTCCATCAAGGAGACTTGCTGATTTTCTCTGTATTTCCAGTACTGAAGCTTCTGTATTTCTTCTAGCTTCTACAGTAACTACAACTTCTTCCAAGCCTTCAGCTGCTGAATTTAGTACAACATCAGTGATTGTATATTCATCACCACCAACCTCAATTTCAGTAATGATTTTTGTTTCATAACCAACAAAGGAAAACTGGATTGAATAGATCCCTGCTGGAAGCTCAAAAGAGTATTTTCCGTCAAAGTCAGAAGTGACACCAGTTCCGGTTTCTTGAACCAAAATATTGGCAAAAGGCAGAGGCTCGTTAAAATCACCGTCAATAACAGTACCTGTAATTCCAATTTGGCCTAAGGCTATGTAGGAAAATAATAAAGTGAAGAGGGGGGTGTAGAGATTTGATTTTTTCATCTAAAAATAAAAAGTGTCCAAAATTAATAAACATGGGTTAGGCAGAATGCCTAACCCATGTTATCAAAAAGTTATTCTTATATAGGGTTAATTATTTGCATAAAATGTCCAAGAAAATATGGATGCATCAACACCATTTCCCTCTTGTTGAGCAGTTACAATTTCTGCAAATGTCGAAGCATCTGATTCAAAAGTACTTTCGTCTGATTTATCATCGAAAATTTTATCAAGAGTTTCAACGTCTGAACAGACTACTCCATCGTCATCTAATGGATGCATGATATCGATATTTTCAAAAGTTAAAGTCCCCACAGTGTAAGTTGCTGCATCAGCACTGGCATCCAACTCAACATCTTTTCCTCCAGCAAAATTTTTAAACAACACATTCATTACATCTCCAGTTGCACCTTTTCTAAAGTCTGCCATTTCACCGTCTACTCCTTCTGCATCGCAGTCATCAGAAGCTCCTATGACAGTGGCATTTTTAATTGTAAAGCGACCTGTAGCAGCTCCTTCTGGACCGTCAATTTCAAAACCGTGATCAGAAGCTGAAGTTAATATGACCATGGCTCCGTCGATAGTACCTGCATAAGCTTGATCGATGTCAATTGCATCATCTCCCTGACCCCATACTAATAGGTTAGAAGCATTTACTGTTCCTCCAAAAAATTCAATACCATCGTCAACATTACCTAAAACTTCAATATGGTTGATAGTAGTTCCAGATCCAACACCTCCTATGGTAAGTCCATTGATTTCGTTTCCTTCACCAATTTCAGCACCACCATGGCGAATTGATAAATATTGTATTGAACCAGAATCGTCAGCTGCGTCAGTACCACCGTAAAGACCATTAGTATCTGAGGTAGGAATTCCTTCAATCTGGAGCTCTGTAACGTCTCCTGAAAAAGAAGATGGAGCCTTTCCAAGAATTAATAATCCTCCCCACAAACCTCTTGTATCTACATTAAGGGCAGCACCACTTGATGGATAAGTTCCTCCTACTTCAATGTTATCGGAAATTGATGTCATTACTATAGGTGCGTCTGCTGTACCATCTGCAATTAATTTAGCTCCCCTTGCAATGATAAGAGTTGATGCATCAGCGCCAGTTCCAGAAGCAGCTTTAATTATAGTTCCAGCAGGAATAGTTAGAGTTACTCCATCTTCTACGGATACTCTTCCTTTTAGCAACCATATTTTTGATGCGTCTAATGTTGTATCGGAAGAAATATTTCCTTCTAATGTTGAATCCGCATAAGGATCTACTTCTACAGTTTCTGTTTGAGTTTCAACTACTGTTTCAGTAATTGTAACGTATTCAATTATTGGTTCTTCCTCGGAACAAGAGATTAGCACTCCTAGAGTAGCAATCAAGGTAATAATTTTAATTTTTGACATTTTTTTTAATTAGATGAATTAGATTTGCTACAAATGTATTGGACAAAGTGGGATTAACTTTTAGTTAATTGTTAACTATGATCTACCTAAGTTTAAAACAATATTAATTTAGCTTTTAGCTTCATAACCATTTGATAACACGGACTAAATGAATTGGGAATCTTTATTGTCTTTAAGGCGCTTTGGCGACACGAACAAGCGGTTAAGGGCTGAGCAAGACAATCTTCGATTGGGTTTTGAGGTAGATTATGACCGTATCGTTTTTTCAAATCCTTTTCGAAGTTTACAAGACAAGACTCAAGTCATACCTTTTTCAAAGACAGACTTTGTTCATACCCGTTTGACTCACAGTTTAGAGGTCTCGGTGGTAGGGAGAAGTATTGGAAGGCTTTCGGGTAAAGCCATTCTTGAAAAGCATCCTCACTTACAAACGGTATTGGGTTATCAACCGAATGATTTTGGAGCCATTACTGCAGCAGCCTCATTGGCTCACGATATTGGAAACCCTCCTTTTGGGCACAGTGGAGAAAAGGCAATTGGTCATTTTTTTTCTTCGGGTAAAGGCTTGCAATACAAAGCCGAACTTTCAGTAACAGAGTTTCAGGACTTATGTGATTTTGAGGGAAATGCTAACGGATTAAAAATTTTAACAGATTCCTTGCCTGGTACAGAGGGAGGTTTGAGATTGAGCTATGCTACGCTTGGTGCCTTTGTCAAATATCCAAAGGCCAGTTTACCCATCAAGCCTACTTCTCATGTTGCCGATAAGAAGTACGGTTATTTTCAAGCTCAGGCAACTTTTTTTAAAGGTCTAGCTGATGAGTTGACGCTTATAGATGGAGATACTTTTTTGAGACATCCTCTAGCTTATTTGGTAGAGGCTGCTGATGATATCTGCTACACCATTATTGACTTTGAGGACGGAATCAATCTGGGATGGATTTCAGAAGATTACGCTTTGGAATATTTAATCAACTTGGTTCATGATCGGATTGATTCTAAAAAGTATGCTCAGTTGGAATACAAACCCCAGCGCTTGAGTTACCTCAGAGCTTTGGCAATTAATAGTTTGATTCAGGATGCTGTTAAGATATTTATAGAAAATGAAGCAGCTATTTTAGAAGGTACTTTCGATGCAGCTCTTTTAGATAAGAGTCAATACAAAGCACAGATAGAAGATATTATCAGTTTGAGTGTTCGTAATATTTATCAGTCTAAAGAAGTCATTCAGAAAGAGGTTATTGGACATCGAGCCATAACGGTATTACTTGAGCATTATACCCATGCAGCGGTTCAAAAATGGCGAGGGGATGTCCATACGTTTGATAAATTAATTCTCTCCCTAGTACCTGAAGGTACACCCATAGAGGGAAAGACACTTTATGAGACTTTGCTCAATGTCAGTTGTTTTATTGCAAGTTTATCTGATGGTAAGGCACTTCGTATGGCACAAGATATGGGTAGTTAAAACCATTAGTTTCTTCCCTTTGAACTGATTAACTTTGTCAAAAAAATTATATGAGGTGGATCATCACCATAGGACTCCTATTTATTTTTCAATGGTATAGTTTTCAGGGTATCAAGACTGTTACGACCAATAAATGGATTTGGATTATTTATATCGTTTTGGTAATTCTTATTATTGGTAATCTTTTACTCCATACTCTCTATTTAGAAAGAACCCCTACTACAGAACCTCGATTGATGTATGCTATCGGATTCTTTATTTCACTTTTTGTCTTTCAGGCTGTAATTACCTTAGTACTGGTCACTGAAGATGTCTTTCGAATTCCACAAGGAGTGTACAGTTACCTTACCAAATTTCCGGGCCAGGTTCAATTCGTTCCTTCTCGGCGCTCTTTTATTTCAAAAATTGCATTAGGATTGGCGGTAATTCCATTGACCTCTCTGTTGTATGGTATGTATAAAGGAAAGTACAACTTTAAGGTTTTGGCTTATGAACTCGAATACGATGACTTACCAGATGCCTTTGATGGTTTTAAAATAACACAGATTTCAGACATTCACAGTGGAAGCTTTGATAATGTAAAAATGGTCAATTATGGCATTGATTTGATCAACAAACAACAAAGCGATGTCATTCTTTTTACGGGAGACTTAGTTAACAACAAAACTTCAGAAGTCCTTCCTTGGATTCCTCATTTTGGAAAGATCAATGCACCTTACGGAGTGTACTCGGTCTTGGGTAATCACGATTATGGGGATTATACCCGATGGGAAACTCCAGAGGAGAAATTACAGAATATTAAAGATTTGTATCAAGCACAAAAGGACATGGGCTGGGACTTACTTTTAAACGAGTCNCGTATTATTGAAAAGGAGGGNCAGCGTTTGGCAATTGTTGGAGTAGAAAACTGGGGNANTGGNTTTAAACANGCGGGAGATCTTGATAAAGCATTAGAAAATGTNNNCGCTGAAGACTTTAAAGTATTACTTTCTCATGACCCATCNCATTGGGANGCTAAAGTACTGCCTCATCCTTANACTGTTCANTTAACNCTAAGTGGTCATACACANGGNATGCAGTTTGGAATTGAAATTCCAGGCTGGATAAAGTGGAGTCCAGTAAAGTGGCGTTACAAACAATGGGCTGGTATTTACGAACAGGCAAAACAACGTTTAAACGTCAATCGTGGATTTGGATACCTAGCCTATCCAGGAAGAGTCGGGATGTGGCCCGAGATTAGTGTCATCACTTTAAAAAAGGCAAAAGCTACGGTTTAAGCAATTTCTGTTACATTTGTTGTATAATTCTTTGCAGTTATGTCCAAGTTTGGCGAATTATTAGACGAAAAAACCCCAGTACTCTTAGCTTTTTATCAGCAAGATGACGGCGGTATGATCGACATTGATCGCACCCTAAAAGCTGTTGCCGCAGCCCTTGGTGATAAGGGAAAAGTAATCAAAATTGACGTCGATAAAAACCAAAAACTTTCAGAAGCTCTCAGAGTTCGAGTTCTCCCAACCTTTATGATTTACAAGTTTAGTGAGATGGTCTGGAGACAAAGCGGTGTCCAAGATGCCAATACCTTAATTAGCCTGTTACAAGACCATATTAACGTCTAGCTACTTATTTCTCTTTGTTGAGTATTGCAGAAAATAAATTGAGATTTTTGTTAAATAAGCCTTCTATTTGATCTCCAAAAGCAGTGCTGTCGTATGCTTTTACGATTTGAACAACATAGTTAAAATTGTTGAGCTCTCTTTGAATTCTTGAGCTGAGTTGAAGCTGGCTGTCTTCAGAAATTTGACTGTACAGACTGAGACGCTCATCAAATTCAGCACTGATTTTAGTACTCAAGTCTTGTGCCAATGCTGTTTGACCGTCGAGGAAGTAGCCTTCTGCTACATCAATAAGACCAGTGTAGAATTCATAATCGCCGTAAAGGTATCTAAAGGGTTCTATAGATTCCATAAATTGATTTAGTACCGGTGCTAATTCAATGGTTTCCCCATGCTTTAAATCGGCCTCAACCATTGTGCGATAGCGTTCAATTTCAGTAATGATTTCTTCACCTAAATTGTATTGTAAATTAGCATCTAAGCTGCTGAAATAATTCAATCTTCCACTGTATTTTGCTGCTATTTTATCTGACAATTGTCTTGCCTTTTCAATTTCACCGATACGATAGTAGCCATCTACAAAAGGAACCAACAGGCTGTAATATCCAAAATAATCCAGTGGCATTTTTTCTATGGCTAAATCAAGGATATCTTTTGCTTTTTCTGCTTTACCTTCATTGATAAGCGTTTCAGCAAGCCTTGCCATATTACTCCGAAATGAGATACTGTTTTTACGGGTTTCAGGGTCGTGATAAATATCAAGGCGTTCTGAATTTCCCCACTCCCATTGCATTACAATGTCATACATAAGATCGCTATCGATACGTCCCATCAAATAGGGGTTTTCATTACCTAAGTCTGTTTCTATTGGAACTAATTTATAGACAAGCCCTTCCAGTTGCAAGTACTTTTTCATCCACAAGTATTCAGAGTCTGAATAGCTTCCACCAGTAAAATAAATTGGACGTTCCCAATCATTATTAGCAAGGATATCCAGCATCATCATCTGATTTTTTAACAAAGCATTTTCAGGAAGATCAATATCGATATACGGAAGAATTTTATCCGCATCTTCTGCTTTTACGATTCCGCTTTTTAGTACATTATCTTTGTTCACAGGCACTCGGATTTTTCTTGTGGGATAAAAGACACCTTCCTGCTGACTTTCGGGAAGTTGGTTGGGATCTTGTCCTGTTTTTTGAAGTAAATCTTTGAGTTTTGTTCGCGGATGATCACTAGCGATCCAATTCATTAAATCTTTAATATCCCATCGCACAGAGTCTAAAACAGGTTGGTAACGAATTACATCCCGAACACCGTAGGCGTAAAGGTCATGTGTCATTTGAGACGGTATAGGATCACTTTCATAAGTTTTTCGTTTCATTTGATCGATATACCAATCCGTACCAATGAGACTGGAGTTTATCGTTCGAACATCAGTTCTGAACCCTTCGATCTCTTGTGCATACCAAAGAGCAAAAGTATCGTTGTCACCGATGGTAAAAATGATGGCACCTTTATCCTTTTGGATGGATTGAAGATAAGACTTTGCCATGGACTGTGCAGTATATCGGTTAGAGCGATCGTGATCATCCCAATTTTGTGAAGCCATCAGAAGAGGTACACAAACCAAACAAAGTCCAACTGCGAGTGGTGCCGCAATTTTTTTTGATATTAGAGTTTGTAATTTTTGAATTATTGCCCAACTTCCCAATCCAATCCACAAGGCGAAAACATAAAATGATCCAACCAAAGCATAATCTCGCTCTCTAGGTTCAAAAGGACGCTCGTTTAAATAAACTTTTAGTGCCAATCCGGTAAAGAGAAAAAAGAGGAGTAGAACCCAAAAACGTTTGGGGTCTCGTTGATAAATAAAATAAAGACCGATGAGACCAAGTAAAAAGGGGAGAAAATAATAGGTATTTCTTGCCTTGTTGTTTAAGGCATCCTCTGTCAATTCCGATTGATTTCCCAGACGCAACTCATCTAAAATAGGAATACCGCTTATCCAATTCCCGTTCAGCACGTTATACTCTCCTTGAATATCATTTTGTCTTCCGGTAAAATTCCACATCAAATACCGCCAGTACATATAGCCGATTTGATATTCAAAAAAGAATTTCAGATTGGATAAAAAACTCGGTTTTTCAATATTCAAATAAGGACTANAATTCTTAAGGAANTCATGGTATTGATCTCCAGANACGGCCCCGTCCTCCATGTCTTCTCTAAATTCTTTGACGCGTTGTTGGAGTTGTGGATTGGACCGATAACTTGACTTTATGTTGAATTCAAGAGGTTGGGTAAAGTTCATATAATTCCCTGCATGATCGCTACTCCAGAGTCGAGGTAAAATTCCGTTGTGTGNACTGTTGGAATTGAATCGGGCATCTTTCCAATAATTTACGATTTTGTAGCGTCCCGTTTTGTAATCCCGTTCGTATTTGGGTTTGTCNTCAATAAAAGGTTCTATAGGNTCTTGACCTGCATATACATCAGAAAACATGGGNCCGTAAAACAACTTAGTTTCNGGGTACTGTTCCATNTTGTAATAGGCCAAAAGCAAACGAGCATCAGAAGGAGAATTTTCATTGATAACTGTATTGGCATTGGCACGTATCGGGATCATGATCCAAGAGGAAAANCCAACNAAAACAAATAGAATAACAAGTACCCCAGTATTGAGATTTATCCATTTTTTCTTACGAGTATAATTTAAACTCAAATAGAAAAAAGAGATAAAAACCAGAGCTGCGATTATCGTTCCACTGTTAAAAGGGAGTCCTATACTGTTTACAAAAAACACTTCTGCATTACCGAAAAAAGAGAGGGTTAGCGGGAGTAAAAGTTTAAAGATAAAAAGCAGAATGGCCACTGAAATAAGGTTAGCAAAAACAAACCCTTTGAAGGTNACCTTTTGATAATTTTTAAAATAGTAAATCATCCCCAGNGCTGGTATGGTAAGTAAACCCATAAANTGAACTCCAAAAGACAGTCCGATTACAAAGGCAATCATTAANAGCCAACGGTCACCTCTNGGNGTATTCATTTCCTGTTCCCAGCGAAGACCCATCCAGAANAGTGAAGATAAAATCAAAGTTGCCATGGCGTAAACTTCTGTTTCCACTGCGTTAAACCAAAAACTATCTGAAAAGCAAAAAGCTAATGCACCCACAGCAGCACTTCCAAAAAAGCCAATTCTATCTGTTAAATTTTCAAGATTTTTAAAGTTGGGTAATTTTTTAAAGAGTATGGTTAGGGTCCAAAAGAGGAACAATACAGTAAATGCAGAGGAAAATACAGACATAAAGTTGACCATCAATGCCACTTTCTGAGCAGAGGTGGCAAAAAGTGCGAAAAAGGCACCAATCATCTGAAATAATGGAGCTCCAGGTGGGTGTCCTACTTGCAGTTTGGCTGAGGTAGAAATGTACTCACCCGCATCCCAAAAGCTTGCAGTGGGTTCTACAGTACTACCGAATGTAAAAAGGGCAATGGTAAAAACTGTCCAACCGATACTGTGATTCCAAAAACGAAACAATTTATCGTCCATAGTAAGCTATTATTTAGAACAACGAATGTAAGCATAAATCAAGTAAGAGAAAACGTTTACTATAGCATTAACATTGCCTTAGACAAATAGGGTTTGAAGAAAATTAAGGAAAAGTTGTTCTACAAAAAACTTTCGTTTAAATTTGCACCACTTTTGGCCTATGGTGTAACTGGCAACACGTCTGATTTTGGTTCAGAAGAGTCTAGGTTCGAGCCCTAGTAGGCCAACAAAAGGGGGATAGTTAATAACTATCCCCCTTTTTAGTTCATTTCAATGATTTAAGAGTTGCTTTTATTGGTAAAAGCGGACATAGTCGATCTCCATTGAGTCTTCTGAAAACGAATTCGGAATTGTGCCACCCAAAGTTCCTCCCATTGCAATATTGAGTAAAAGGTAATGAGGGTTGTCAAAGGGGGCATTTGTGCCTATGCCTAGCTGTACTAGTAATGTATCATCCACCAACAGTTTTATCAAATTAGGAGTCCAAATCATGGAATAGAGATGAAAGTTATCCGTAACATTTGAGATATTTAAATTTTCAATTGTTTTTGTTAAACCATAAGAAGCATATTCTCCTGAACCTTTATTTGCCCAATGGAATGTGCCGAGCAATTGATCTTTATTAGATCCATTTTGCTCCATTATATCTATTTCTCCACAGTTAGGCCATCCAACATCTCCAAATCGAGTACCGTAATAATTTCCCCGTTCACCAATATTGGTTCCTAAAGTCCATATTGCTGGCCATGTCCCCTCTGATTGAGGGAGTTTTGCTCTAACATCGATTCTACCATATAACATATTAAATTTAGAATTTAAACGTGCTGAGGTAAATGTTTTTCTGCTCCCTTCATAGGTGTAATCTTCTCTTTTTGCGATAATTTTAAGTGTTCCGTCGCTCACGTAAGAATTGTCTAAGCGTTCAGTATAATGCTGTCTTTCATTATTTGCCCAGCCACCTCCAAAAATAGGGATGTATTGATGATGCCATTTCACTGTTGAGGGTTCCCCCTCATAATTAAACTCGTCATTCCAGACTAGTTCGTAGCCAGTATATATCGTAGTTTCTTCGCTATTATCTATAAGAGACTCATCAATTACGGCAGTACTATTTCCACTTGCATTGCTGATAGTAACTTCAATAGTTTGGTAGCTATAGGAGTTTTGATTTTGATCAAAAAAGCTCCAAACACCAATAGTATAAGAGCCTTTATTCCCGTAAGTATAATTTATACTACCAGTAGTATTTTCAAAAACTTCATCATTAGCAAAAGAAAACCGATAAAGCACAGCATTATCTGCTGCAGCCAATATATTAATCAAACCGTTTTCCCCTAAGGTATATTCCACCTTTAGTTCAGCTATTTTCTCTTTACTACACGAAACTAGGCTTAAAATAAATAAGACTATAAAGCTATGTTTTAAATATCTAGTCAAGATTTAAAATTTAAAAATAAACTATCCCACATAAGGTGGGATAGTTTAAAAAGTATAAAATGAAATTGGATTAGATTATTCTTATTGTGCTTGGTGATAGGTTGTAATCACGATATCACTTAAGTTTACCTCGGCATCTTGAGTTACAAGATACAATAGGTGTGATGCATAAGTGTTATCTGCATCCTGTGCTGCAATATTTAAAGAATATTCAGTAGAATCCGTTCCTAAAACGGTTATCTCTTCAGTGAAAAAGCTAGGCTCAGTATCAGCTGCTTCATTTCCTTCAGCATTGAATCCAAGACGTTCAAATTTAAACTTGATCGTTACATCAGTGCCAGCAGTTGAACCATTGAATGTAATTTTACCACCAAACGGGAAAGACAATACAGAGGGTGTTAAATCTGCAAATCCAGCCCAAGACTCTACTGATGAGGGGAAATTAAATGTTCCATTAATAACAGTTGCTCCTCCAAATGCACCTTCATATGAATTTGAAGACTTGTCGCCTGATGTTTCTTCACCTCCATAGAAGAATAAGTTGTCGAGATATACCGTTCCGTTACCCTCAACTTTTAATTGGAATACTTGAGAAAGGTCAACCACTTCAGCAAAGTGACTGAGATCAACAATTGCTCTGTTCCACTGACCAGTGTTAGTTAAATCTAATTCGAATGATGTTTCCTCTGCTAGATCATCTTCATCATCTCCATCAGGACTGATCAAGAAAATTTTAAGAACAGTGCTATCACCAGAAAAATAGTCTAAGTTCATTTTTGTTTTTCCTGAAAGGTCTAGTGGGGTTTCTAAAGTTGTTCCTTGATAGTTTAGATTTTCATACTTCAGCACCGTATTCTCTGCGATTGTTTCTTCTGTAACTATTGTACTTTGACCCCAATCAGGATTTAAATTAAGGCCTTCAACTGAAGTGTAGGCATCACTAAATATAGAAATTACTTCATCGGCACTATAAAGAGGAGCTTCTGGTGCGTCTTGTGGAGCAGCAGCTGCGATAACCTCAACTGGAATAGCGAAATCAAAATTGTCTACGTAATACGTTACGGTTGATTCATTAGTAAGACCATAACCTAAAATCATAGTTATTGTATTATAAACTCCATCTCTTCCTTCTAATTCAGGAATATTAAAAACTAATGTTTCCCAACCAGCACCTGTCGTAACTGCAAACAGATCACCAGTTGATTTTTTACCGTCAGTTCCATTGGGCAATTCGTCTTCTAATTTTAAGAGCACGTTGTGATCGGGTCCAGGTGAGTAAAACTGAACAGATATAGCTTCTTTTCCAGAAGGGAAATTGATTTTTTCTTCAAGCATAAAGTAAAATCCTGCCCAAGATTGAACACCAACAGGCTCAGAAACTTTAATCACCCTTACAGAACTATTTAGATCATTACTTTCTGGATTTTCTCCATATTCTACGGTAATATTTGATTCACCTACACCTCCAAATCGACTCCAGTTTCCTGTGCTTCGATCTTCGGGCTGACTGTCCTCTTCATTGAAACTTGGTCCGTCCTCTTCAAAGGTTATAGGACCATCGTTTAGATTGGGGTTGATACCTTCTACAAATTCGGGGTTTGAATCAGTGTCATCCGGATCTGGCTCGGGTATTTCGATAGTAATTTTTGGTGTTTCTTCCTCATCCTTACCACATGAAAATACGGTAATAAGCATAAGGGTAAATAGAAAATAGATTTTGGTCTTCATAATAATTGGTATTAGAATTATTGATTTAATTGTATCCTTGGTTTTGGGGGTAATTTGACCCTAAGAGATCTAAAACTCCCTGTGGGATTGGTAAATTTACCATATGCGGTTGATATACTTCTTTTGGATTAATGTGGTTTCTAGAGTAATATTGATTTAGAAGATCAGAATTCATGTGATCCATTAAATAATCATATAAAACACCTCTTCTTTTAAGTGTGAACCATCTTTGTCCCTCAAATGCTAATTCTCGTGCTCTTTCTTCCAAAATACTCTCAAATGATATACTAGAAGCTCGATTTATACCAGCACGTTGGCGAATAGCATTAAGATATTCTAGTGCTTTTGAAGTATTTCCTAATTCGAGGTGAGCTTCAGCTCCCATCAAGTAAGTCTCTGCTAAACGATAGACAACAATATTTTTAAAGTGCATTCTATCTGTTGGATCTATGTCTTTGTCTAAAAACTTTATAACACCTGGACTTTGTCTTTTGAAATACATAAAAAAGTCATCGTTTTCAGCAGTATTTTGATACTCATATAGGGGAGTACCTATTGACTTACCAGCTGGTAATGTTTTTGGGTCGTTATATAGATAATCGAAAATATAATAGTTTCCTATTCGCTGGTCATTAGAATTCTCATTAAGAAGATCAACGGCATAAGGATTTAGGGTTATAAACCCAAATCCGTCTCCACCATTTTCAACAGATTGTACGAGTCCTGGAACAGCAGAATAATGTGCAACTGTCTGCCAATTTAGTTGATGCCATGCTCCTCCTCCGACAGCATTTTTCTTAAAATTTATGGCAAATATAGTCTCTGAATGTTCCATTTGACCTTCAAAAACTTGATTAATTCCTACTAGAGCATGAGGGCTGTTTTCGATAATATTATCAGTTATTTCAGCTGCTTTAGTGAAGTTATTGTCCCACATTTCAACTTTAGCTCTGACATGGTCAACAGCAGCTTTAGTCCATCTTCCAAATTGACTATTTGTATAAGATAATTCATCACTAGCAAATTCAAGATCTTCTCTTATAAGATTAAAAATCTCTTCTTTTGATGATATATTGTCAGGCCTATCAAAAGCTGTTTCAGGGTTTGTGGGTTCTAATTTGAGATATATATTATTGAACAGGCGATACAAGGTAAAATAAGCATGTGCTCTAAATGTTTTTGCTTCAGCAATATTTTTCAATAGGGCTGAATCAGTATTCCCATTTTCAATCAATGCGTTACCTCCTTTAACTATATTATTTACGATGTCAATCATTCTGTAATTGTGAGCCCAGAGATACCCATAAGCAGCTTCTGTTCCATAATCTCCGTCAATACCGCATCCCCAAAAACAATTGCTAAAAAGAGAGATTTCTCCATCAACTCCAGCAGAGAGATCGCTTTTTGCTTGAAGAATTAGAGGAATCGCTCCGTTAAACCAGTCTCTTTGATGAGGTTCGCGATTTAAAGCATATAATCCCACTACGGCATTTGCAATTCCTTCTGAACTAGAGTAAAGAAAATCTACAGAGTTATTAGACAACAATTCATCTTTCAAAAAGTCCTTCTGATAGCAGGAATTTGTAAACCCCAAGACGACAAATACAAGTAAGAGTTTGATTTTTTCCATTTTCGAGTGGTTAAAATGTTAATTTAATTCCGAGAGTCATATTTAATGTTTCAGGAAAAATACCGGCATTTAAATCTTGCTCCGGAGAATAAGATAAAAAGTCAGTAAATGTCAACAGATTAGTACCAGTAAAATACAATCGTCCAGATTTGGTTTTAAATAGTTGATTTAAAATATTTCCAAAATTATATCCAACTGTTAAGGTTCTTAATCTTTGGTAGGAAGCATCTTGTGCAGCAAAAGAATTTAGGTACTTAAGCCACGCAGCGTTTGCATTTGCCATTGGCCATTGAGTGGATGGGTTTTCAGCAGTATAATAAGATACTATTGGACCATTAACAGATGATTTCCAGTATTCGCCATTGGCTAATACTGAATTCACACGGGTAACTCCTTGGACAAAGTACCAATCCATAAAAAGATCAAAGTTTTTGACACGAAGTGTAGTGTTTATGGAACCGTACCAATCAGGGTCAGCGTTAATAAAGATATTATCATTGATGTCTATTACACCGTCCTCGTTTTGATCAATTACTCTAATTTGGCCAGGTTTTGCACCAACTCTTGGAATAATTGGGCTGCCATCTAAAAAATCAGCCTCTTGGTAAATACCTCCATATTCAGGCATCCACAGACTGTTAATGGGTTGGCCTATGGAGAGTCTTCTGCCAGAGGTGTCGGTAATATCGATAAAGTACTCTGCACCGGTTTGGGGATTTATTTGGGTTTCCCCTGTGAGCGTAATAATTTCATTTTGGTTAGTGGACCAAATAAAGCCTAAATCAAAATTTACATCTTTAGATTGAATTATAGAATTGTTTAAAGTAAGTTCAACACCTGTATTTTGTAATTCACCCACGTTAAAACGAGTGACTGTATAACCAGAGGAAGTTGCTAACTGACGGTCTAATAATAAATCAGTAGTATTTGACTTGTAGTACTCTACAGTTCCACGCACTCTATTAGAGAATATACCAAAGTCGACACCTCCATTAAGAGTTGTGGTTGTTTCCCATTGTAGGTTTGGATTTCTCAAACGAGAAGAAGCGGTAGAACCGCTTACTGTAAGATCTCCAAAAGTGTAAGGGCTATAGTTGGCTACTCCTAAAGATTCAAGTGGATTAATTCCCTGATTTCCAGTTGCTCCATAACTTAAACGCAGCTTTAATTGATCAATTATTTCAAGATTCAGATCTTGATCTAATTTATAAGCAGCAGACACTGCTGGAAACCATCCCCATTTATTATTTTGAGAAAATACAGATGCACCATCTGCACGAGTGGTCATTTCGAGTAAGTACTTGTCTTTATATGAATAACGCAGTCTTCCCATAAATGAGAGAATTCTTCTTTTCCATACATCTCTAGAATTGTTGAGTAGGTTGGAAGCGAGACCATTGTATCCAAGGGCATCATTTACGAAGTCAGACTTATCTAATTGATTGTATTTGAAATTTTGTTCATCATAGGAATGTACTCCAGTCAAATCTAGTTTATGTATATCGTCTTCTAAGATTTGGTAATTGAGTATATGCTCGATCAAAAGTTGTTTGTACTGTGTGTCGATTAAAACCCCAATACCATTATTTCCTTCATCACCTGCTGAATGAAGTGAGGAGCGATAGGTGCCTTGATCTGTGTTACGATTTCTAAAAAAAGTTTTTAGAGAGTATGTTAATTCAGGTAAAATATCATAATTAAATCTTAAGCTCAGGTCGGTTAAATTTGTCTCCGTTTCATCAGAGGATTCTCTCTGATCCCATATTGGGTTTATTGCCGAGGCGTTTTCCTGCCCTAGAAAATATTTCACTAAACCTCCGTCTTCATCAAAAGGTTTAGCTATTGGGCTGAGGTTAACTAAAAACAATCCCCCAGTCTCCCTACTTTGATTTGCGTTCTGGATATTGATGATTCCATCCATACTCAGCTTGTCGGTAAGTTGATTACTGAAGTTAAGTTTGAATTGGAGTCGGTCAAATCCAGAATTAGGGATAATCCCGTCTTGGGTAAAATAGTTTAGACTTGAATAGATACTTGATTTGTCTGTTCCAGAACTATAGCTTAACGCATGGCTGGTAAGAAGGGCATCGTTAATTGCAAGGTCTTCCCAATTGACCAAATTATCGTTTTTAATCAAATCTAGTTCAAATTCATTCCAAACAAATTTTAAAGGAGGATTTTCTATACCTAAGCGTGCTTTCCAAGCGTCGGTTCTGAATTGATAATAGCCAGGACCATCGTAAATGTCAAAATTTCGAGTAAGTGTTTGGCTTGTAACATATCCAGTGTAATTGAAAGAAGTGTATCCTTCAACAGCTCTTTTTGTAGTAATAAGAATAACTCCATTAGAAGCTCTTGCACCATAAATTGAGGTGGAAGCAGCGTCTTTTAAAATTTCAATACTTTTTATGTCCTCTGGAGCAATATCATTAAGACTGTCATAAGGTAGACCATCAACGATAATCAGAGGATTGTTGCCACCAGCAACTGAAACATTTCCTCGTATAACAATATTAGAATTCCCACCAGGTCTCGCATCATCTAAGTTGACCTGAACACCAGCGGCACGACCTCTTAATAATTCAGAAACATTAGTGGTTGGATTTTGTGTTGCTTGATCTACGTTAACAGTAGCTACTGAACCTACAATATTACTTCTCTTTTGTGTACCATAACCTACAACTACAATTTCGTCTAATTCATTATTGGGAATTAAAGAAATATTTAATTTATCATTTTGATTTATGACACGAAGTGTTGTTTGATAGCCTAAAGAACTAAAAGATAATGTTTCTCCAGTTGGGACTTCTATGGAAAAGTTACCGTCAAAGTCAGAAATTACTCCTTGATTAGAATTTAAAACTACAACTGTAGCTCCTGGAATGGGTTTACCAGAATCAGCATCAGTAATTATCCCAGTAACCTCTATATTTTGGGAATACAGAAAAGAGCTCAATAAAGTTATTACTAAAAAAAGTGCTGATTGTTTTATAATTATCATCTTCATTTATTGGGATTTCAAATATAGTATAATTTAATTGTTTGAATAAGAAATACCTGTTAACCGTATTTTTTTACAAGAAAAACTTATTGGAGATATTATTGTCAATTCGATAAAATATCAGCATAAATTTTGATTATTTATTAGTTTTTTCAGTGTGAGGATTAATTTAGAAGATTAGATTAAAAAGACAGAAAAAACAAAGGTTACTTTTGGAGTATTAGACATGATTTTTTTAAGCTCAATATTATTCTTGATTCTTAAAGATGCTTTTGTATTAGAAGCCTTTGGAAGGTAAAAGAAATCTGAGTAAAAAGAAAGTTGAAATGTTTGAAGCATCTCTATTTTATGTTCAGCAAAACAGAATCCTCTCATCTAATACGAGCTCGGGTTACAGGCTAGACTTTCTGTGCGCATGATGCAAGACGAGTTATTTAAATTTCAATTGAAAGCTACAGTATCGTATTAGGGAGCATGCTTTAACACTCAATTTTGGATGGGGACGTGCTGGAAACTCAATTATATCCTACTTATACCAACACCTCATAAACTTAAAATCAAAGCATAAACTGAAAGTATTAAATATAGCGAAGTATGTTTGAATGATAAGATTGGGATAGTTAGTGCTCTAAGTTAGATTGTATTTTAATTCGATTAGCTTGACCTTTTTTTGTATTTTTTCAAAAAATCAATAACGTCATGAATAAACTGTATTTAGTTTTCACTCTATTTTTAGTTCAAATAATCTTTGCACAACAAATTGACCCCAAATGGATGAAGGGTATTGCACCAAGAAATATTGGTCCTGGTGGGATGAGTGGTCGGGTTACTGCTATAGATGTGGTAAACAATCAAAGTGATATTATTTATGTCGGTACTGCTTCTGGTGGAATNTGGAAGTCTNCTAGCGGTGGNGTAAATTGGACTCCNTTGTTTGANGATCAAGTTACTGCNTCNATCGGAGCAATNGCAATNCAACAATCCAATCCTGANGTCATTTGGGTAGGNACTGGNGAAGGAAANCCNAGAAACAGTTTGAACGGAGGCTATGGNGTATACCGNTCNTTNGATNCNGGAAAAACATGGAAGGCTATGGGNTTGGAAAAGACCCGACATATTCACAGAATTATAGTTGACCCGACCAATNCAAATNTAGTNTATGTTGCNGCTATTGGCTCTCCTTGGGGGGAGCATCCAGAACGTGGAATTTTNAAAACTANTGATGGAGGAGCAAGCTGGAATAAAATATTATACGCCAACCCTAAAACTGGGGCNGCAGACTTGATCATGGATCCNNCAAATCCNAATAAATTGGTTGCTGCTTTATGGGAACANAANCGCGACCCTTGGTTTTTTAAATCAGGGGGTAAAGGAAGTGGACTTTACATTAGCNTTGATGGTGGAAAAAATTGGATTCAAAAAACNNAGNANNACGGTTTGCCNAAGGGAGAACTGGGAAGAATTGGCTTGGCAATTGCNCACAACAAACCCAATGTTNTTTANGCTCTGATNGAGGCAAAAAAGAATGCNCTTTACAAATCTANAGATGGTGGNGATCAATGGGTAAAAGTTAATGATAAGAGNTGGAATNGGNAANAGACCNTTNTANTANTCNGANCTNTTNGTNGANCCTCAAAATGANAATAGAGTCTATACCGTATTTACCTATGTCAATGTTTCAGAGGATGGAGGNAGAAGCTTTAAAGAATTAATGCCNGCNTANAATGCTAAGTAANGGNGTTCACCCTGATCATCACGCATGGTGGATTCATCCCGAGGANGGNTCNTTTATGATTGATGGAAATGANGGTGGANTGAATATTACTCGNGANGGNGGTGNTTCTTGGCGTTTTGTTGGNAATATTCCNGTTGCTCAATTTTATCATATTAGNGTTGATAACGAATATCCNTACAATGTATATGGGGGNATGCAAGACAATGGTTCTTGGAGGGGTCCTGCCTATGTGTGGAAAGCCCAAGGGATTCGAAATTCATATTGGCAAGAAATTGCGTTTGGAGATGGTTTTGATGTTGTCCCGGATAAGGACGANTCTCGATTCGGTTATGCGATGAGTCAACAAGGNAATGTTTCTCGTTANGATTGGCAAACAGGTAATAATTANGGTGTGCGCCCCACCCACCCANACCCTGACATGAGACTTCGGTTCAACTGGAATGCGGCTATAGGTCAAGATCCTTTTGACAACAGTACGGTCTATTTTGGAAGCCAATTTGTACACAAAAGCAAAGACAAGGGATTGACCTGGGAGGTCATATCTCCAGACTTGACTACCAATGATCCTGAAAAACAGAAACAGAGTGAAAGCGGTGGACTCACCTTGGATGCTACGGGTGCAGAAAACCACTGTACGTTACTGGTTATCGAACCCTCCCCTTTGCAAAAAGATTTACTNTGGACCGGTTCAGATGATGGTAGGGTGCACATTACTCAGGACGGAGGATCNACTTGGGTTGAGCTTACTAAAAANTTAAAACAGCTTCCGGAGGGCAGTTGGATTGCTCAGATCAAGGCTTCCAATAAAGATGCTGGAACGGCANTGTTGGTGGCTAANGATTATCGCAGATACAACTACACACCCTATGTTTACAAGACAACTAATTATGGTAAAACATGGNCGCGAATAGTAGATGAAGAAGACGTTTTTGGGTATGCTTTGAGTATCGTTGANGACATAGANACANATCGTTTACTGTTTTTGGGAACGGATGATGGCTTATATTATTCTTTAGATGCGGGAGACAAATGGACCAAGTTTGATCCTAAAGTATTTCCAACAGTATCCACCAAAGACTTGGTCATTCATCCAAGAGAACANGACTTAGTCATCGGGACATTTGGGCGAGCTGCTTGGGTNTTTGACGACATCAGACCCTTGAGNGCAGTTGCTAATTCTCCTGAATTGATTGAAAAAGAATCTCATCTTTTTGATCCNCCCACAGCCTATCTNGCTGCTTATCAGCANCCGACAGGTTCTCGTTTTGGAGGGGATGCNCTTTACAATGCGGAGAACAGAAAATACGGNAGTATGTTAACTTATTTTTATACTGNNNAGGANNGCAAGGANAAAGATTCNTTAACCNTAAAAATATANGACGGNGACAGACAAATTAGAACCTTAAAGCGAAAAGCACCNAAGGAGACCGGATTNCACCGATGGTACTGGTCNTTAAATGAAAAAGGNGTTGAACGACCAAGTCGATCTGAGTCTAAGNGAAAAAGAGAGCCAAGTGGNGTGACNGTAAANCCAGGNAGNTATAAAGTNGTTTTAGAAAGNAAGGNCAACNGTTCTGAAACTGAGGTAACTGTAATGACTGACCCTCGATTGGAAATNTCTCAAAANGCNATTGANGATNGCTANAATTATTCNAANAAAATTGAGNGCTATANGGAGNAAACTANTNCAGCAGTAAATCAATTNAANGCAAGTAAAAAAACCTTGNGTANNTACAAATCGAGAATTGAAAAAAAGNACAAGGANGNNCACAAAGAATTACTTGAAACCATNGCTNAACACANNAANCAAATTGACAGTATNCTNNATNNCTTNATTGGAANGGANGATAAACGNCAGGGAATNGTCAGAAATCCNGAAAANAGNGTNCTTAAAAGAATATATAGCGCAAGTCGATATNTAAGATCTAGACCAANAGGNATNACNNNAACTGAAGAAAAACTTTTGGAACACCTAAAAAATGATTTACAGANTGCTCTTCAGCAAACCAATGCTTTTTACGANGAACATTGGGAAGCTATNAAGGCAAAAATNGAGGCAGTTGAACTCTCNGATTTTAANNCAATNGAGCGTTTTGAAATAGATTAATTTTTANGATGNAATAACTTAAANACCCTCCNAATGGAGGGTTTTGTTTTTTTAATTATTCGATTAATTTAAAGNCTACTAATATAACTTCCTAGNGTGTCTTTAAATTGAAACCCTTCTAAGGNTCTNTATTTATTCAATTTTTTATGTGCTTCGAGTCCCCACAATAAAAATTCAATAAGAAAATAACGATCTTCAGGGCTACAGTCTGGCTGGTGTGTTTTAATAAGAGCATNCACTCCTGGAAGATTNTCNAGTAATTTTTTATAATCTTNATCACTGAGGGTATCCTCTAAAAACAGCTCATTATCTTTAAAGAACCATCCTAATAANTCATCATANGGACCTTCNTCATCTGCTTTTTCAAGTTTTTTAACTTCGGGGAAATAGCTTGGGAACAAGGNCTTAACAGCTTGTGTAATGAGGTAATAGGAGATTTGNTCTGCACCTTCTTGTTCTCCTTCGTATACCAATTCGATCTTGCCATTGATTGCGGAAATNATTCCGAGAAAATCAGCCATACGAAGACTGGTTTTTGTTTCGCCACTGATTANCATTCTGCGTTCNGCTGTNGAGAGTAAATTTTCAAAAGCGGTAATACTCATTCGNGCACTNACNCCACTTTTTGCATCNACATAATCACTTTTACGAGCCTCAAAACTAATTTGTTCTAAAANATCTCTAGCCAGTTCAGGGATATGNATATTNGGAGTTTGTTCTTCGGCAGCTTGAGCTTCTTGTTTNGTAATTTCTTTAGCNATCTGACGATTATGAGGATAGTGAGTCANTATTTGTGANCCTATACGGTCTTTNAGAGGGCGTCACTATACTTCCTCNATTNGTNTAGTCTTCTGGATTNGCTGTAAANATCAGAAGAGGCTGNACAGGAAAGCGTAATTTAAAACCTCTTATTTGGATTTCCTTTTCTTGGAGAATTGAAAACANNGCCACTTGAATCCGCGCCTGTAANTCAGGTAATTCATTGAGTACAAAAATACAACGGTGGGCACGNGGTATCATTCCNAAATGAATAACCCGTTCATCAGCATANGATAATTTAAGATTGGATGCTTTGATGGGGTCTACATCGCCAATCAAGTCGGCTACTGTCACATCGGGNGTAGCNAGTTTTTCATAAAAACGATCGCTTTGATGGAGCCAATTTACGGGAGTTTTATCTCCTTTTTCAGCAATAAGCTCTTTGGCCTCTCTGCTNATAGGGTNTAACGGATCGTCATTGATTTCNGAACCTTCCACTACAGGAATCCACTCATCAAGTAACGTAGTAAGTTGTCTTGCAAGACGCGTNTTTGCTTGTCCACGCAACCCGAGTAAGTTNATATTGTGGCCTGAAAGTATNGCACGCTCAACATCCGGGATGACTGTATTTTCATATCCAATCAANCNCTCAAAACTGGGAAGTCCTTTTTGCAGTCTGACCTTTAAATTTTGAGCGAGTTCTTGCTGTATAGTTTTAGGTTGATAACCTGATTTTTTTAAATCCCCGAGGGTACTAATGTTTTCTCTTTTCATTTATGGTTTTATTCTAAACGTTTTTTTCTATTTTTTTCATAGTCTTCAAAGATCATTTCTCCCAGTCCTTTTAAACCAGTAAAAAAGGCTTTCCCCCGATTGGCTTCTGTAAATGTGCGTATAAATCGTTGTAAATAAGGGTCTTGAGCAATCATAAAAGTAGTTATGGGGATATGCAATTTTTTTGCTTGGCGTGCCATATTGTAGCATTTCTCTACGATCATTTCATCCAGTCCAACACTATTTTTATAATAGGTTCCATCGGGCATTTTTAAGCAGCTNGGTTTACCGTCAGTGATCATAAAAATTTGCTTGTTAGTATTTTTCTTTCTTCGGAGTAAATCCATCGCTAACTCTAAACCTGCAACTGTGTTGGTATGGTAAGGGCCTACCTCCAAATAAGGCAAGTCTTTAAGTAAAATTTGAGAGGCATCGTTTCCAAAGACCAGTATATCAAGAGTATCTTTAGGGTAGCGGGTAGTGATAAGCTCTGCCAGTGCCATTGCAACTTTTTTAGCAGGTGTGATTCGATCCTCTCCNTACAANATCATACTGTGACTGATATCGATCATCAGAACTGTACTCATCTGAGTTTTGTAAANAGAGTCTTCTACAACCAGGTCTTGATCTTGTAGATTAAAGTCCCCATCTAGGTTTCGAATTTGCGCATTTTTGATGCTTTCGGTCATGGCAATTTTTTCTAGAGGGTCCCCGAATTGATAAGATTTAAATTCACCTGTACTTTCTTGACCTGCACCGGTGTTTTTAGTTTTATGATTTCCAGCGGCTGTTTTCTTTAAATTCCCAAAAATTTGTTTGAGTGCGTATTCTCTGAGTAATTTTTCGGTTTTGGGTGTNAGTGCAAATCCTTCACCCTGACCGTCACCACTTTGCTTGGGTTTAGGCTGGATATAAGCTTTTTGCTTGAGATCTTCAATAAAATCATCTATGGTATAATCTTCATCAGTAAGTTGATATTCTTTATCCAATTCCCTCAGCCATTCTATGGCTTCGTCAAAATCGCCTGAGGTATGGGTGATCAGTTCTTTAAAAATCTCGAATAAACGCTCAAAAGGCGTTTGCTCTTTCTTGACAAACTTGGAAAAGTATAAACCAGTCTCTGATTGATTAAACTTCATAGCACTCAAAAATATGAATTTTTGTTTTCAAAAGCACAGCTATAAATTTAAAACTCTAAATTACTTTGGTCAATCAGACTCAAGAAGCGTAAGGTTTTTGATATAATCAGAAATTAAGGCTACTCCTTCGTTGTGGTTGATGGATCTTCCAATTTCTGGCATCATGATGCCCGGCTCGGTATTGTCCATGCGATATAATAGAATGGACTGTTCTGGATGTCCCGGGACAATACTGTATTCCAAGTCTCCCGATCCTTTTCCAGCAGCAACAGGAGGCTTAAAAACACCTCTTTTTCTAAGGTCTGTTTGAGTAAAGCGCAAATCAAGACCTGAGTTTTTTGCACTTCCCTGTGGTTGATGACAGTGTGCGCAGTTGATGTCTAAATAAGCTTTTGCGCGTTTTTCAAGAGAAGCTGTTGCAGGATCGTCCCAAACGGCAAATTGGGGAATTAATTGGTTTGTAGGGAATCCTTCTAGGTAGTTGTGTTGAGCAAAAAATTCCAACTGTGTAATATGTTCAGACAGCGCTTTGTATTTTCCGTTTAATTGAGCTGCGGTAGGCCCAATGGGAGTAATTTCCTTTCCATTGATATGGCAATTTTTACATTGATTGTTATTGGGAACGTGGTAGTTAATCTTTTGAGCTGTCCCGTTCTGATCAAACCAACTGACCTCGGTTTTTTGTCCCACATAATTAAGATATGCCTCATTTTGTTCGTCGTTCCAAACATAATTTAATGGGGTCCAAACATCTTTTTCACGGATAAGTAAGCGCGTTTCGATAATTTTCTTTTCTCCTTCAGGAATTCTAAAATCCTTCGGATAATAAAAGTTTTTTACGATGATAGTCCCTTCTTCAAAATCAAAAACAGCTTCACTGTTGTAAGTTATTTTTTTACCCTTGGGGAGGTAGATAAACCGTTTTTTAAAAGCGTAATTTGTAAAAAGAGGCGTGTTTAGCGCGTAGGGGTACACATTTTTATTTGGAACTAAATCGGAAAGCTCTCCTTTATAAAAATTATATTCTGAAAGTTTTTGCTTCTGATTACTGGTATACTTCACTAATGACGTTTGAGGAGCAACTTTTTTTGCTTTGGGAGCTGTATTTTGTTTATTTCTGCATTGACTAAAAAGTATGCTGATTACCACTGTAAAGAAAACGCTAAATCGATGTAAGCCTTTTCCCATCAGTCAGCTAAACAGTTAAACGGAGTCAAATCATTTGAAAAGTTTTCAAAGTCATTTGCCGCATCTAAAAATGCAAAAGATGCTACCCCGTTATCATCAATACATAGTTTTACACTGGGATCTTGAAGTTGCAACCCTTCTGGTAGTATACCGTCGTAGGCGATGTCTGGTATGCGCGCACCATTTTTAAAATACCACAATTTCCCAAAGTCGTTGGAGAGGGTAGGGAAGGAAAATTGGTTATTAAAACGGTTTGTACTTATCGAGATATTTCCTGGATAAGCATTGTATTTAAGATCTGATTCATAATCCGTTTGAATGGCCCTCAAGCCTTGAGCCTCTNCAGCTTCCTCTAAAGAATTATGCTGTGGGTCTTTATCAGCCGCAAATACCTTATAGCTTACTACAGATAGATTTGAGGTCTTGTGATCCTCTACAGTATTGTCGTAGAATTCGACATCTTGAGTTGCCATAATCACGACACCAGTCCCCTTTGGAACAGCACTTACAATGGATCCTTTCACTCCAAAATTTGGGATGTTGTTGTTATAAATCTTNTTTTGATAGGCTTTNACGTGTTTGCCGTANACGGTAAGTTCGGGTAGGTTAAATATTAACAGTCCGCTCGTGTTTTCAAAAGCTTCGTTCCCGTAAATCTCAACATTTGAGCTATTTTCACTTTCTATCCCTGCAACATTGTAATAGGCTTTATTNTTTCTGATAATTACATTTTGAGATTGTCCCACGTAAATTCCTGCATCTGATGACCCTATAGCTTCACAACCTTCAATCAGTACTTGGGTACTCAATACGGGATATAAGGCATAGGCTCCGTTTTCAGTTGAAACTTTTCCTGTCCATGCAGAACGGATATTGCGTAGGGTTAGGGTATCGGTATCACTTACCTTAATATTATCACCTGCGGCATCTTCAACAGCTAAATNTTCTATAATAACATTTTCCGAATTAGTCACTTTAATGCCTTCAGCACCCTGTGTTTGCCCCTTGAAAGAAAGTATAGTTTTATCCATTCCCATCCCTTTAATNGTAATNTGTTTTTTAGCATCCAANCTCAAGGATTGNGAAAANAGAAAATGTCCTTCAGGNAATTGGATGGTACTGCTGTCNTTGGCTAGTATAAANGCTTCCAAAATCTGGGCTTCCATATCAATATAATCACGCTCAGGANTNTACTCGGGCATTTTAGTNCGGGTGAAGAAAAAGAAAGNCAAAACTCCNATTANNAAAACTCCAATACCGATTCTTTTTTTCATGAGTTTAAATTAAAATGANAGTAATATTTTCACCTACTNNCCTTCTGANGAGGACATAATTGCANGAGCGTAAACTATNAATATTTGNTTTCATNTTCTAANATACTTACTTTTTATTATTCAATATNAAAAAACCAATCTTCTTAAACTCAAATGAAGTNTATTTTATTTCCAAGTTATGATGCGGGTCGCGTANTTTTAAAAAAGTTTTCTTTCAGTTTTTATTCCAAAAAANCCTGAACTNTTTAGCATCNTGNTTTGNAATNCTAACCTTTNNTTATTTCNGCACTGAGTTTNCTCAGAACTCNTTAAAACNAAACCTCTTGGGTTTATGCAAAAATCTGCACGATAAAGGAATTTTATGAGNGTAGGNTTAAATTATTGAGCAATTTCATTTATATTTGCNNACATTCTGAANAAAAAACCAGAGGAGACTTTAAGTCCCCTTTTTTTTTAGATGACATTTAATGANCAAGTTACCGGATTATTACAAGCTGCTTTAGNCAGCAGNCCTGACTTGTTTTTGATTGAATGTAAAATTTCAGGAGACAATCATATCAGTATTCTTTTGGATGGTGATGATGGTGTTAACTTACAGTCTTGTGTTGAAGTAAGCAGACAAATNGAACACAATTTAGACCGAGATGAAAACGACTTTTCACTTGAGGTTGCCTCGGCAGGTGTTGGAAGTCCGCTTCAAAAAACAAGACAGTATGCAAAAAACTTGGGGCGCAAGCTTCGTGTTGAACGAGAAGCAGCTCCTACACTNGAGGGAACATTGGTTGACGCAACTGAAACCAATTTTACTCTNGAATGGAAACAAAGAGAGCCCAAACCAGTTGGTAAAGGNAAAGTTACAGTAANAAAAAAAGAAACGCTTTCGTATGGCGATATANCCAGTGCGAAAGTATTAGTGAAATAGTTAATTNNNAGAAAAATGGAAAATTTAGCCTTAATTGATTCTTTTTCNGANTTTAAAGACGACAAACTCATTGACCGTGTNACCCTGATGGTTATTCTTGAAGATGTATTTAAAAATACGCTTCAACGAAAGTTTGGNTCAGATGAAAATTTTGACATTATTATCAANCCCGANAAAGGNGACTTNGAGATTTGGAGAAATCGNGTNGTGGTTGAAGACGNAAANGTTGAAGATTCAAATCAGGAAATNNCCCTGAGTGAAGCACGAAAAATNGANCCTGACTTTGAAGTNGGNGAAGANGTATCNGAAGAAGTAAAACTNGTNGATCTTNGGAAGACGCTCGATNCAGTATTTAAGNCAAAATTTAGTNGCAAAGATTTTTGAGCACGACAGCACAAATATNTTCAAACAGTTNAAGGATAGAGAAGGNGANTTGTACACTGCTGAAGTACACCATATCCGNAGTCGTGAAATCATTTTNCTAGACGATGATGGAAANGAGATTATCTTGCCAAAAGATCGTCAGATACCAAGNGACTTTTTTAGAAAAGGNGATAATGTAAGAGGAATCATTGAACTGGTNGAACTNAGAGGAAACAAGCCNNGNATTATTCTATCCAGNACTTCTCCCAANTTCCTAGAAAAATTATTTGAACAAGAAATNCCCGAAGTATTTGACGGNCTTATCACNATNAAAAAAGCNGTNAGAATACCTGGTGAAAAAGCTAAAGTAGCTGTAGATTCATACGATGANCGTATTGATCCAGTAGGGGCTTGNGTNGGAATGAAAGGATCTNGAATCCANGGNATTGTTCGNGAATTAGGAAATGAAAATATTGATGTAATCAACTANACNAATAATCTTCANCTTTTTATCTCNAGAGCCTTGAGTCCAGCAAAAGTGAACTCTCTNAAAATTGATGAGGAAAANAAAAGNGTTGAAGTAATCTTAAATCCNGAAGAGGTTTCCAAAGCCATCGGTAAAGGAGGNACNAATATTCGTCTGGCNGGAAAGTTAACNGGATATGAAATTGATGTCTTCNGNGAAGGNGTNGAAGANGATATTGAATTGAAGGAGTTCAGTGATGAAATNGANCANTGGATCATNGATGAATTTAAAAAGGTCGGTTTAGATACAGCCAANAGTATTTTGGAGCTTGATAAATCTGATTTAATTAAAAGAACAGACCTTGAGGAAGAAACAATTCAAGAGGTTTTACANATATTGAAAGCAGAATTTGAAGAATAGACTGCAAAAATAATTCCTATTTTTGCAAATAGATATAATTATATGGCTNACCAACCCAGTGTTCGACTAAACAAAGTGTTAAGGGAATTAAATATCTCNCTTGACCGTGCTGTTGAATTTCTGAATCAAAAAGGAATTGAAGTTGATGCGCGTCCAACGACAAAAATCACNACAGAAGTGTACAACACACTTTTGGACGAATTTGAAACGGACAAATCCAAAAAAGTAGCTTCTCATGAGATTAGTGAGGAAAAGCGAAAAGAAAAGGAAAATCTCCGCATCATTCAGGAAAAGAAAGAGCAAGAACGCTTAGATCAATTCGCACGACGAGAGGCATTAAAAACCAATAAGGTAGCTCTTGAAAAGCCTAAGTCATTAGGGAAAATCGATTTGGATGCAATAAAAAAGCCTGTGCCAGCCCCAAAAAAAGTAGCTGAACAAGAGGCTGCTGAAGAGCCCTCTGCAACTGTTTCAGAACCAAAACCTGAAGAAGCTGAAGTTATCGCCCCGACGTCAACACAAGACACAGAAGCAAAACCTTCAACGGAGACAGACAAAGCTGATACGCCTGAAAGTGAAACACTTAAAACCCAATACACCAAATTAAGTGGGCCCAAGAAAACAGGTCAAACCATCAATCTTGATGAGGTCAATAAAAAAGAAAAAACGGTTGAAGATGCCCGCAAGCGTAAACGTAAGCGGATAAGTAAAGACGTTAAACCNGCTGCNAATAAAAACAAAAACAACAATCAAGGTCAACAGCGTAGAGGGAGAACCAATAATGTTGTCAAAAAAGAGGAGCCTAGCGAAGAAGAAGTTCAAAAGCAAATACGCGAAACTCTTGAAAAACTTCAAGGTAAATCAAACAAATCTAAAGGGGCCAAATACAGAAGAGATAAACGGGTTCAACACCGCCAAAAGTCTGAGGAAGAAATGGCTCAGGTCGAAGCGGAAAGTAAAGTTTTAAAGGTCACTGAGTTTATTACTGTTGGCGAAGTTGCCACCATGATGAATATCACATCAACCGACATTATTTCTGCCTGTATGAGCTTGGGAATCATGGTAACCATGAACCAAAGATTGGATGCAGAGACTTTAAGTATTGTTGCNGACGAGTTTGGCTATGAGGTTACTTTTGAAAAAGCTGAACTTGAAGAAAATATAGANGATGTTGAAGATCTTGAAGAAGATTTAACAGCCAGAGCGCCCATAGTGACTGTNATGGGTCACGTAGACCACGGTAAAACTTCTCTACTTGACTACATTCGAGAAGAGAATGTAATTGCAGGAGAATCAGGGGGAATCACCCAGCACATCGGTGCATACGGTGTTACTCTTGAAAACGGTCAAAAGATAACCTTTTTAGATACTCCTGGTCACGAAGCTTTTACTGCGATGAGAGCAAGAGGAGCTCAGGTTACCGANATTGCTATTATCGTTGTTGCTGCNGATGATGACATNATGCCACAGACCAAGGAGGCGATAAGTCATGCTCAAGCTGCAGGCGTTCCTATTGTCTTTGCCATCAATAANATTGATAAAGAAAACGCAAATCCAGATAAAATTAANGAGGCCCTTGCCGGAATGAACCTTATGGTAGAAGACTGGGGAGGTAAAGTTCAATCTCATGATGTATCTGCATTAAAAGGAACAGGTGTCAAAGAACTGCTAGAAAAAGTTTTGCTTGAGGCTGAATTGCTTGAACTAAAAGCAAATGCGGATAGAGCTGCTAAAGGAACAGTTGTAGAAGCCTTTTTAGACAAAGGTAGAGGCTATGTTTCCACCATACTTGTTCAGAACGGGACACTGAAAATGGGAGACTACCTTTTAGCTGGAAAACACAGTGGAAAGGTAAAAGCGATCTTTAACGAACGGGGAGCGAGCTTAGAAGAAGCTCCGCCATCTACACCAGTATCCATTTTNGGATTAGACGGNGCNCCCCAAGCAGGGGACNCATTTCACGTTTTGGAAGATGAACGTGAAGCCAAACAAATTGCTGCGAAAAGAACTCAATTGTTAAGAGAACAAAGTGTTCGGACACAACGTCATATAACACTAGACGAAATAGGAAGACGAATTGCTTTGGGTGAGTTTAAAGAATTGAATATCATTCTTAAAGGGGATGTTGATGGTTCTGTAGAGGCCTTGACCGATTCACTNCAAAAGCTTTCTACTGGTGAAATTGAAATCAANATCATCCATAAAGGGGTTGGTGCCATCACAGAATCTGANGTCTTGTTGGCCTCNGCTTCTGATGCTATAGTNATNGGATTTAATGTAAGACCAATGGGTAATGCACGGGCTATTGCCGATAAAGAAGAAATTGATATCCGTTCTTATTCCATTATTTACGATGCCATAAATGACATCAAAGATGCAATGGAAGGGATGCTTTCACCTGAAATGCGTGAAGAGATTACAGGGAATGCAGAAATCAGAGAAACGTTCAAAATTTCCAAAATTGGAACCATCGCAGGATGTATGGTCACCAGTGGTAAAATTTTCAGAAACTCCGGTATACGAATTATCCGAGAAGGGGTAGTTATCTTTACAGGTGAATTAACTTCACTCAAACGTTTTAAGGACGACGTAAAGGAAGTAGCCAAAGGGTACGACTGTGGATTACAGGTAAAAAATTACAACGATATCAAAGTAGGCGATGTATTGGAATGCTTCCAGGAAGTAGCCGTTAAAAAATCACTCTAAAGACTTAATTTTTCGAGTCAAAAGAAAAGCAGAAGGGAAATCNCTCTTTACGGTGTCTAGTGTTTTTAATCCTAGTATCTTGTCTTTAAAACGACCTGTTTGTACTTTGTAATTTGGTGTTTCAAAGCTCAATTCTACAGGTAAATGGGGATAAGCANCCTTNGCTTTGTCTAAAGTTTCTGTNGCCAGTTCAAGATTTCCGTAGTANAATTGTAGCGTAAAATATTCATTGGCATAACGCTCTCGATCGAAAGNAATTTTTTTGTTTAACAAACTGTCCAACCTCGGATCTTGTTTAACGTTCAATTCTGCAGTTTGCGAAAAGCTCAGTGAACTGATACTGAAAATAAGCANTANNAATAGGGGTTCCCAAGTAGAATTTTTCATACTGCAAAAAAACAACTTTTTCTTTTTAAACCATCTTTTTTTAACAAACCTAATAAGTTATTTAGAATCATTATAAATTAATAAAATCTTGTTTTATTCGGTATTTTAAAAGAGCGCTATGACTTAAATTTGTCATGGATTTTAGAACAAAACTTTGGACATACAAACACATTTATTTGAAAGAATAAAGATCAAGGATAATGTAAAATTCCTTTTTCCAGCCCTAATCGTTTTAGTAAGTTTTTTCTCCTCGTTCACAGCCTTTGCGCAAGATGATGAAGCCGTCCAGGCAGGGAAAAAATTATTCAACGCAAATTGTGCAGCTTGTCATAAGCTAAATAAAAGAGCTGTNGGNCCGGCCCTGAAAGGAGTNTCTGCAAAGTACGATAGAGAGTGGTTGTACACATGGATCAAAAACAGTACNGCAATGGTAAAGTCTGGCGATGCTCAGGCGGTTGCCATTTACGAAGAGTACAACGGATCNGTTATGACTTCATTNCCTCAACTTTCTAATGAGGACATTGATAACATTATTGCNTANACCGANTATACTCCACCTGCTCCTGTTGCTTCAGCNACTNTTCCAGGGGCTGCTGCAAGCCAATCTGGTTCTTCAGGAGTGAACAACAATATTATATTAGGAGCCTTGGCGTTGGTATTCCTGATCCTTATTGTNATGCTCTTTNTAGTGCAAAAAACTTTATTGAGAATTGCTGTAGNAAGNGGTGTTGACATTANCCCTGAGGCTAAACCGAAGAGAACTCCTATTTGGCTTGCTTTTGTACAAAACCAATTTTTAGTGATGGCAAGTGTCATACTCTTGTTGTTGAGCAGNGCATATTTTGTTTACGGTTANTTTATGCAAGTTGGAGTTGATCAAGGATATATGCCCGTTCANCCCATACACTATTCACATAAAATTCANGCTGGAGCAAATCAAATTGAGTGTAAGTATTGNCACTCCTCTGCACGGGTATCCAAACACTCTGGAATNCCNTCCTTAAATGTTTGTATGAATTGCCACAGAAATATAGCTGAGTATAACGGTGAGGANGATCTTGAAAACGGATACACTAAAGATTTTTACACTAAAGAGATTAAGAAATTATATGCAGCCGTTGGATGGGATGAGACCAATCAGCGTTATACNGGGGAAACACAACCGGTAAAGTGGGTTAGAATTCACAANCTTCCTGATTTTGTTTATTTCAATCACGCCCAGCACGTTGAGGTAGGAGAAATTGCCTGCGAAACTTGNCANGGACCAGTTGAAGAAATGGAGATTATGTATCAGTATTCTCCNTTAACAATGGGATGGTGTATCAACTGCCACCGNGAAACAAACGTAAAAGTAGAGAGCAACGAGTATTATGCTAAAATACATGAAGCCCTCTCTAAAAAATACGGTGTAGAAAAATTAACAGTTGCCCAGATGGGTGGACTTGAATGTGGAAAATGTCACTATTAAAAGGCGATCAAAAAAAGCATATGGCATCAAATAAAACTTACTGGAAAAACATTGCTCAATTAGATCCTTCTGATGAGGCAGTTAAAAAACTGGAGCAAAATGAATTTGTTTCCAAGCTTCCTGAAGATTTTTTAAGTGATGAAAAGACGTTAGAGGAGAGTAGTACCTCTCGTAGAGATTTTTTAAAATACGTCGGTTTTAGTACTGCAGCTGCTACTATTGCTGCCTGTGAAGGACCGGTTATTAAATCGGTTCCCTATGTCGTACAACCTGAACAAATCAGGCCTGGGATTGCCAATTATTACGCCACTACCATTGCAGACGGCTTTGATTTTGGTAGTGTATTAATCAAGACGCGAGAAGGAAGACCCATTAAGGTTGAAAGTAATCCAGATGCACCTACTTTAGGAATTGCAAATGCTAGAATGCATGCTTCTGTACTTTCATTATACGATACTTTACGTCTACAAGGACCCACTGCAAATGGACAAGATGTTTCTTGGGATGACTTTTATCTTCAGGCTGGAGCCATGCTTAAAGCATTAGCAGCAACCAATAAGGAAATCATTCTTTTAACACCGACTTTGCCAAGTCCAACTACACAGAAAATCATTTCAGATTTTATTGCTGCATACCCAAACGTGCGTCAGGTAGTATATGATACTATTTCTTATGATGCAGCTTTAAATGCATATGAAACGTATTATGGGCAAAGAGCTTTAGCAGACTATGACTTTTCTAAAGCAAAAACCATAGTATCTGTGGACGCTGATATCTTAGGAGATTGGCAAGGTGGTGGCTACGCCAAAGGCTATGCCCTTTCAAAAACTCCTCACAGGGATCATGGAAAAGCAGAGATGTCTCAGCACTTTCACTTTGAATCCAATATGTCACTGACTGGAGCGAATGCAGACCATCGTATTCCCTGCACTCCAGCAGATCAAAAAAATATTTTAGCTTATATCCACGATCGTCTAATTGGAGGATCTTCCGGTCAATTATCTGCCGATTTAAAAGCGGTTGCAGATAAAGCAATTTCAGCTCTTAAAAGTTCTGGTTCTCAAGGAGTCTTGGTTACAGGATTGGATGATGATGCAGCTCAGGCTGTAGTTCTTGCTGTAAATACTCATCTGAGTAGTAAAGCTTTCCAACCCCAACAACCTAAGTTGATCAGACAAGGTAACGTAAAAGAAGTTCAAGATGCCTTCCAAGCGATTGAAGCGGGTAGTGTAAGTGGTTTAATTTCAGTTGGAGTTAATCCAGTATTTTCTTCTGCCAACGGAAATGCATTAGCTGAGGCAATAAGCAAGTTAGAATTTTCATTGAGTTTTACTTCTAAAATAGATGAGACCGCAGCCGCTTCACAATTTGTTGCAGCGACACCTCATTATTTAGAATCATGGGGAGACTATGAATTAAAATCAGGACATTATGCTTTGGCTCAGCCAACTATTCGTCCTTTGTTTGATACACAACAATTTCAAGATGTTTTACTTAGGCTAGCGGGTAAAAACTCAAAATTCTACGATGAAATTAAAGCCCATTGGAATGAATCCATTTTAGGATCAAATTCTTGGAGTAAAGCTTTACATGACGGCTACTATTATGCAGAAAGTTCTGTCGAAAATCCAACACCAGATTTTTCTGAATTGGATGTAAGTGAACTCAGAACTGCTACTTCAACAGGAATGAGCTTAGTATTGTACAGCAAAACCGGTATGGGTGACGGGCAGCAAGCCAACAACCCTTGGTTGCAAGAGTTTCCTGACCCAATTACACGAGTAAGTTGGGACAATTATCTCACAGTATCCATGAGTGACGCAAATGCCCTTGGATTAAAAAACATCAATACTGCTAACGGAGCGTTGAATGGTAGTTATGCCGAGGTAACGGTTGGTACTCAAACATTAAATGTACCCGTGATTGTTCAGCCAGGACAAGCGAAAGGAACCGTTGGCCTTTCTTTTGGTTACGGAGAGCGAATGGGTCTGAAAGATGAAATGCAAACAGGAGTCAATGCTTACACCTTTTATCAAAACTTTAATCGAGTTCAAAGTGTTAATGTTAAACTAGCAAGCGGAGAACACGAATTTGCATGTGTGCAGTTGCACAACACTTTAATGGGTCGTGGTGATATAGTTAAAGAAACCACTCTTGAAGTCTTTAATACAAAAGATAAAGCGCATTGGAATCCAATGCCTCAGGTTTCAAAAGATCATATTGAATTTGATGTCACTTCTCCAGAAGTAGACATGTGGCAGGAATTTGACAGAAGCATAGGGCATCACTTCAACCTTTCCATTGACTTAAACTCGTGTACGGGTTGTGGCGCTTGTGTTGTCGCTTGTCATGCAGAAAATAATGTCCCTGTTGTGGGTAAACGCGAAGTGCGTAAATCAAGAGATATGCATTGGTTGAGAATAGATCGCTATTACTCTTCAGCATCTACTTTTGAAGGAGATAACGAAACAAAAGAAGCTATTTCAGGAATTGGAGATTCTTTAAATACTTTTGGAGAGATGGAACAAGCAGCTGCCAATCCTCAAGTTGCATTCCAGCCAGTTATGTGTCAGCACTGTAATCACGCTCCGTGTGAAACAGTTTGTCCAGTGGCTGCCTCATCTCACGGAAGACAAGGTCAAAATCACATGGCTTATAATCGCTGTGTTGGAACCCGTTACTGTGCAAATAATTGTCCTTATAAAGTACGTCGTTTTAACTGGTTCTTGTACAATAAAAATGATGAGTTCGATTACCACATGAATAACGATTTAGGTCGGATGGTATTAAACCCTGACGTCGTTGTTCGTTCAAGAGGAGTTATGGAGAAATGCTCTTTGTGTATTCAGATGACACAAAAAACAATTTTAGACGCCAAACTCAAAGGAGAAGAAGTTAAAGACGGGACTTTCCAAACCGCTTGTTCCAATGCTTGTACCACAGGAGCAATGGTGTTTGGAGACCTGAATGATAAAGAAAGTAAAGTTGCTGCATTGCATGAAGACGATCGTATGTACCATTTATTGGAACATGTCGGTACAAAGCCCAACGTAATGTATCAAGTAAAAGTTAGAAATACCGACGAGGTATAATTTAGAAATAAAAACCTATGGCATCGCATTACGAAGCACCTATTAGAAAACCACTGGTAACAGGAGACAAGACCTACCACGATGTTACTATAGATGTCGCCGCACCAGTAGAGGGGACAGCTAACAAACAGTGGTGGATAGTTTTTGGTATTGCACTGACAGCCTTTTTATGGGGAGTTGGATGTATCATTTACACCATTTCTACAGGGATTGGAACCTGGGGATTGAACAAAACTGTTGGTTGGGCTTGGGACATTACCAACTTTGTATGGTGGGTAGGTATTGGACATGCAGGAACGCTTATTTCTGCAGTACTCTTATTATTCAGACAGAAATGGCGTATGGCGATTAACCGTTCTGCGGAGGCCATGACTATTTTTTCTGTAATCCAAGCTGGACTTTTCCCAATAATCCACATGGGAAGACCGTGGTTGGCCTATTGGGTACTCCCAATTCCAAATGGATTTGGTTCGCTTTGGGTGAATTTTAATTCCCCACTTCTCTGGGATGTATTTGCAATCTCAACTTATCTATCAGTATCCCTTGTATTTTGGTGGACAGGATTGCTTCCTGACTTCGCAATGATCCGCGATCGTGCGGTATTGCCTTTCCAGAAAAAAATATACAGTTTGTTAAGTTTTGGCTGGTCTGGAAGAGCAAAAGATTGGCAACGCTTTGAAGAAGTTTCATTGGTTTTAGCAGGACTTGCTACACCACTTGTACTTTCTGTGCATACTATTGTATCCTTTGACTTTGCTACTTCGGTAATTCCTGGGTGGCACACTACTATTTTCCCACCTTATTTTGTGGCAGGAGCTATTTTCTCAGGATTTGCGATGGTAAATACACTCTTGATCATTATGCGCAAGGTATCCAATCTGGAAAATTATATCACAGTTCAACATATTGAATTGATGAATATTGTCATCATGATTACGGGTTCCATTGTTGGAGTGGCTTACATCACAGAACTTTTTATCGCNTGGTATTCTGGTGTAGAATACGAACAATATGCATTTTTAAACAGAGCCACTGGACCGTATTGGTGGGCGTATTGGTCAATGATGACCTGTAATGTATTTTCACCGCAGTTTATGTGGTTTAAAAAGCTGCGTACAAGTATTATGTTCTCCTTTATTATTTCGATTGTAGTAAACATTGGAATGTGGTTTGAACGTTTTGTAATTATTGTGACTTCATTGCACAGAGATTACTTGCCTTCCTCATGGACGATGTTCTCTCCNACTTTCGTAGACATCGGAATTTTCATNGGAACCATAGGATTTTTCTTTGTGTTGTTTTTGTTGTACGCAAGAACCTTCCCTGTGATTGCTCAGGCTGAAGTAAAAACGATATTAAAATCNTCTGGAGAGAAGTATAAAAAATTAAGAGACGGTAAATCATGAGTGATAAAGTAGTACATGCCCTTTACGACGACGATGATGTACTTTTAAGTGCTGTCAAAATGATTCGTTCTGAGAAGCACNACATCGAAGAGGTATACACCCCATTNCCAGTNCACGGTCTTGACAAAGCCCTTGGGCTTGAAGAAACCCGTATCGCCATAATGGCATTTATTTATGGATGTATTGGTTTAGCTGTTGCTGTCNCTATGATGAATTATATTATGATTGACGATTGGCCTCAGAACATCGGTGGAAAGCCAAGTTTTTCTTATCTGGAAAATATGCCAGCTTTCGTTCCTATCATGTTCGAGATGACCGTATTTTTTGCAGCTCACTTAATGGTCATTACTTTTTATATGAGAAGTAAGCTGTGGCCATTAAAAAAAGCTGAAAATCCAAATCCTTTAACTACAGATGATAAATTTCTTGTAGAAATTGGGATTNACGACAACGAAAAAGAACTTCAAAAACTCTTAAAAAAGTCGGGAGCTATAGATGTTTCAATAATAGAAAAGTCAGAATAGATGAGTTATAAANGCCTATTGATTTGTGTAATTGTTGCTCTGGGAATNCAATCTTGCTTTGACCCAGCAAAGCCCAATTACCAGTATTTTCCCAATATGTATGAATCTGTCGGTTATGAAACCTATGCTGATACAGATGCATTTGCCAATGGAATAGAAGCACAGATTCCAGTTGAAGGTTCAGTAGCAAGAGGATGGGAGCCTTATGATTATCCTGATACTAACGACGGCTACGAAGCAGCTAAGGCAGGNTTGATGNCTCCACTTGCTCTTACGGATGAAAATGGGGCAAATGGAAAGGAACTTTACGGAATTTATTGTGCAGTNTGCCATGGNAACAAGGGNGATGGACAAGGAATTTTAATGACAAGAGAAAAATTTCTTGGAGTCCCTAGTTATGCCGATAGAGAAATTACACCAGGTAGTATTTACCACGTATTGATGTACGGGAAGAATGCAATGGGATCTCATGCAGGACAGGTCAACGCAGAAGAGCGCTGGCAAATTGCTCAGCATGTGATGGAGTTAAGAAATACCTTAGTCAAATAACAATAAGGAAGATAAATGATGTACACCTTTCCAAACAAACTTAGAAATTTAGCCATCGTTTTTATGGCAGTTGGTTTTATAGGCCTAGTCTATGGGTTTATTTCAGCACCAGCAACCATAGAAGAGGCTAAAGCTATAGTCGCCGCAAATCACGGAGAGGGACACGGAACATCTCATGAGTCTACAGCTGCACATGCAACTCATGATGCCGATGCCTCTCACACAGAAAAAAGTACTCATGCAGATGAAGTATCACATGCAACTGACGCCGACTATCAAGAAGAAAATCACCAAGAAGAAGCGCACTCTGATTCAGCTCATGGTGATTCACATGATGCTGAACACGATGAACACGTTTTTCATCAGTTGAGTAACAAACCTTGGGCTGCNTTGTATGTCGCTGCCTTTTTCTTCTTTATGATATCCCTCGGAGTATTGGCATTCTATGCAATTCAACGTGCTGCTCAAGCCGGTTGGTCTCCAGTATTGTATCGTGTGATGGAAGGAATTACTGCATATCTTCTTCCAGGGGGTATAATTGTTATTGTCATATTAGCGCTATCTGGAATGCATTTGAACCATTTATTCATTTGGATGGATCCAGAAGTAGTGGCTCACGATAAATTGATTGCTGGGAAAACAGGTTTCTTAAACGTACCTTTTTTCCTAATTAGAGCTGTGTTTTTCTTATCAGGATGGACACTCTATCGATATTTTTCTAGAAAATTTTCTCTAGCACAAGANNCAGCTACTGATATTTCCAANCACAAAAAGAACTTCAGAATATCAGCTGCCTTTTTGGTATTCTATATCGTCACAGAATCCATTATGTCTTGGGATTGGGTTATGTCAATTGATCCTCACTGGTTCAGCACCTTATTCGGATGGTATGTTTTTGCCAGTATGTTTGTCTCTGGAATTACAGCCATCGCACTGATTACAATTTATCTAAAATCGAAAGGGTATTTGGAGTTTGTTAACGACAGCCATATTCACGATTTAGGAAAATTNATGTTTGGTATCAGTGTATTCTGGACGTATTTATGGTTTTCTCAGTTTATGTTGATCTGGTATTCAAATATTCCAGAGGAAGTTACTTACTTCATTACNCGTATCGAGGATTACAACCTTCCATTTTTTGGAATGCTGGTTATGAATTTTATTTTCCCACTTCTTATCTTAATGAATAGTGACTACAAACGNATCAACTATTTTATAGTGATGGCTGGGATTGTAATTATTTTAGGACACTATATGGATGTATTTAATATGATNATGCCCTCTGCTGTGGGTGACCAGTGGTTTATCGGTTCAGCGGAGATAGGAGGATTTTTCTTCTTCCTTGGTCTTTTCATATTTATTGTATTTAAAGAATTAACAAAAGCCCCCTTGCTAGCCAAGGGTGATCCCTATATGGGAGAGAGTGAACGCTTTCATTATTAAAAATTAATCGAAAAGATAAATGAATATATTTTTGATACTTTCTGTACTTGTTTTGATAGCCATNTCAATTTGGCAAATCACCAAGATNTTTGAACTCTCTCAGGCAAAGAAAGTCAATACGCAGGTAGCTGATGATGNTGANAACAATCTCAANGGTAAACTCATGTTTGCNTTTTTGATTTTTATCTANGGAATNACCATCTTTTCNTTTTGGTCNTANGGCGATGTACTTTTGCCNAANTCAGCNTCTGANCACGGNGNTGANTANGACAANTTGATGTGGATTTCATTTGCNATTATTTTCTTTGTNCAAACNATNACNCAAGCNNTACTNCACTATTTTTCATANAAATACAGAGGGGANAAAGGNAAGAAAGCATTGTTTTANGCNGANAATGANANACTTGAGATGATNTGGACAATNATNCCAGTAATNACTTTAGCAGGNCTNATNTTNTANGGNCTTTANACNTGGACAGACATCATGACTGTTGAAGAAAATGATGAAGCCTTAGTAGTAGAACTTTATGCACAGCANTTCAANTGGAANGCTAGATATGCAGGAGANGATGGAGTGCTAGGNGATGCAAATGTGCGNTTTCTTCAAGATTTNGANGGNAGAAATNTAGTTGGAATTGANGCTACNGATCCNAACGGTTTTGACGATGTAGTNGTNCAAGAATTGCATTTGCCCGTAGGNAGAGAGGTNATTTTTAAAATGCGNTCTCAAGATGTGTTACACTCAGCCTATATGCCTCATTTTAGAGCNCANATGAACTGTGTTCCTGGAATGATTACNGAGTTTGCNTTTACACCCAATAANACTACAGAGGAAATGCGTCAAGACCCAGATGTAACAGCCAAGGTTAAAAANATTAATAAAATTAGAGTTGAAAAAAGTAAGGANCTNGTTGCNAGTGGNGATATGGCATTAGATCCTTATGAATTTGATTTTCTTTTACTTTGTAANAAAATTTGTGGTGCNTCGCATTACAANATGCAAATGAAAATNNTAGTAGAAACAGANCAAGAATTTGAAGAATGGATGAANAGTCAGCANACATTTGCTGAAGTCATCCAATAATTAATANTTAAAATANAGATTATGTCAACAGCAGCAGCAGTACACACAGAGGAGGATCACGGACATCATCATAAAGAAACTTTTGTAACGAAATACATCTTTAGTCAAGACCANAAGATGATTTCNAAGCAATACCTGATTACNGGTNTGTTNATGGGAATNATTGGNATNGCAATGTCNCTTTTATTTCGNTTNCAATTAGCTTGGCCAGAGCAGCCCTTTGGAATTTTTGAAGTNCTTTTAGGTAAGTGGGCTCCCGATGGAGTAATGGATCCTAATGTTTANTTAGCATTGGTTACTATCCACGGAACGATCATGGTCTTTTTTGTATTAACAGCAGGGTTGAGTGGTACGTTTAGTAACCTTTTAATTCCATTACAAATTGGAGCTCGCGATATGGCTTCAGGCTTGTTAAATATGATTTCTTTTTGGTTGTTTTTCCTTTCAAGTGTTATTATGGTTATGTCTTTGTTTGTTGAAGCCGGACCTGCAGCAGCAGGTTGGACTATTTATCCTCCATTAAGCGCATTGCCTCAGGCACAACCAGGTTCTGGAACAGGAATGACATTGTGGTTAGTATCCATGGCTATCTTTATTGCTTCCTCCTTACTGGGCTCTTTAAATTATATAGTAACGGTCATTAACCTCAGAACTAAGGGAATGAGTATGACTCGATTGCCATTGACTATTTGGGCATTTTTTGTAACTGCAATTATTGGAGTAGTGTCTTTCCCAGTATTGTTATCTGCTGCCTTGCTTCTCATCATGGATCGAAGTTTTGGAACCTCATTCTTTTTATCCGATATTTTTATTCAGGGAGAAGTATTGCATTATCAAGGGGGTTCACCAGTGCTTTATGAACACCTTTTCTGGTTTCTAGGACACCCTGAAGTTTATATAGTCTTGTTGCCTGCTTTGGGAATCACCTCTGAAATTATTGCTACAAATGCACGTAAACCAATATTTGGTTATCGTGCCATGGTCGCTTCAATCTTAGCAATTGCATTTTTATCAACCATAGTATGGGGTCACCATATGTTTATCTCAGGGATGAATCCATTTTTGGGCTCTGTATTTACATTTACAACTTTGTTGATCGCTATTCCTTCTGCGGTTAAAGCTTTCAACTACATTACAACGCTATGGAAAGGGAACCTTCAATTGAATCCAGCCATGCTATTTTCAATAGGTTTGGTTTCAACTTTTATCACTGGAGGTTTAACTGGAATTATTTTAGGAGACAGTACTTTAGACATTAATGTTCACGATACGTACTTTGTGGTTGCTCACTTCCACTTAGTTATGGGAATATCTGCCCTTTACGGATTGTTTGCAGGGGTATACCATTGGTTCCCTAAAATGTTTGGGCGTATGATGAATAAAAATCTAGGTTATGTCCACTTTTGGGTCACAGCGGTTTGTGCTTATGGAGTCTTTTTCCCAATGCACTTTATCGGAATGGCTGGTCTGCCAAGAAGATATTATACCAATACCGCATTTCCATACTTTGATGACCTTGCAGACATTAATGTATTGATTACGGTATTTGCACTTATCGCAGGTGCAGCTCAAATTGTATTCCTATACAACTTTATCTACAGTATGTTCTACGGTAAGAAAACCGTTCAGAATCCGTGGAGATCGAACACCTTAGAATGGACAGCTCCAATTGAGCATTTCCACGGAAACTGGGAAGGAGAAATTCCTCATGTACACCGATGGGCTTACGACTATTCAAAGCCAGGGCATGAAGAAGATTTTGTTCCTCAGCANATCCCACTTAAAAAAGGAGAAGAAGAACTCCAACACTAAAACTAAACAATTGAATTAAACTTGNAAACCCAACANNNNTGTTGGGTTTTTTATTTTTTAAAAGATNACTTTANGGTTTGTTNAGTTGTAATTCAAGCTTANAAGNAGGGNNGTGAAATAAATGGGATGGATAANGACTANANGAAAAAAATCAGAATTCTTGATCAGCAGGCACTTTTGCGAATATCTTCAGGCTTCAGTTAATTAAANATCCAAAACCAAAGGAATTCATTTATCTTTGATAANATGAANGAATATTTAGATCCTACCGACGACCAATTTTCTCCCGAGGAACAGGACATTGATCGTGCTTTAAGACCTTTAAACTTTGATGATTTTGCGGGGCAGGATGCCATACTCGAAAACCTTAAGGTATTTGTCCAGGCNGCNAAACANNGAGGCGAGGCTTTGGATCACACCTTATTTCACGGCCCTCCAGGNCTTGGNAAAACTACCTTGGCACANATTTTAGCAAACGAACTCGAAGTTGGAATCAAAATGACCTCAGGACCTGTACTTGATAAACCAGGAGATTTAGCAGGCTTATTGACCAATCTTCANGCTCAGGATATTTTATTCATCGATGAAATTCACCGNNTNAGTCCGATCGTAGAAGAATACCTTTATTCNGCCATGGANGATTATAAAATTGATATAATGATTGAGTCTGGTCCTAATGCCAGAACAGTTCAAATCAATTTAGAACCCTTTACCTTAGTAGGTGCCACCACTCGNTCAGGCTTACTCACTGCTCCCATGCGNGCTCGATTTGGGATCAGTAATCGCTTACAATATTATTCCACCGAATTACTATCGACCATAGTGACTAGAAGTGCACAAATTCTCAATGTTCCTATTAATGAGGACGCAGCTATTGAAATTGCCGGACGAAGCCGGGGTACACCTCGAATATCTAATGGCCTGTTAAGACGTGTTCGTGATTTTGCTCAAATCAAAGGCAACGGATCCATTGATATTAAAATTACCCAATTTGCGCTCCAAGCGCTGCAAGTTGACGCACACGGTCTAGACGAAATGGACAATAAAATTCTGACTACACTTATAGATAAATTTAAAGGAGGACCAGTAGGCATTACCACACTTGCTACTGCGGTATCTGAAAATTCCGAAACCATAGAAGAGGTTTATGAACCTTTTTTGATTCAGCAGGGATTTATTGTTCGAACCCCACGGGGTAGAGAAGTAACTGCCCGAGCTTACAGTCATTTAGGCAGAATCAAAAACAATCAAGAAGGCTTATTTTAACGGCTTACTCATGAGTTTAAAATCAGAGTACACTTCCAAAATAAAATCAGCTGCTAAAGCTTTGGGCTTTCTTTCTTGTGGAATATCAAAAGCAGATTTTTTAGAGGATGAGGCTCCGCGTTTGGAACAATGGCTCAACCATGGACATCACGGAAGTATGAGCTATATGGAGCGGCACTTTGATAAAAGATTGGATCCAAGATTACTTGTTCCTGGAGCTAAAAGTGTGGTCTCTCTTTTGTTGAATTACCATACCGATAAAAAGCAAACTGATCCCAAAGCTCCAAAAATATCGAGCTATGCCTATGGTACGGACTACCATTTTGTAATTAAAGAAAAGCTGAAAGAATTGATGCAAATTATTCACCGAGAAATAGGGGAAGTCAATGGACGTGTTTTTGTGGATTCAGCTCCCGTAATGGACAAAGCTTGGGCTGCAAAAAGCGGTTTGGGATGGCTTGGAAAAAACACCAATCTGATTTCAAAACAAGTGGGTTCCTTTTTTTTTATTGCAGAATTGATCATCGATTTAGAATTAGACTATGACGCACCCGTCACAGATCACTGTGGAAGTTGTACTGCCTGTATTGATGCTTGTCCTACAGACGCCTTACTTCAGCCCTACCAAATTGACGGGAGCAAATGTATATCCTATCTGACCATTGAACTTAAAGAAAACATCCCCACTGAGTTTAAAGGGCAAATGGACAACTGGGCTTTTGGCTGTGATGTTTGTCAAACGGTATGCCCCTGGAACCGATTTGCAAAGCCGCATAGTGAACCCGCTTTTGAGCCTCACGAGGAATTGCTCAACCTCACTAAAAGTGAGTGGCAAGAAATGACTTCAGTAATTTTTAATAAGGTATTTAAAAACAGTGCTGTAAAGAGAACAAAATTTGAGGGTTTAAAAAGAAATATTAAGTTTTTACCCTAAGAGCAGTTGATTTTCTTAGAATGATTTTAGTTGGAATAATTTCTGTTTGGAATGATTCTTCTTCCGATTTATTCTCTTTATACATGATAAAAAGTTGGAATACTTTTTCTCCCATGAGGCAGCCGTTTAGCAAAAACTTAAGCGGCTTTTTTAGTTTCTAATACACAGTTCGTTTTTTCTAGACCACTCATTCATCTAAAAATGCTACTTTTGTCTTTATATCTCGATATCTAATATCAAAACAAAATAAAAGAGATTATTATAAACCCCTTATTGAACCAAAACGGATAGAAAAGAATATGAAAATGAGAACGATCTTTTATGTGATTTTAACGCTTGTACTTGTTAGCTGCTCAAGTAAAAAAAATACAACTTATTTGGAAAAGGTTCAAGACCCTGAGCTTTTTCAAAATGCCATGCAAAACTTGACAGACATTGTGGTCTATGACATTTTTTCACCACCAGTAGCCTCGCGAATATACCTCTACCCGAGTATTGCCGCCTTTGAGATCATGGCATTGAGGTATCCAGATAAATACAATTCCTTAGTAGGCCAGATCAAAGAACTGATGACAATTCCAAAAGCTAGTAATGATAATGTCAACCATCACTTGGCTTCGCTATTTGCATTCAACACTGTGGGAAAGGCGTTGATATTTTCAGAAGATAAAATGGATAAATTTCAGGAGGGATTTGAGGCAAAATTAGATGAATTTGATGTTCCTGGTCGAGTTGTTAAAGCTTCAAAAATTTATGGTGATGAAGTCGCTGCTTTTATTTTAGATTGGGTATCTAAGGATATGTACAATCAAACCAGAACCTTTCCAAAATATACCATTAAAGAAGAGGACCGTTATTGGAAACCTACCCCGCCTGATTATATGGATGGTATCGAACCCCATTGGAAAGAAATCAGAACGATGGTCATTGATTCATCAAACCAATTTGCGCCAAAAGACCCTTTGCCTTTTGATTTAACAAAAGGGAGCCCTTTTCAAAAGCAATTGATGGAAGTATTTGAGGTAACCAACCAATTGAATGAAGAACAAGTAGAGATCGCTAAATTTTGGGATTGCAATCCCTATGTTACCCACCACAGGGGACATGCGATGTTTGCAACAAAAAAAATTACACCTGGTGGACATTGGATAGGAATTACATCCATAGCAACCAGACAAGCAGAAAGTACTTTTGATGAAACTGTTAATGCTTATGCCAATGTTTCAATTGCTTTGTTTGACGGGTTTATCAGTTGTTGGGATGAAAAATGGGATACTTTGATTGTGCGACCTGAAACCTTAATTAATCAATATTACGATGAGGAATGGTTACCGCTTCTACAAACACCTCCTTTTCCTGAATACACCAGTGGTCATTCCGTAATTTCAAGAGCGGCGGCAGTTACCTTAACAGATTTATTCGGTGACAACTTTGCGTTTACTGATACTACAGAATTACTCTATGGACTACCCGAACGCAAATACAATTCATTTTTTCACGCTTCAGAGGAAGCAGCAATTTCTAGACTCTATGGAGGGATCCATTATATGATGGCTATAGAGGAGGGAGTAAATCAAGGTCATGCTGTTGGAAACTATGTGGTTGATCGTTTGCAGACTATGAAAGCATCAACAGCCTCACCAAACTAAATTTATGAAAAAAAGGCGGCTAAATTTTTGGCAAATCTTAACAATGAATTTTGGATTTTTTGGAGTCCAATTCAGTTTTGGTTTGCAACAGAGCAATATGAGCGCCATTTATAAATATTTGGGCGCAGAAGAAGCAGAGTTACCTTTATTGTGGCTTGCAGGACCTGTAACTGGACTTATCGTACAACCAATTATTGGTGCTATTAGTGACGGTACTTGGTCTCCAAAATTTGGCCGTAGAAAGCCCTTTTTTCTAATTGGAGCGATAATAGCCAGTATCAGCTTGGTTATCATGCCCTATTCGAGTTCAATTTGGATGGCAGCAGGCTTGTTATGGATTTTAGATGCGGCGAATAATATAGCTCTAGAGCCCTATCGAGCATTTATTTCGGATAAGCTCCCGGAAAAGCAATATTCATTTGGGTTTTTAGTGCAAAGTTTTTTTACTGGCTTAGGAACGACCTTAGCTAATTTTACCCCAGCAATTTTAGTTTCCTTTGGGGTATTGGCTCTTTCCGATAAGATGGATAATGGTATTCCAGTATCCACCTATTGGGCATTTGGTATTGGTGCAGCAGCATCTATCATTACCATATTGATTTCGGTATTTACCACTTCTGAATATCCACCAAGCCCAAAAGAGTTGGAAGAAATTAAAAAGTCAAAAGAAGAAGGAAATGTAGTTTCTAGAACGCTCAAAGACATAGCCGAGGCATTTAAAGTGATGCCTCTGCCGATGAAGCAACTTATACCCGTAATGTTTTTTCCTTGGTATGCCATGTTTTGCTATTGGCAATACCTTACTTCTGCTTTATCACTTTCATTATACGATACATTGGACCAGAGCACCGTATATTTTAATCAGGCTCAATTGCTGACGGGTAATTTAAATGGGACATATAATATTATTTGTTTTGTTATTGCTTTTGCATTAATACCAATAGCCAGAAAATTGGGCGCAAAAAGACTTCATTTTATCAGCCTTGTAATAGGAGGAGTAGCTTTACTCTGCATGCCTTTGCTAAACGATACAACAGTGTTGTTTACCATACCCATTGGCAGTGGAATAGTGGTGTCACAGATTTATTTATTTTCTTTTGGACTGGGAATCACTTGGGCGTCGATGATGGCAATGCCCTATGAAATGCTTGCATCCTCCATACCAAAAGGAAAAACTGGGGTGTATATGGGGATCTTTAACATGTTTATTGTTATTCCGATGATCATCCAGATCTTTACAGTACAGTACTTTGTATATGATTTGCTAGGGCAAAACCCCATCAACATCATAAGACTGGCAGGAGCTTTTCTGATTATTGGAGGAATCTTTTCTCTTTTTGTCAGTAAACCCAAAGATAAAACCCAAGAGTGATTCAGAAAAAAATCATTTCTTTACATTAGAAAAACATTTTTATGAGTAGTGAACAGCAAAGGAGAGCGGCTTTAGTATATCATGCGAAGCCAAGACCTGGGAAGACTGAGGTTGTACCGACTAAAAGCTATGATACTCAAAGAGATTTGGCACTTGCCTACTCACCAGGGGTTGCCATACCTTGTAAGGAAATAGAGGAGGACAANTCAAATCTTTATAAATATACCAACAAGGGAAATTTAGTAGCAGTAATTTCTAACGGAACTGCAGTTCTCGGCTTAGGTGATATCGGNCCAGAAGCTTCNAAGCCGGTAATGGAGGGAAAAGCACTGCTTTTTAAAATATTTGCTGATATAGATGTATTTGATATAGAAGTAGACGCCAAAGATCCTNATAAATTTATCGAAGNGGTTAAAGCCATAGCCCCNACTTTTGGNGGAATCAATTTAGAGGACATCAAATCTCCAGAGGCTTTTGAAATAGAACGCAGNTTGAAGGAAGAATTAGACATTCCCGTTATGCACGACGATCAGCACGGAACCGCAATCATTTCGGCAGCAGCTTTNTTAAATGCNCTCGAGTTNGCTGATAAAAAAATTGAGGATGTAAAAATCGTGGTCTCTGGTGCTGGGGCAGCTGCAATTTCCTGTACAAAATTATACCGAGCCTTTGGAGCAAAGATNAAAAACATAGTGATGCTGGACAGCAAAGGGGTAATCCGAAAAGATCGTGATTCCCTCAGTCCTGAAAAANAGGAGTTTGCAACAGATTTAGANATTAATACTTTAGACGAAGCAATCAAAGGGGCGGATGTNTTTATTGGANTATCACTTGCGGACATACTTAGCCAAGAAATGCTTTTATCAATGGCAAAAAATCCAATTGTCTTNGCAATGGCCAATCCCAATCCTGAAATAGAATACAGTTTAGCTTGCAGAACCAGAGATGATGTGATTATGGCTACAGGACGCTCAGATCATCCCAATCAGGTAAATAATGTTCTTGGCTTTCCTTTTATCTTTAGNGGGGCATTAGATGTGAGNGCAACAACTATTAACGAAGCTATGAAAATGGCTGCTGTAAAAGCGCTTGCAGATTTAGCCAAAGAATCGGTACCTGAACAGGTCAATCTTGTTTACGACCAAACAAGATTAACATTTGGCAGANAATACATCATTCCAAAACCTTTTGATCCTCGGTTGATTTCAACCATACCCGTTGCTGTNGCAAAAGCTGCTATAGAATCAGGAGTTGCAACAGAACCAATTGAAGATTGGGAGCGTTATACCGAAGAACTTTCGGGCCGACTTGGGAACAGNCAAAAAATGGTTCGACTNCTCCACGATCGTGCAAAGGCGGCTCCTAAGCGATTGGTATTTGCAGAGGCAGANCAAATGGACGTTTTAAAGGCAGCTCAAATTGTNCATGAAGAAGGAATTGCAATTCCAATTTTATTGGGAAATAGAACCATCATTGACGACCTTAGAGTTGCCATAGATTTTGANGATGAAGTTGAAATTATTGACCCAAAAGAAGAAACTTATAAAGCGCAAAGAAATGTCTATGCTGATCTTTTTTGGAAAGATCAAAGAAGAAAGGGGTATACCCTCTACGACGCTCAAAGGTTAATGCGAGAACGTAATTACTACGCCTCCATGATGATTAAAAACGGAGATGCAGATGCCATGATCTCAGGTTATTCAAGAAATTATCGTTCTGTAGTTAAACCAATCTTAGAAACCATTTCAAAGGCGAAAGGAGTCTCAAGAGTGGCTGCGACCAACTTGATGTTGACTAANTCAGGTCCTCTTTTCCTCTCTGATACTACAATAAACGTNGATCCTACNGCAAAAGAGCTGGCAAAAATCGCTCAAATGACAGCCAATACTTCTAAACTTTTCGGTTTAGAACCAGTCATCGCTTTATTGTCTTTTTCAAATTTTGGATCTTCCCGTTTCCCTCAAGCCAAAAAAGTAAGTCAGGCAGTAGCCATGTTGCACAGAAGCAATCCAGAATTGATGGTAGACGGTCCAGTNCAGTCTGATTTTGCCNTAAATAANGAAATGCTTCAAAAAGGTTTTCCTTTTTCTAGTTTGAGTAAAATGAAGGTAAATGTTTTAGTTTTNCCCAATCTCGANGCNGCTAACATTACCTATAAACTAATGAAAGAGTTGAAAGAAGCCCTTTCCATAGGTCCCATACTGATGGGGTTGAGTGAACCCATTCACGTATTGCAACTGGGTGCTTCTGTTGAAGAAATTGTCAATATGTCTGCCATAGCAGTTATAGACGCNCAATCCAAAAATAAATAGANAAATGATTACACAGCTTATCGGTCGTTTAGTAGAAAAATCTCCAACTGAAGTAGTCATTGATTGCAATGGGGTAGGCTATTTGGTCCATATTTCACTGCANACCTACTCTCAATTGAGTAGNGATGAAAACATTAAGCTNTTTACCCACCTTCAAGTAAAAGAGGATTCNCATACCTTATTTGGTTTTTTTACTACTATTGAAAGGGCNGTTTTTCAGCAGTTGATTTCAGTTTCAGGCATAGGAGCAAGTACGGCTCGAACCATGCTCTCCTCTCTTGAGCCTCAACAAATTCAACGTGCGATAGTTTCAGAGNATTTAGCTACGATAAAATCCGTAAAAGGAATTGGTTTAAAAACAGCTCAAAGNGTATTAATCGAATTAAAAGACAAAATGTTAAACCTCTTTGAAGGTGAACAAATTCAAGCATTTTCAAACAATACAATTAAAGAAGAAGCGTTATCAGCCTTAGAGGTTCTTGGTTATTCAAGAAAGCAGTCTGAGAAAGTAATAGATAACGTGATTCAAAGCTATCCAGATAGCACAGTGGAAGCGCTTATTAAAGCGGCTTTGAATAAATTGTAAAACCATTTGTTTGAAAAGACTCATAAAGTAGTTTTAAAATCATATCAGGTCTTCATTCACCTTCTTGTATGGATGATTTTTAGTTGTGGGCTTGTTATGGCACAAGACAGTGCAGATGTAGGAACTATTGAACTCCCTAATCCGAGCAGTGTCACAAGTCAGTATACCTACGATCCAACTACAGACCGATATATCTTTTCTCAAGAAATCGGAGGATATCCCATTAGTGTCCCTTTAGTTTTAACGGTCAAGGAATACGAAGCTTTGGTACTTAAGGAGAAGATGCAAACCTATTTCCAAGAAAAAGTTCAGGCATTGAGCGGTAGAGGAGCTAATGTGGAAGAGACCCAAAAAAACTTACTTCCCGAATTGTACGTAAACAACAAGTTTTTTGAGTCTATTTTTGGTAGTAATGCCATAGATATATCCCCTCAAGGCTCCATAGGAATCGATTTGGGATATAGGTACCAGAGAAATGACAACCCCATTGCCTCGGTCATCAATCGCAGATCTCCAGGCTTTGAGTTTGATCAGCGAATTAGTTTGAGTTTGTTGGGGAGAATAGGAGAACGCCTGCAGATAACAGCCAATTACGATACTGAATCTACCTTTGATTTCCAAAACCTTGTTAAAATACAATTCAATCCTCCGCAATTGTCTGAGCTTCAAGATGTGGTTCCAGGGATGCTTCCTGGAAAATTGGGTTCTACATTTGATGATGTGCAAAATAAAATTGGAGAAGTTCAAGACAAAGTCTCAGATGTAAAAAATCAGTTGGGTCAAGTTCAACAGCAAGTAGATGAGGTTAAGGGGCTGATTAACGAAGGAAAAAATACTCTAAATCAGGCACGTCAAAAAATTGAAAGTTTACGGCAAACTGCGAATCAATTGGCAACAAACCCACTAGCTGCTGGAAATCGAGTTTCTGAATACCTCAACGGGAAGGTGACTGAGGACGCGATTCTTCAAAATATCGACATTGGAAATATCAGTATGCCCATTAATAGTAATTTGATTCAAGGAGCACAAAGCTTGTTTGGGGTCCGTGCAGACTTAAAATTTGGAAACACCACAATTTCGGGAGTTTTTTCTGAACAGCGCTCTCAATCACAAAATATCACTACACAAGGTGGAGGGAAATTGCAGGAATTTGATTTGTACGCTTTAGATTACGAGGAGGATAGGCATTTTTTTATCAGTCAATATTTTAGAGATAATTACGACAAATTTTTAGAAACCTATCCGTACATCAATTCGCCTGTTCAGATCACACGAATAGAAGTTTGGGTAACCAACAGGGGGTATCAAACTCAAAATGTACGGAATATCGTTGCCCTTCAAGATTTAGGAGAAGCGAACCCAGAGCGAACTACTCTAGACGATAGCGTTTCAAATTTTATAAGTGTAAGTGACCCAAACTATCCTCCTACAAATGAAGTCAACAGACTTGATCCTGACGAGATAGGTTTTGATGGCATTTTGACCAATGAGATACGAGATATTGCTACTGTAAAAAACGGATTTGGTCCAACTCGAGTTAGTGAAGGTTATGATTATGCTATACTCGAAAGTGCGAGAAAATTAAATGAACAGGAATTTTCCTATCATCCTCAGTTAGGATATATCTCTTTAAATCAGAGGCTTAGTAATGATGAAATTTTGGGAATCGCCTATCAATACAGTTTCCAGGGCAGAATTTATCAAGTAGGAGAATTTGCAAATGGAGATATACCGGGAACATCACTGATCCAGGGAAATAGCGCTGAGCAAAACCCCCAACAAGCCGTGGTACAAACAAATAATTTAATTGTCAAAATGTTAAAGAGTAGTGTGACAGACGTACGTCAACCGGTATGGGATTTGATGATGAAAAATATTTATAACACAGGAGCATTTCAATTATCAGAAGAAGATTTCAGATTGAGTATTTTATATACTGACCCCTCCCCAATCAATTACATGACTCCAGTTGACGCCTCTATTTGGCCTGAACGCTTAGACGAGGAAGTATTATTGAATACCATGGATTTAGATCGACTGAATGCCTACCAAGACTTGGTCCCCAATGGGGACGGTTTTTTTGATTATATCCCTGGAATAACCATCGACCCCAGATACGGTAGGATCATATTCCCTAAAGTAGAGCCTTTTGGAGAATTCTTATTTCAATTATTAGATAATCCAGAGTCCGCAAAAGAAAATTATATAGAAGAAAACTCCTACAACAAAAACCAAAAGCGGTACGTTTTTAGAGAAATGTACAGTTTGACGAAGGCCGCTGCACTAGAGTTTACAGAGAAAAATAAATTTCAGCTTAAAGGTCGCTACAAATCAGAAGGGGGAGATGGAATTAACATTGGGGCATTTAATGTTCCTAGAGGCTCGGTTCGAGTTACTGCAGGGGGAAGAGTTTTGAGAGAAGGATTAGATTATATAGTCAATTATGAAATCGGTCGGGTAAAAATTTTGGATGAGGGACTAAAAGCCTCCAACATCCCCATTGATATATCTGTAGAAAACAATTCTTTTTTCAATCAGCAAAACAAGCGTTTCTCTGGATTTAATGTCAATCATAGGGTTTCGGACAAAATTAATGTAGGAGGTACCTTAATTAATCTCAGTGAAAATCCACTGACCCAAAAAGCAAATTACGGAACAGAACCTGTCAATAATACCATGATGGGTCTTAACACCAATTTCTCTACCGAAATTCCATTTTTGACTCGAATGGTAAATAAATGGCCAACCATAAAAACCAATACCCCTTCTCAACTATCATTTAGAGGAGAGATGGCTAATCTTGTAGCGAATGACCCAAGAAACACCCAATTAAATGGAGAAACCAATGTCTATATTGACGACTTTGAGGGTGCACAGACCAATATCGACATCAAAGGTTTTACAGCTTGGAACCTTTCTAGTGTCCCAATAAATGGTGTGCCTGGGGCAAATGCAGAAGGACTTGAAAGTGGATACGGTAGGTCAAAGTTAGCGTGGTATTCAATAGATCAGGTTTTCTATTCTAGACAACCGGACGGTATAAATAATGACGATATCTCGTCTAATGAAACCAGACGAATTTTCATAGATGAATTGTTTCCCGAGCAAGATTTAGTTCAAGGAACACCAAGAACACTACCCACCTTTGATTTAGCCTATTATCCTGATGAAAGAGGACCCTATAACAATGCTCCTAACAGTGCTTATGCATCTGATATAAAAGATAAATGGGCAGGAATCAGTCGTTCGTTGAATGCGACAAATTTTGAACAATCCAGTGTAGAGTTTATTGAATTCTGGTTATTGGATACTTTTTCAGAAAACGAGGCAGCTTCTGATGATTTAGGAGAGTTGGTTTTTCATTTGGGAAATATTTCAGAAGATATCCTCCGCGATGGAAGAAAGCAATTTGAAAATGGGCTTCCAAGTACAAGTGAACAAACTCCAACTTATGAGACCCCTTGGGGTAAAGTTCCAGCAAATCAATCCTTGGTTTATGCATTTAATGCTGTAGAAGAAGATCGTTTCTTACAAGATGTGGGTTTAGATGGCCTATCCGATGAAGAAGAAGCAGCAATTTTTACCAATGGACCAGCGAATGATCCTGCTGGAGATAATTACGAGTATTTTCTTCAAGCTGATGGAGGAATTTTAGATCGATACAAGCAGTACAATGGCTTTGAAAACAATACACCAGTTGCATTCAGCGATACCGATCGGGGAAATACAACAGAGCCAGATACAGAAGACATCAACAGGGATCAAAGTATGAACACTATCGATAGTTATTTTGAATACAGAGTCCCTGTAGCTAGAAATATGCAGGTAGGCAATCACCCTTTTGTAACAGACGTTAGGGAAAACATTAAAGTCAATGCACCCAATGGGGATGAGTATACCACCCGCTGGATCCAGTTTAAAGTACCCATTCAAAAAAGCTATTATGAAAACACTTCGTTTGATTCTTACTTTGAAAAAGTAAATGCTATAGACGATTTACGCTCCATCCGCTTTATGCGGATGCTATTGACTGGTTTTGAAGAAAAAGTTGTGTTTCGTTTCGGCACATTAGATCTAGTACGTGGAGATTGGAGAAGATACAATAAACCCCTTAATGATGAAGTCTTGGTAAATAACAATACCACGGTAGACATCAGCACGGTCAATATATTGGAAAATGAAAACAGAATTCCAATTAATTATGTGCTCCCTCCTGAAATTCAAAGAGAGCAGATCAACAACAACAATACCATCATACGTCAAAATGAGCAATCCCTCTCATTTAGAGTATGCGATCTACAGCCCTCAGATTCTCGTGGGATATTTAAAGGGTTGGATTTAGACATGCGACAGTACAGCAAGTTGAGAATGTTTTTGCATGCGGAATCACTTCCAGGGCAAGAAGCCCTTCCAGGTGAGGGTTCAGAAGATGAATTCGACAAACGTTTAGTTGCATTTATTCGATTGGGAACCGATTATCAAGACAATTATTATCAGATTGAAATTCCGCTAAAACCCACAGCATACAGTGAAAATACTTCCAACCGATACAGTGCTGAAGAGGTTTGGAATCCGGAATCCAACTCTATAGAAGTTTCTATTGATCTGTTGGCTAAACTTAAAGCTAAAGCACTTCAACAATTGGGATTGGGTGAAACACTATATTTTGATGAAGAGTTGAATTCTATACAGGAATTTTCTTCTATTAGCGAACTCCCAGGACAAAAGAAATACAAGTTTGCGATTCGTGGGAACCCTTCTTTGGGGAATATTAAAACCTTGATGATTGGAGTTAAAAATCCTTCAACTCAACTAGGGGATGCCTTGTGTGGTGAAGTGTGGTTTAACGAGTTGCGAATTTCGGGTATTGACAGTCAAGATGGGTGGGCTGCTGTAGGTGCTTTAGATGGTAATATTGCAGATTTTGCAACGTTCTCTGCAACCGGACGCTATTCCAGTATTGGCTTTGGAAGTATCGACATGACTCCTAACGAACGCACTAGGGAAGAGTTACTCCAATATGACATTATTTCAAATGTAAATGTGGGGCAATTGGCCCCTCAAAAATGGGGGCTGCAGATTCCATTGAGTTTTGCCACTGGTGAAACGCTTATTACACCTGAGTACGATCCTTTTTATCAGGATATTAAATTAGAAGATCGCCTAGATACTGCTGAGCGTCAATCTCAACGTGACTCCATAAGAAATCAATCCATTGACTACACCAAAAGAAAAAGTGTCAGTCTGATTGGAGTTCGTAAAAACAGTAGTGGAGGGGGTAAGCGACGATTTTATAGTCCTGAAAATTTTGACTTCTCCTATGCTTACAATGAATCCATTCATCGGGATTACGAAATTGAAAAGCAGGAAGAATTTAATTTATTATTGGGTACAAATTACGGTCACGCTTTTTCATCCAAACCCATTGAACCGTTTAAAAAAGTAAAGTCTTTTGATCGAAAAAAATACCTCCAATGGCTTCAGCAGCTTAATTTAAATTTATTACCCAGTTCTGTAGAGGCTTCAGTCAATGTAAATAGGATATTGAATAATCAAAAATTCAGGCAAGTTTATCTCGAAGGGGTAGATGCTTCTTTACAACGGAGCTTACCTAATTTACAGCAACGAAATTTTTTATTTGATTACAATTATGCAATAAATCATAATTTTTCTAAGTCTCTTCGTCTTAACTTCAATGCTGCAACGAGTAGCATCATACGTCACAACGGTTTAGCAGAGGCAGGAATAATGAATCCCTTTCAGCAGGATAAAAATGCACTTTGGCAAGGCATATTAAATACTGGTGAACCCAACAACCATATTCAAACTTTTACATTGAATTACAAACTGCCGTTTCAATACATTCCCTTTTTGAGTTTTGTGGATGCAACGTATAATTATACTGGTAATTTTAACTGGCAAAGAGGTTCTGAAGCCTTGTCTCAGGTAGTTAGCGACGATGGAATACCATTGGGGATTGTCAATACCATTCAAAATAACAATACCAAAACGCTTACAACAGCATTTTCGTTTTCAAAACTATATTCAGCACTGGGATTAAAATCCAATTTTAGCACCCCATTTAACAGGAGGGTTCAAGCTGCCAGAGAGACAAATGATAGCCTTTCTAAGAAGAAAAGCTCTTTGTTAAAAGTTGGATTGACCAAATTGGTTGATTTAATGACCTTAGTTAAAAGGGTACAAGCAAGTTACAGTGAAAACAACGGTTCTGTGCTTCCAGGCTATTTGCCTTCTGTAGGTTTTGCAGGTGGATTACAGCCTACTTTAGGATATACCTTGGGAAGCCAGGCCGACATTCGCTATGAAGCAGCCAGACAAGGATGGTTAACTGGTTTTCCAAACTTTAACCAGTCCTTTTCACAAATGCATTCAAGCAAATTTAAAGCAAGTGCACAGTTGATTCTCATGAAGGGATTGATAATTGATTTTAATGCTGATCGTGATTATATGGAAAACCGATTGGAGAATTTTAAAGTCGAGGATCAAAGTTATGTACCCAGGAACTCAAACGTCTTTGGAAACTTTGGGATGTCAACTATTCTGCTTAGAACAGCATTTAATCCTTCTAGGGGTTCGATAAGTAGTAATTTTGAGAACTTTAGATCCAGCCGGCTTAAAATTGCTGAGCGCCTCGTCCAAAACACCCCTTTTGAAGGAATGGGAGTCAACGAGGAGGGGTATCCCTTAGGATATGGCAAGAGTCAACAAGAGGTTTTACTCAATTCTTTTCTCTCAGCATACACGGGCCAAAGCCCAGATAAAATTAATCTTAGCCCAATGCGTGGTGCACCCCTGCCCAATTGGAATTTAAAGTTTACGGGACTCACCGATATCAAATCCCTTTCAAAAATCTTTTCCCGTTTATCGATCAATCATGCTTATCGAGCCAGCTACACCATAACAAATTTCCAATCCAACTTTGAATTTGATCCAAATCAGCCTAATAGAATGGATAAATTGGGGAATGTGATTACCGAACGATTATACTCAAACGTCAATCTAGTAGAACAATTCAATCCCCTACTGCGCTTGGATATGGAGATGAATAACTCCTTAAAGTTGCTTGCTGAATTGAGAAAAGAGCGTGCAATTTCCTTGAGTTTAGACAACAATTTGATAACTGAATCAAGTGGTGACGAATATGTTGCCGGTTTAGGATATCGTGTCAAAGATGTTCGATTCAGGACTAATTTTGGAGGAAGGAGAGTGATACTCAAGGGCGATTTGAATATCAGGGCAGACGTTTCGTACAGAGATAATGTAACCGTATTGAGGAACTTAGAGTACGATAACAATCAAGTTACTGCAGGACAACGTATCCTCGCTATTAAAATTAACGCGGATTATGCCCTATCCCGAAACCTTACTGCCCTGTTTTTTTACGATCATAATTTTTCTGAGTTTGCTATCTCAACTGCTTTCCCTCAGACGAGTATTCGTTCTGGTTTTACAGTTCGTTATAACTTTGGAAACTAAAGTCATTAGTAATTCCAGATTTCTTTTACATTTGTGCATTAAGACGACTAAAATGAATGTACCAGAAAATTTAAAATACACCAAAGACCACGAATGGGTTAAGGTTGAAGGCGATGAAGCAACTATTGGAATCACTGATTTTGCTCAAGGAGAACTTGGCGATATTGTTTATATTGAAGTAGAAACACTGGATGAAGAATTAGAGGCTGAGGCTGTTTTTGGTACAGTAGAAGCAGTAAAAACTGTTTCTGATCTTTTTATGCCCCTTTCTGGAACAATTATTGCCTTTAACGAAGACTTAGAAGATGCTCCTGAAACCGTAAATGAAGACGCTTATGGTTCTGGGTGGATGATAAAAATTAAGCTCAGTGATACAGCTGAGATTCAAAATCTTCTTGATGCAGAAGCGTATACATCGCTGGTTACAGGCTGATCGCTTTTTTAAATCACTTGCCATTTTTGCAACCCTAGTAGTTGTATATTTAAGTTTGAAGCCTCCCTCACCAGAAATTGATCCATGGAGTTTCTTATGGTTTAGAGGAGATCTTGTTCTTCATTTCATTTGCTATTTTGGCCTGACTTTATTGTATTTTTTCGCCTTGTACACTTTGACTAATCCAATGACTAAATCTTTGGCCTATGCTATTGTCCTTGGGACCTTTTTAGAGACCTTACAATTGGTTCCATTATTTCAGCGCTATTTTGACTGGCAAGATCTTACAGCTAATTTACTAGGTGGGCTTGTCTCATGGCTCATTATCAAAGGAGTTTTTTATTATTCTATTAAAGAATAAGTTGTTTGTTTTAGTTTTATTTTTATTTTAGCTGTCTAAATATTGGTTTATTATGCAACCCAAAAAAAGTGAAAAAGCAGATTTAAGTAAAAATAGCGGTCTATATTTTGTTATTGGCTTGTCTTTGATATTATTGATTTCATGGCAGGCTATAGAGTGGAGAACTTATGAAAAGGTCTATGCCTACGAAGCATTAAACGTAGAGGATGAAGACGATGAAGAAATTCCAATCACAGAACAATTAAAGACCCCACCTCCACCTCCCCCACCTCCACCGCCAGCACCAGAAGTGATTGAAGTGGTAGAAGATGAAGAAGAAGTTGAGGAAACAGTAATTGAATCTACTGAAACCAATGAAGATGAAATCATCGAGGTTGAAGAAGTTGAAATAGAGGAAGAATTCGAAGATGTAGATGTACCTTTTGCTGTGATTGAAGACGTGCCAATCTTTCCTGGTTGTGAAAAAGTGGCTAAGTCTGAACGCAGAAAATGTTTTCAGGAGCAAATGAACAAGCACATCCGTAGAAACTTTAGATATCCTGAAATTGCACAAGAAATGGGAATTCAAGGACGTGTCTATGTAAACTTTATCATTGCTAAAGACGGGAGTATTTCGAATATACGAATGCGAGGTCCAGACAAAAATTTGGAAAAAGAGGCACAACGCATCATCTCCAAGTTGCCAAGCATGACCCCAGGAAAACAAAGAGGTCGTGCGGTACGTGTTCCTTTTAGTATTCCAATTACCTTTAGGCTACAATAGCAAAAGACTTTACAACATTTAAAACCCACCATTTCGGTGGGTTTTTTTATTTCTAAATACCCAGGTGGCACTATTTTTGCTGCATTAAAGTAAATCCTAGCCCCATGGAAATAAAAAAAAACCCCAGAGTTGATCTGAATAAAAATTCAGCACTTTATTTTGTAATTGGCCTTTGCCTTATGCTTTTTATCTCTTGGAGGCTAATTGAGTTAAAAACCTATGAGAAAGATCAATTTGACTATGAATCAATTCTAGTTGAACAAGATGAGGAGGAAGAAATCCCACTTACAGAACAAATTAAAACACCTCCACCACCTCCGCCTCCACCCGTACAAGCACCTACGGAAATTGAAATTGTAGAAGATGAGGAAGAGGTTGAAGAAACTATTATCGAATCAACAGAAACAGATCGTGATGAAATTATTGAAGTAGAAGACGTTACGATTGAAGAAGAAGAAATAATTAATGTGCCTTTTGCAGTTATTGAAGATGTACCTGTTTTTCCAGGTTGTGAAAATGTAGATAAAGACCAATTGAGAAATTGTTTTCAAGAGCAAATGAACAAGCATATTAGAAGAAACTTTCGATATCCCGAGATTTCCCAAGAAATGGGTATCCAAGGGCGTGTTCTTGTAAATTTTATTATTTCTGAAGACGGAAGTATCACCAATATAAGAATGCGAGGACCAGATAAAAATCTTGAAGGTGAAGCTAAAAGAATAATATCCTTATTACCTGCAATGATTCCCGGAAAGCAAAGAGGCAGACCTGTAAGGGTACCCTTTAGCATTCCTATAGTCTTCAGACTGCAGTAATTGATCCGATTTTTCTTGAAGTACTTTAGTTTTTTAATAAACGTAAAATAGATTGGACGTTGGCTATTTGTCGATTATCTTTGCAGACTGAAGATGCCGAGAGATGAGCCAAAATAAAATGACCTTGCTTTCAAATAGAGGCTTGAGCTTAACCGATTTTTCTGAACTAACTAAGTTTAGGCTATCCGTTACTGTCGTTATTTCATCCATTGCTGGTTATTTTTTAGCAGTTGATACGGTTCACTGTCCAACACTATTTTTACTTGTGATCGGTGGCTATGCTATGGTTGGAGCTTCAAACGTTTTTAATCAGGTTTTCGAAAAGGACCTGGATGGACTCATGGAACGTACAATGAACAGACCTTTGCCGAGAGAGCGTATCCACCCCAATACAGCACTCTTAATTGGTGTAGTCTTAACGCTTATTGGAATTGCTGCACTCTACATCATCAACATCAAAACGGCTTTTTTTGCAAGTATCTCAATTTTCTTGTATGCTTGTTTGTATACTCCTTTAAAGCAAAAGACTTCTTTATCTGTATTTGTTGGAGCTTTTCCAGGTGCCATCCCATTTATGCTGGGTTGGGTGGCAGCAACCAACGAATTTGGTATTGAACCAGGGGTATTGTTTATGGTACAATTTTTTTGGCAATTCCCTCATTTTTGGGCAATCGGTTGGGTAATGCACGACCAATATGAAAATGCAGGATTTAAAATGCTACCCTCCGGTAAGCCTGACCAAATCACAGCTTTTCAGATTGTTTTTTATACTTTTTGGACCGTACTGATTTCTTTAATTCCTGCATTTCAATACACAGGAAAACTTTACTTAACACTTCCAGCAGCCTGCTTGGTAGGATTTTTAGGAGTGTTTTTTCTCTACGCTGGAATACAACTAATGTACCTCAAAACGGATAAGGCAGCGCGATTTTTAATTCGAGCTAGTATTATCTACATTACTGGAATACAATTGGTATACGTACTCGATAAATTTATATTACAATGAATACAAACGATTCTTTACAAGTAAAAAGTAACCGAGCCAAAAAAATGATGCTTTGGTTTGGTATGATCAGTATGAGTATGACTTTTGCTGGTCTTACCAGTGCTTATGTGGTAAGTAGTTCACGCTCCGATTGGATAGAACAAATTAACCTTCCCTTTGCCTTTACCATCAGTACAATACTCTTAATTTTAAGTAGTGGAACGTTTTACCTGGCTTTAAAGAGCGTCAAAACCACCTTAATAAAAAGAGCTCAATTATTGCTTTTTGTCACATTGGGATTGGCCCTGGCATTTATTTACTTCCAGTTTCAAGGATTTGGTGAATTCATTAAACAAGGGTATTATTTTACAGGAGCAGAAAGTTCAATTACCACTTCCTATTTATATGTTCTTGTTTTACTCCACCTAGCCCATCTAACTGGGGGTATCGTCGTAGTTTTGTATGTTTTATACAGAACTTTTAGGGGCAAGTATTTAGAAGGAAATACCTTGGGTTTTGAAATGGCAGTCACTTTTTGGCATTTTCTGGATATCCTATGGCTATATTTATTTTTATTCGTTTCATTCTACGGTTAAAAATTAATAAATTTGTAATGAATTTAACACNACAATATGGAAGTAACAGCCAACTCAGCTGCTGAAAATGAAGAAGTGTGGGGAGGNGGAAACAGACCTCTCAATGCCAGCTATGGAAAAATGATGATGTGGTTCTTCATTGTATCTGATGCCTTGACATTTACAGGATTTTTGGTCTCTTATGGTTTTTCTAGATTTAAAAACATCAATTCGTGGCCAATAGCCGACGAAGTTTTTACCCACTTTCCTTTTCTTCACGGTATAGACGCACCGATGTACTATGTGGCCTTGATGACCTTTATATTAATTTTTTCCTCTGTAACTATGGTACTAGCGGTTGATGCGGGACATCATATGCAAAAATCAAAGGTTACCTTTTATATGCTNTTGACCATTATTGGTGGAGCAATTTTTGTCGGCTCACAAGCATGGGAATGGAAAAACTTTATCAAAGGAGAATACGGCGCCCTAGAAACTCGTGGCGGTCAAATCCTTCAATTTGTTGATACCTCCTCAGGAAAACGGGCAGCCATTCAAGAATTTGCAATTGGAATAGAAACAGATCGTTCGACCCACCAATCAAATGAGGGAATATGGTTTAGTTCAGAAACAGCTTTACCCACAGTTTCTTTAGAAGAAGTAAAGAGAGGATTTATAGCTGATGAAAACCTTGTTATTCGTACCCAGCAACTAAACGAAAAAGGGGAAAAAACCGTACTCAGTAGAGTGGCCTCTATGGGAAAACTCAACGAAGCTGTTGGAGTTGTTGAAGGGGCAAACCTGATCCACAACGAATATGGGAACAGACTTTTTGCAGACTTCTTCTTCTTTATCACTGGTTTTCACGGATTTCACGTTTTATCCGGTGTGGTGATCAACATCATCATCTTTTTCAATGTTATTCTGGGAACTTACGAACGAAGAGGGCATTATGAAATGGTTGAAAAAGTGGGACTCTATTGGCACTTTGTCGATTTGGTATGGGTATTTGTTTTCACTTTCTTCTATCTAGTATAAACTAATTAAACTACAAAAAATGGCTGCAGAAGGACATAAGCTTGCAATTTTTAGAGGACTTTTAAAGTTCAAATCTAATCAACAAAAAATTTGGGGAGTACTGATTTTTCTCTCTATAGTAACCACTGTTGAGGTTGCACTAGGGATCGTTAAGCCTGAAGTTTTAATGGTACCCTTCCTGAGAATGAAACTCCTGAATTGGATTTTTATCATATTAACCATAGTGAAGGCTTACTATATTGCTTGGGACTTCATGCACATACGCGATGAAACCAGCGGCTTAAAAAACTCAATTGTACTTCCACTACTCATCCTAATCCCTTATTTGGCATTTATTTTGATCATTGAAGCGGATTACATTTTTGATGTTATGGACACAGGTTTTATAGCTTGGAACTTCTAATCATCCACTTTTAAAAAAATAAGCGGCTCAACTCGCTCCTTTTTTTATCATTGTAAGCGTATAGAGGATAGACTTAATCAGTGTATATTCGTCCACTAGTTTCAAAATCATAAGTTGGTTTTTAAAATCGAGGGAACTAGTAGTTATTTAAATTTGAATTAAACAGCGAACTCTTAAAAGATGAAAAGGAATGATTTAAATAAAAAGATTGTTTTGGGAATTTTATTCATATTCCCACTTGTGGTTTATCTCTTCTTTGCTTCAGGGAAAAATAATTTTGCTAAGCTTCCTGTACTTACCTCTGGAATAACTGAAATTANTGATCTAGACTCCACAAGTTCTATTCAATTTAAAGATAAAATTACCATCTTGGGATATTGGGGAGGAAGTTTAGAGGAGAAACAAGCTGAAGCNTTAAATCTCAATGAGAAAATTTACAAACGTTTCTATGAGTTTGAAGATTTTCAATTTGTATTCCTTGTCAATGAAGCNTATACTGCAGAAGTTGATCAACTCAAAAAAGCACTCCGCGAGGGCGTAGGAACAGACTTGACTAAATGGAACTTTGTAACTGTCTCCAAAGAAACCATGTACAAGCATTTCAGTTCTCTAGATACTCCNTTAAAACTCAATGAAGTAGGCAGCACCCCTTTTGTTTTTATTATTGATAAAGACGCTAATTTGAGAGGGAGAAACGATGATGAAGATCAAGGAACTGTTTTTGGATTTGATGCACGCTCTGTTGCGCAAATTAACAAGAAGATGATTGATGATGTTAAAGTTATTTTAGCTGAATATCGACTTGCTTTGAAAATATATAATACAGAAAGAGAAAAGTAATCCATATGTCTAAACTCAAATATGTAGGTCTTTTTTTAGTGATTTTGATATTTGGAATTTTATTTATNCCCAAAATCATTGATCGAGTCAAAAATGATACTATCGTTCAAGATGGGAGATCAAAATCAGGAGAACCATTACAATACATAACCCTNAACGGNGAAGCTAAAAGTGTACCAGAATTTACTTTCCTAAATCAGGACAGNTTATTTATTTCGAATGANGATTTTAAGGGGAAGGTTTATGTTGCAGAGTTTTTCTTCACTTCTTGTCCTAGTATCTGTCCGATCATGAATAAAAACATGAAAAAAATTGAAACTCAATTTGGCTCTCGTANTGATTTTGGGATTGCCTCTTTTACCATTGACCCCAAACACGATACCCCTTCTGTTTTAAAAGAATATGCTGAGGACTATNATGTATTTTCACAAAACTGGCATTTTCTTACGGGAGATAAAGAAGCAATATATACGCTTGCAAATCAAGGATTTAATATCTTTGCATCGGTAANCCCAAGAGTAGAGGGAGGCTTTGAGCATCAAGGGTATTTTGCTCTGATTGATAAAGACGGTTATATCCGCTCCCGCACAGACCAATTTGATAATCCCATAGTGTATTATATGGGAATTGATCAAGAGAATGTAGAGGTACAGGAGGTTGACCTCCTTATAGAGGATATTGAAAAACTATTAAAAGAATAAAGGATGAGTACAAAAGCTGTGAATTACGAAAAGAAATATAAAACTTGGATATGGATTGTTTCAATTTTAATTCCTGTAGTAGTTGCTTTATTNTTTATGGTTCGCATACCTGATGTGGCACCATTGACTTTTCTACCTCCAATTTATGCAGTAATAAATGGAATTACCGCAATAGTTTTAATGATTGCATATTGGGCAATCCGACAAAAAAANATCAGCCTGCACGAACAACTGATGAAGACGTCCATTGGTCTTTCGTTAATCTTTTTAGTCATGTATGTNGCCTACCATATGACGTCTGACCCNACGCCATACGGAGGAGAGGGAATGATTAGATATGTATATTATTTTATTTTGATTAGCCATATCTTTCTCTCAATAGGGATCATACCNATGGTACTTATCACCTATGTGAGGGCCATCTCAAATTTATTTTTTGAGCATAAAAAAATTGCTCGATATACGTTTCCTATCTGGATGTATATTGCGGTAACTGGTGTGATTGTCTATCTAATGATTTCTCCCTATTATGCGTAAACCGGAACTGGTTATTGTTTTCTTTTTGATACTTTTCCTATTGAGTATAGACACTGGGTATTCTCAGTGCTCAATGTGTNGAGCGGTGCTTCAATCNGAAGAAGGGCAAGCAACTGCAAAAGGAATAAATAATGGAATTTTATACCTGATGGCAATCCCTTATTTACTAGTAGGACTTGTGGGGTGGAAAGTTTTTCAAATTTTAAAAAAATAATTAGGNNNAATAATGTAACATTTTNAANTCCTANTAGTCTAATACNTAAAATAGCGAAAAGAAAANGNTATTTTNNTTTAATGTTTAAGACAAANTCTAGATGATTCAGATCAAAAGCCTCCACAAGTCATATAAAATGGGCTCATCTTCACTGCATGTCCTCAAAGGNATCAATTTTAATATAGANGAAGGTGAATTGGTAGCGATAATGGGGTCCTCTGGATCTGGGAAATCTACTCTGCTCAATATTTTAGGNATGTTAGATGTTGCCGATGAAGGAGAATACATCCTTGATCAGGTTCCCATCAAGGATTTAAACGAAACTAAAGCTGCCAAATACCGAAATAAATTTTTAGGATTTGTTTTCCAATCATTCAACCTAATTAATTATAAATCTGCACTAGAAAATGTTTCACTTCCTTTGTATTACCAAAGGATTCCAAGAAAAGAAAGGCAGCAGATGGCCTTGGAATATTTAGAAAAAGTAGGACTCAAAGATTGGGCAACCCACCTGCCTAGTGANTTATCTGGAGGGCAAAAGCAACGAGTTGCTATAGCTAGGGCCATGGCATCACGTCCNAAAGTTTTGCTAGCAGATGAGCCGACAGGAGCCTTAGATTCTAAAACATCTTATGAAGTTATGGATCTCATTCAAAAGATCAATGAGGAAGGAAAAACGATATTAGTGGTCACCCACGAACCAGATATTGCCCAAATGTGTAAGCGGATTGTTCAGCTTAAGGACGGAGTGATTATAGAAGATAAAAAAGTAGACCAAGTTTTAGCTTCTGCCTATGNTAAATAGAGACCGTTGGAGGGAAATATTCGAAACCATAGGNAAAAACAAACTACGAACCTTTTTGTCAGGATTTACTGTTGCACTNGGAATCTTTATTTTCATCATTCTTTTTGGCTTGGGCAANGGTCTNAAAAATACGTTTCAAGAGTTTTTTTTAGACGATGCAAGTAATGCTATTTTTCTCTATCCAGGGAANACNTCCATGCCTTACAAAGGGTTTAAAGCCAATCGTAGAATNGAATTTGAAAATGAGGATTTGGAGGACATCAGAAAAAACTTTGCCATGTTGACCGAATTTGTNACCCCGNGTATCAGCAGAAGCGCTCTTACACGATATAAAAACGAAAGCAATACTTACACTNCAAGAGCCGTTGCACCCGGTCATCANTTGGTTGAAAAAACCATTTTGATGAAAGGAAGGTATGTCAATGAAAAGGATATAAATGAAAAAACTAAGAANGCAGTCATNGGAAGATTGGTTGCTAAAGATTTATTTAAAACAGAGGATCCACTAGGGAAGTATATTAATGTTGGATCTACTGCTTTTAAAGTGGTAGGGGTGTTTCAAGACGACGGAGGAGATCGAGAAGAACGCTATATTTATATTCCCTACACCACGCGACAATTGTTAGAAAAAAGCAATGATAAAGTAGATCAAATTATTGTAACCTTTCCCAAAGAGTTAGGTCATACAGGAGCAATTGCTCTAGAATCTTCTCTAAAAAAATATTTTAAAGACAAAAAGTCGATAGATCCGCGTGATCCTAATGGAATTTATTTTCAGAATCTTACCGATGANNTAAAACANAGTCAGCAATTTGCTGTAGTCTTACAGCTTATTGTAAGTTTTGTTGGCTTAGGAACTTTAATAGCNGGGATTATTGGAATTTCCAATATCATGGTTTTTGTGGTCAAAGAGCGTACTAAAGAACTTGGAATACGAAAAGCCCTTGGCGCAACCCCTAAGTCAGTCATCCANATGATTTTGCAGGAGTCTGTATTCATTACCGCTATCTCTGGCTATGTAGGACTATTTTTAGGAATCGTAGTGTTAAAGAATATTGGACTCAAATTGGAAGAATATTTTATTAAAGATCCGTACATCGATNTTGGAACTGCACTGNCCGCAACTCTAGTATTANTCCTTTTTGGGGCTATTGCAGGATACATTCCAGCAAAAAGAGCTTCGAGTATAAAACCCATAGTCGCACTCAGAGATGAATAGTTTAAAAGTACTTTTTGACCGTGACACTTGGCAAGAAATTTTTGGATCAATTTCTAAAAATAAAACACGTACGGTGATTACTGTGATTGGTGTTCTATGGGGTATTTTTATTTATATCGCTTTATCAGGTGCTGCCAAAGGTTTAGATAACGGCTTTGAACGTCAATTTGAAAATATTGCGATGAACTCCATGTTTATTTGGGCACAGCAAACNAGTATTCCCTATGATGGATTTAAAATTGGTAGAAGAGTAGAACTTAAACTATCAGATATTGAAGTTTTAAAAAAACGNGTGCCNGAAATTGAATTTATTGCTCCGCGAAATGCAAGAGGTGTTTTTGGCGGTTNGAGCCCTCAAGTAGTTAGAAAGAACAAATCAAGTAATTATAACGTTTATGGAGACTATCCAGTCTATACTAAAATTGCAACAAAAAAAATATATGAGGGGGGTCGCTTTATCAATGAAGANGACATCAAATACAAACGAAAAGTTTGTGTAATAGGGGAGCGGACTCAAACTGAATTGTTTGAAAAAGATGAAGAGCCTATTGGACAATACATTCGTATAAATGATATTTACTTTCAAGTGATTGGGGTTCATAAATTTGTTCCAGGAGGAGGGTTTGAAAGTGATGGGGATATTTTTATCCCTTTTGAAACCTATCGTCAAATCTATAATTCTGGAAATAATGTACAATGGTTTACCATTGCAGCGTATGATGATGCTGATGTAATCAAGGCTGAAAAAGATATTAAATCTACACTCAAAAGAATTCATAGGGTTTCCCCAGAAGATGAACGGGCTTTTGGTGGGTTTAACCTAGGCGAAATATTCAATAAAATCGTTGGATTTTCAAAAGGCATGACCCTCTTATCTCTAATTGTAGGTATTGCAACTATTATTGCTGGAGTCATTGGCATNGGAAATATATTATTGATCTCCGTTAAAGAGCGAACTAAAGAGCTTGGTGTCCGTCGCGCTCTAGGAGCTACTCCTTCAGAAGTNCGAAATCAGATTATTGTTGAATCAATTTTTTTAACAGTTATCGCAGGAATTTTAGGGATTATTTTAGGAGCTTTCGCTCTTGCAGGAATCAATGCCGCAACTGCAGATTTAACCGATTTTCCCTATACCAATCCTACAGTACCCATTCCATTTATTTTGGCAGCCTTGTTNATCATGNTCTTTTTAGGAACACTAATCGGATTGATACCAGCTCANAGAGCAGTNAGTATAAAACCCATAGACGCATTAAGAGAAGAATAACAAAATTATTATATACCCAACATTATGAAGATTTTAAAATACATCGGAATTTCAGNAGTCATTTTAGGCGCTTTATTTGCAACGGCTTATTTTATCAAAACCAANAATAAGTCAGTGATCGAATACGATACCGAATCTNCCACGATTACNAATATTGAAAANAAGACCGTGGTAACNGGNAANGTTATACCNGAAGATGAGGTNGAGATCAAACCCCAAATACANGGNATNATNGAGNGGCTNTTTGTNGAGGANGGAGATCTAGTTCAAACAGGTGACCTCTTGGCTAAAATCAAAGTTGTGCCCAATGANCAAAATTTAAANAGTGCNANAGGNAGACTTCAAAACTCAAAAATTGTACTGAACAATGCTAAAATCGAGTTTGATAGAAATCGAGATCTATTTGAAAAAGGNATCATCTCCAGACAACAATTCCAAAACGTAGAACTACAGTATAACCAAGCTTTACAAAGTGTGAGTAATGCAGAATCTGATTTAGAGATTATTCGTTCCGGTTCTGCAGGAGGTGCAGCTTCTGCCAACACTAATATTAGAGCTACCGTGCCCGGTACAATTTTGGAAATTCCTGTTGAAGAAGGGTTTCAGGTTATTGCCAGTAATAGTTTTAACGCGGGGACTACCATTGCAACCATAGCNGATATGAAGAAAATGATCTTTGAGGGTAAGGTCGATGAAGCTGAAGTAGGAAAACTACGCGTAGGAATGCCGCTTGAAGTCAATTTAGGAGCCATTGAAGATCAATCTTTGGATGCTGAATTAAAATTTATTGCTCCCAAGGGNAATGAAGAGCAAGGTGCTGTTCAATTTATTATCGAGGCAGATTTATTTTTAAATGATTCAATATTTATCCGTGCGGGNTATAGTGCAAACGCTTCTTTAGTNCTTNAGAGAAAAGATAGCATCATGGCCATTTCTGANGCNTTATTACAATTTGATCGAGAAACAGAAAAGCCCTATGTACAAGTANTAATTGGAGAGCAAGAATTTGAAAGACGTGATGTTNAGATAGGAATCTCTNATGGAGTCAATGNNGAAGTCCTTTCCGGAATTACAATGGAAGATAAGATCAAGGTTTGGAACAAAACAGAACCCATCAAAAAAGGAGACGAAGAATCAGAAGAGGATAACGACTAATACTCAATCTTTAAGACAAAGAATAATGAATATTGAAAAATCTCAATTTCAAAATATGAATAATAGAAGCCTAGTTATAAGCATTGTTTTATTTCTTTTCACTTTTGCACTAACCGCCCAAATACGTGAGTATACGTTGGAAGAGTGCATCCTAATTGCCTTGGATAAAAATATTAGCATCAAACAATCTGAGCTTGACTTAGAATCAGCAGAGATTGATAAAGCNGATGCCATAGGTAATTTTCTTCCCAGANTTAATNCCCAATCACAACACATTTGGAANAACGGTTTGAGTCAGAACATTACCAATGGTTTGATTGAAAATCTTACCACTCAATTCTCCTCTTTTGGAGGGAATATTGGAGTCACNCTATTTAACGGTAGGCAAAATGTCAATCAGTTGTCTCGAGCGAATTTAAACATATTGGCACGTCAGTATCAGTTAGAGGANATGAAAGANGANATCAGTCTGTTTGTNGCAAATGCTTATTTACAAGTGATGTTTAGCAAAGAGTTAGAGCAGGTACAACGATATCAACTCGAATTGGCAAAGCAAGAACTGGAACGCACCCAATTGAGTATCGATGCGGGAATNTTAACAGCAGCTGAAATCTACGAGATTGAAGCAAATGTAGCTACTCAGGAGCAAGCTGTAATTCAAGCTGAAAATACTTATCGCCTTTCTAGAATAAGTCTGGCCCAGTTGCTTCTTATTACTGACTATGAAAATTTTGATATTGCACAAGAGGANTTTGATATTCCATTTTCTGAAATNTTAGGTGAAACTCCAAAAGCAATTTATGAGAAAGCATTGACATTTAGAAATGACATCAAACTGGGAATTACAAATCTAGAGCTGGCTGAAAAAGAAATTGATTTGGCTAAAGGGGCTTTAATGCCCACTTTGTCNGCCTTTTNCAATTACAATACACGAATTTCATATTCAGATCGACTTGTAGAAACTGGAGAATTTATAAAGGCTCCNATTGGTTTTNTTCAAGANAATGGAGCTGTAGTAGTAAGTCAATTTCCGCAAAGAGATGTAGCTAAGGCATTNCCTTTTGGNACTCAGTTTACTCAAAACGACGGTCAGAGCTANGGCCTTTCTTTAAACATTCCCATCTTTAATGGACTTGCTNCNAAAAANAATATCAAAAGACGAAAGCTGAATTTAGAGCGGATTGAAAACCAATTGGAACAAACCAAATTAGACTTGGAAAATACCATAAATCAAGCCTATAACGATGCAGAAGGAGCGTATAAATTTTACGACGCTTCAGAAAAAACACTCCTCGCTCGCCAGCAAGCATTTGAAATTGCAAAGCAACGTTTTGACGCTGGGGTATTGAATTCATTTGATTATGTNCAGGCAAGACAACGCTATCAAATTGCCGCTTCAGACATTATCCGCGCTAAGTTTGATTATATTTTTAAACTNAAGGTATTGGAATTCTATTTTGGCCTCGAGATGTAGACGATACCTTCTTTTTNATTTTCATTGTACNAATGACGGTTTAAAAAGCATAAAAAAAGAAGTATTTTTACGCACTAACAGCAANAAAATGAATCTCGAACTCAAAGATAAATCTGTTTTAATTACAGGGTCAACTTCAGGTATTGGNTATGCAATTGCAAAAATACTTTTAAAAGAAAGATCAGTCGTCTACATCAATGGCCGTAGTGAGGANAAGGTAGCTAAAGCTNTAGCAAGTCTAAAAGAAGAAGTNCCCAATGCAGCAGTAAAAGGTTTTGTNCTTAATTTCCTCAATNCTCAAGAGATTCAAANCCAACTGAAACAACTCCCCAAAATNGATATCCTAATTAACAATGTAGGAGTCTACACTTCAAAGTCCTTTTTTGATNCTTCAGCTCAGGATTGGCAAACCCAGTTTCAGGTAAATGTAATGTAATGAGTGGGGTTGAACTTTCAAAGCATGTAATNCCTGGTATGCTCAANCAGAATTGGGGTCGTATTTTATTTATTTCTAGTGAATGTACTTATTTAGTTCCTCCAGATATGATNTCTTATAGTGCTACCAAAGCTGCCCTTCACGCAACAGCACGAGGGCTTTCANATCTAACAAAGTCAACGGCAGTAACCGTAAACACAGTAGTTCCAGGATCAACACTCACAGAAGGGGNTCAAGTTTTTTTAAATGATAAAGCCAAAGCAGAAAACAAAGCTATAGAGGAGGTTGAACAGTCATTTTTTAAAGAAGAAAGATCCAATTCNCTTCTGCAAAGATTTGCGAAGGTAGAAGAGGTTGCTTCAACAGTTGCTTATCTTTGCAGTCCGTTATCCAGTGCGACTAACGGTTCTGTTATCAAAGTAGATGGTGGGAGCTCTGGTGGGATTTTATAGTTAAACCGATGGCATATATACTTCATCTTGAAACATCCACTAAGCAATGTTCAGTTGCTCTTGCNTATAAAGGTAAATTATTAGCATCGCGCATTGTTCTCAACGAAAGCTTTAGTCACAGCGAAAAATTACATTTATTTATTTCAGAAGTTTTGGAGGAGGCTAAGCTTAAAACTACTGATTTAAANGCGGTAGCAGTAAGCAAGGGTCCAGGTTCNTACACAGGTCTTAGAATAGGGGTCGCTGCTGCAAAAGGACTGTGCTTTGGATTGGACATTCCTCTTCTTGCCATAAACGCTTTANAGATTCTTGTGCAAGCTTCTACCGANGAAAATACAGACTNCATCATTCCAATGATGGANGCCAGACGAATGGAAGTTTATACTGCTGTTTTTGACTCGAGTAAGCACTGGGTTGAAGCTACTTCAGCGCTGGTTTTAAGNCAGGATTCTTTTAAAGAATTTCTCAAAGATCAAACTGCATTTGTGTTGGGTGATGGAGCTCAAAAATTCAAGGAATTATCCCCTGAAATCAATGCGGTTTTCCCCTCAGAGACCTTTTATCCTAAGGCTATAGATATGATCGGCTTAGTTTGGGAAAAATTCAATAGTCAATCTTTTGAATCATTGGCTTATTTTGAGCCTTTCTATCTTAAAGATTTTCAAACAANCCCNCCAAAAAAAAACTTGGGGGTTTAGCCATTGAGGGCAACAACACTCTTTATTTTACCAGGCATCATTTCTTTAAGCATATTTTCGATACCATTCTTTAGGGTAAAAGTTGAGGAAGGACANCCACTACAGGCACCTTGTAATATCACTTGAACAGTTTTGTCTATTTCGTTNTAGGAATCAAATTGAATATTTCCTCCGTCTGATGCTACTGCTGGCTTGATGTATTCATCTAAAATTGAAATAATTTGAGATTCAGTTTTACTNAGATTTTCGGCANTAGACTCATCTGTAGTCTCTTGTTGTTGAGGGATTTCTTTTAAAANCAGTTTGCCNTCTTCTATGTACTTTCGGATAAACTCTCGAACCTCCATAACTATATTATCCCATTCAGCAACTTCGTATTTTGTAATCGAAACATAATTTGCATCGATAAAGACTTCTTTTACAAAAGGGAAGTGAAAAAGCTGTTGGGCCATAGGCGCATTATTGGCCTCATCAATATTTTTAAATTCAACAGTTTGTGTTACCAATGATTTATTGGCAACGAACTTAATTACTGCTGGATTTGGAGTACTTTCAGCGTAAACACTTACTGGAATTTTATCATTAGATGTCATTTCGATGACTACACCTCCGTCATTGAGGTACTGTTGTAGCTGTTCTTGANCCTCTTCGATAACCTCAGCCCATTCCAATATGTCAAAGCGTTCAACTTCTAATTGATTTTCAAATAATCGAACAGACTTTACGAAGGGTAAATAAAACAGCTGTTGAATCATAGGAGCTCCTTTTGCTTCATCAATGTTTTGATAGTGAATTTCTTCCTTAGGTCCAACGGGTTGATTGAATTTAAATTTTGCCCAAGGATTTCCCTTTTCTGTCAGTGTATTTATTTGATAACCTTTCATTTTATCTTTCTCATTAGTTAAGCATACTTTAGTGTCAAAAATAGTCAATGCCTGGGGAAATTTAGAATACAATTCCTCCTAATTAAGGAATTTTCTTTTTTGTAAATTTAGAATTCAAATTTCAAGAGATGTTGATCAAATCTGTTAGAGGGAATACTCCAGTATTTGGGGAAGGTTGTTTTTTTGCAGAAAACGCTACTCTGATCGGTGATATCAAAATGGGGGATCATTGTTCCGTATGGTATCAGGCAGTTGTCAGAGGCGATGTTAATAATATTGTTATTGGTGATTATGTAAATATTCAAGATGGAGCGGTGATACATGCTACGTATAAAAAATCTTCAACCACTATTGGAAATAATGTTTCTATCGGGCACAATGCCATAGTCCACGGTTGTACGATAGAGGATAATGTATTGATAGGGATGGGTAGTATAGTAATGGACCACTGCAAAATAGGATCTAACAGTATTATAGCCGCAGGAGCTGTCTTAACTCAAGGGACAACAGTCCCCCCAGGATCAGTTTACGGGGGTGTTCCAGCTAAAAAAATTAAAAGCATGAGCAATGAGCTTCAGAAAAATGAAATTGAGCATATAGCAATGAATTATCTTCTATACGCTTCTTGGTTTAAAACTGANGAATAAAAAAAACCATCCGAAGATGGTTTTTTAAATTTTNANANNGGANTTTTTTAAAATCCTAAATCTGTTTTGACNTCTGCCATNAAATCTTTTCCAGCTGCCATAATCACACTACCCCCNGGGCTAGAATCTAAAACATAATNAAATCCCTGAGCAGCAGCAACTTTTTCTATTGCTTCTCTGGCTTTATCATACAAAGGACGCATCATGTCTGCAGAACGCTTTTGAAGTTCTTGAGCAGCGGTTTCTCTAAACTCTTGTATGCGCTGTTGCATTTCCTGTAGTTCAACCTGTCTTTGCTGATTGATCAAGTCAGTTTGATTTTGTGCATCTCCCTGATAGGTTTGTGCTTTGGTTTGAAATTCTTTGACAGAATTTTCCATCTCTTTAGCGTATTGATCTTCTAATTTCTTCAATTCACCTTGAGCGGCAATAACCTCAGGCATCTCACTGATGAGTTGCTGAGTATTGATGTGTGCTACTTTTGACTGAGCTGTTAGCGTCAAAGGCGCAATAAAAAGAGTCAAACTGAGAATAAGTGTAGATAAGAGTTTCATAAATNTTTGGATATTAATTCTTTATACTTGAAGCTTTTGATTTTATCGCTTCTATTTGTTCTTTTCTTTGTTGTATTTTTTGCTGTCGATTAATACGTTTTACAACCAGTTCGCTAATATCGTAATTTTTTGCGGAATACAACATGGTAGCGGTAGAAGATCGATCAAAAATAAAGTCGTATTTATTTTCTTCGGCTACTTGCTTGACTATACTCATGACTTGATCTTGGAGGGGCTGNATCAATTTAGATCGCTGNATAATCATATCACCGTTTGGACCGAATCGTTTTTCTTGCAAACGGATAATATCAGTAGCAAAGTCTTNAATTTCAAGTTCTCTATCGTTGATGAGTTCGGGTGTCAAAATAATTCGTTCAGCATTGAGCTGGTCNTGATATTGCTGAAGTTCCAGTTTTTTTAGTTCAATTTCTTTTTTCCAGTTTTCAATATTTTTGTCTAAAAGGGTACTCGCCTTGTTGTATTCATCTACTCTTTCAAGGATGTAATCCATGTCGATATATCCAACACGTGTTCCCCGCTGGCTATAGCTTTTCAAACTAAACGCCATAAAAAGTACAACAAAAAGACTTGTTTTTAGTGTGTATTTCATTACTTGTATAACGATTGAAAGTACTNGATAGTATAGAACAGTATAATTATNTATCCCNAATTTATGTTAAAAGCGTTGCCCTATNATAAAGTGGGTCTCCCATCCATTAGGGGTAGTAGAGTTTGGATTTGTATTGTCAAAACCATANGCAAAATCAATCCCAAGCAAACCGAAGGCAGGCATAAAGATTCTAACACCTAANCCTGCTGANCGTTTAGAGTTAAAAGGATCGAANTCTCTAAAACTATTATACCCATTCCCTGCCTCTAAAAAGGTAAGTGCATAAATTGATGCGCTGGGTTTTAGCGTGATAGGATAACGNAACTCTAANGAGAATTTATTGTANATCACTGATCCATCATTACCCGATAAGGATTGATTTGGGTATCCTCTTAATGCAATGGTTTCACGACCGTCTAGTGCATAACTTACCATGCCGTCTCCTCCTAAAAAGAAACGTTCAAANGGGATATTACCACGATCTTTGTTGTAAGCCCCTATAAAACCAAAGTCAGCTTGGGTTTTGAGAATTAAATCATCAAATACTCTGGTGTACCACGTACCGTTAAATTTGACTTTATAAAACTCCAACCAGCGAAAACGCTCTTGGTCGATTTTATCGACAAGCGGATTTCCATTTTCATCTTGAAACTCAGGTTGATTTTCNAAGTCTGAAAAGTCTCTTCCTGAGAGGAGTGAATAGGGTGGGGTGAGTTTAGCACTTACCGTAAAGGTAGATCCTCCAGTAGGNAATATTGGATTCACTCTTGTATTGTTTCGAAGCAGACTTATAGTGTAAGCTAAGTTTTTAGCTTCTCCATCTCCGAAGGTAAAAAGACCGGTATAATAGTTTTTTAGATTGTAATACTGATAAGAGAGTGCCTGTGATAATTGGAAAAAATCATCAGGTACTTGAAGCCTTTTAGCTAAGCCTACTGTTAGTCCACTAATTTGGAATGATTGGCTTCTGTCCGCAAGTCCGGTGAAAAAGTCATAACGGTATTGGATGGTGTGTTGTAATGAAGTTGAGAATTGAACAGGTTGTTCGCCTCCTAGCCAGGGCTCAGAAAAATTAAAACTGTAAGTATTATAAAACTGACTCGCCTGCAGTCTTAGAGCAAGAGTTTGNCCGTCTCCCATTGGCAAGGGNTTGTATGATTTCCCATCAAAAATGTTNCGCATGGAGAAATTGTTGAATGAAAGGCCTAAAGTTCCAATAAAACCTCCTTGTCCGTAACCTCCCTGGAGTTCGATTTGACTTGCCCCAGACTCAACTAAATCAAATTTAACGTCAATAGTACCATCATTAGGATTTACATTTTCTAATTCAGGACTGATTTGNTCTGCATCAAAAAATCCTAATTGACCCAATTCACGAACAGTTCTGACCAGTCTGTCTTTGCTGTAAAGTTCACCGGGTTTAGTTCTCAATTCTCTNTANATAACGTGATCGTTAGTTTTAGTATTCCCTTCTACGTAGATTTTGTTAAAATTGGCTTGTTTTCCTTCAGTAATCCTAATTTCAAAATTGATGGTATCATTTACGGCACTTACTTCTACAGCATTAATATTGGAAAATAAATAACCGCTGTTTTGATATAAATTAGTGATGTCATTGCCATCAGGTTTGGAGGTGTCAGCAATTCTCTTTTTAAGAAGAACTCCATTGTAAGTATCTCCTTTTTTTAATCCTAGAATTTGTTGAATGGTGTTGTCACCATAGACTGTATTTCCTATAAAATTGATGTCTCCGAAATAGTATTTTTTCCCTTCTTCTATTTGGAGGTTAAGGGAAATAGAATTTGGATCATTTTCATCTCTGATCAAACTGTCGGAAATGATGCGAGCATCTCTATATCCTTCTTCTTTGTAAAAATTTACTAAACCAACAAGATCTTCTTTGAAGTCATTTTCAATAAATTTTGACTTTTTCCAAAATCTTATGGATGTCTTGTGTTTAGTGTTTTTGAGCTTTGAGCGTAATTTAGAGGACTTAAAAATTTCATTCCCCTCGAAGTTTATTTTATCAATTTTGACCCTAGGACCCCGATCTACGTTAACCACCATTTTATAGGTATTTTTACCTACCGTGTCTAAAATCGTATTAAGGCTTACTTTAGTGTTTAGGAATCCATCCTTTTTGTACTTGTTTTCAATATAGTTTTTGGTATTGGTTAAAAAACTTTCAGATAGTTTTTTTCCTGCAGTAAGTTCAGTGTCTTTAATGATAGTCTCTATCTTCCCTTTTTTAAGACCATTTACTTTCACCTCGGTTAGGGTTGGAAGTTCTTCAATTTCAATTTCAAGATCAATATTTTCTCCATCCACTTTAGTTACATAGAAATTGATATCGCTAAAGAGCTCAAGCCCCCACAATTTATTGATAATTTCACTTACCTGCTCTCCGGGAACACTTATTTTTTGTCCCTTTCTAAGCCCACTGTAAGAAATTACTGTTTGGGCGTTAAAACTCTTCAGTCCAGTGACCTTTATGGAGTCAACGACATAAGTTCTTCCCTTGACAAAACCCTGAGTTTGAGCGTAGTTGAAGTACCCTAGTAAAAGAAACAATCCTATAAGGAAATAACTGTAGTACGACTTATGATGTGAGTTGTTCGCTCGTTTTTCCAAATCTTCTTTCTCGTTTAGTGTAATCCACCAGTGCTTTTTGTAAATCCTCTTTTTTGAAATCGGGCCAAAGCGTCCTCGTGAAATACAATTCTGCATAGGCAATATGCCAAAGCAAAAAATTACTTATTCGTTCTTCACCGCTGGTTCTTATCAGTAAATCAACAGCGGGTAAATTTCGCGTGTAAAGATGCTCAATTATGGTGGATTGGTCAACTTTTTCGGGGGAAATTATACTATTTTTAACTTTAAACGCTATGGCTTTTACGGCGGCGGTAAATTCTTCTTTTGCCCCATAGTTTAGTGCCAAAGTAAGGACCATCCCAGTGTTATTTTTAGTCTTTTCAATTACGTAACTCAATTCCTCTTTGACAGGATTAGGAAGTCTGTCCATATTTCCTATAGACTGAAGGCGAATATTGTTTTTGATCAGTCTTTTAAATTCCTTTTTCAAAGAATTCACCAACAATTTCATCAATAAACTTACCTCCTCCATGGGCCGACTCCAATTATCGGTAGAAAAAGCATATAAAGTAAGAAACTCAATTTCCATTTTGACAGCTTCTTCGACGACTTCTCTTACAGATTTTGCGCCTTGTTGATGACCAGACACACGGTTTTTACCCTGCAGGTTAGCCCAACGGCCATTACCGTCCATTATAATTGCGACATGTTTGGGTAGTTTGTTCATTTATTCTTTACAATAACACGGAAGATCGCCAAAGGTAAATGAAATTGTGAAACCCATAAAAATATACCAGTCATTATTCGCAAGATTACCAAATTTATAATCCAATTCATTAGCAAATTGGTTTTCAGGATTACTTCCGTCTAGGTTGTCAGTTAAAGCATATCGCGCTCCGACCTCAAACCCCAATATAAATAATGGATTAGGGTTTAATTTTACACCGAGAATAAAGGGGATTGCGATTTTTTCATCTTTTCCGTAATTGGTATAGGTGGGTGGATTGAATTGACCGTTAGGTAAAATGTAATATTGATCGTAACGAAAATAACTCAGTCCGTAAAAAAGATAAGGTGTAAAGTTAAAGTCAGCGTCGTGTAGATTAAATTCTTTGAAATTAAATTCAATACCAACCGTTGCCTCTTGTATATTATTATCTACTTTATAGGACCTTCTGAATCGGTTTAAGTCATTGTTGTTGTATTCAGTCTCTGTTAATTTTGTAAATGTAAAACCTCCTCGAAGAGAATATCGATCTGTTACATTCCATCTGTACACCAGACCTAAAGCAGGTGAGTTTGGATCTATATACTGATCAGTTCCAATATCTCCAATGTAATTACTGCCTCCCAAAAAAAGCCCAAGCTCATGGAATTGGCTGTAAGCACTTGTGGCAAACACACAGAGAAAAAAAAGAATTGATTTTGTAAACATGAAGTTGGTTAATCTACAAAGCGTAATCGATTTAACGATAGTCTAAATTATAACCCTAAAACCTCGTATTTATTGTGTGTTTCGCCTGTCTTGACCCCAAAAAAGTTTTTCTCTTAGCGTACTAAAGAAGTCGGATCCATTAAGTTGAACAGTACGTACTGCAAAAGGGGCTTTTTTTATGTAAATATCATTTCCATTTTCTAGGGTTACTATTCTAGAATCAAGTGATAGCAGATGATACTTACTTCTTCCTTCTACAGAGATTTTAATTTCCGTATTATCCGGGACTATTAACGGACGCATATTGATATTGTGAGGGGCAATCGGATTGAGAATCCAGCATTGAGCGGTTGGGCTAACTATGGGGCCTCCACTGCTTAGAGAATAACCTGTAGATCCCGTTGGGGTTGAAATGATAAGCCCGTCAGACCAATAGGTTGTTAGAGGTTTACCATCTAACTCTGTACGGATAGACAACATTGATGTGGTGTTCTTTCTATTCACGCTAACTTCGTTTAATGCAATTCCGCTTTCTTCTAAAATGGATATTGAATCTTTTGTCCGTACTTGGAGTAGCGAACGTGAAATAAAAGTAAATTTTTTATCAAAGAATAAATCCAAACCTTCAGTGAGCGCATCACGGTGAAGGGAGGTGAGGAAGCCCAATCGACCGGTATTGATGCCCAGTATAGGTATTTTAGAATCTTGAATAAGAGTAACAGCTCGTAANATGGTTCCATCTCCACCAATTGAAAAGAGAAAATCTACATTTTTTCCAAGTTTATTTTCTTCATCAAAATAGGAGTAATTGGAAGCTTCAGTTCCAAGGNGTTTTCTAAATCGCTGGACTAAAGTAAATTGATGACCNTGACTTTTTAAATAGGTCACAGTGGCTTTTGCATATTGGAGTGTTTCTTNAGAAAAAAAANCACTATAAAGAGCGATATTCATAACCGTAAACTTAATTCAAAGGTACGAAACTCCAATAAATGGAGTTGTTTGCAACTGGAAAATAGCAAAAGCTATNAAAAGGCCGTATTTTANTTTAAATTAAGTCAGAAGNGAATACTTTTACAAAAAAAAAGATGACAGCCCTTAGCGTTAATATTAATAAAGTTGCTACCCTTAGAAATGCTCGAGGAGGTAACGTTCCCGATTTACTTCAGGTGGCCACAGATTTACAAAGATTTGGAGCACAAGGGATTACCATTCATCCAAGGCCAGACCAGAGGCATATTCGTTATGAAGATGCTAGAAAGCTTCCAGAGGTCGTGACAACGGAATTCAATATTGAAGGAAACCCAATGCCTGATTTTATGGAGTTGGTANTTTCAATAAAACCGACNCAGGTTACTTTAGTCCCNGATAGTGTAGATGCNCTAACCTCCAATGCGGGTTGGGATACNATAAAAAATAAAGATTATTTAACGCGCATCATAGANCAGTTTAAAGGNNCAGGGATTCGAACCTCAATATTTGTGGATCCTAACGTCCAAATGGTTGAAGGGGCTAAAGAGNTAGGAACAGATCGAATAGAGCTCTATACNGAATCTTATGCTCATGGCTATCCCAAAAACCCTGAACAGGCCATTGCNCCTTTTGTNAAAGCAGCAGAAAAAGCAGTGGAGTTAGACNTAGGAATCAATGCGGGTCATGATTTAAGCCTTGNAAATATTAACTACTTTTCTAAGCATATTCCAAGTTTGTTGGAAGTCTCTATTGGGCACGCTTTAATATGTGAAAGTTTGTATTTAGGGNTCGAAAATGTCATACCAATGTATTTAGAACGGATCAAATTTTGAATTTACTTCANAGCAACATTATTGGNGACTCTNGTCACGATCTGTTGATATTACACGGTTTTTTGGGGATGAGCGACAATTGGAAGACGCATGCTAAAAACTGGTCTTNTTCNNGTTTCAGAGTTCATCTCATTGATCAGCGAAATCATGGGAGAAGTTTTTGGAGTACAGCTTTTTCCTACGANCTGATGGCTGATGATATTGCTNACTACTGTGAGGCTCATCAATTACAAGATATCCTTATTTTGGGCCACTCAATGGGTGGAAAAACAGCAATGCATTTCGCTTGTAAGTATCCCCATTTTTTAAAAGCCTTAGTGGTTGCAGATATTGCTCCTAAACAGTACGCCCCTCATCATCAAAAAATACTACAAGGCCTTTCTAACTTGGATTTTAACAAGGTNAAAAGCAGAACAGAGGCCGATACCTTTTTATCCTCTTATGTCACTGAACCTGGACTTCGNATGTTTTTATTGAAAAACCTCTATTGGGTTGAGCCAGGAAAACTAGGCTTAAGAATCAATATTGAGGTGTTAAAAGATGCGAGTGATGCCATTGGAAAAAATTTAAGTGCTGATGCCCANTCTTTACTTCCCTGNCTTTTTGTAAAAGGGGAATTATCAGATTATATTTTAGAATCGGANACTCCTTTGATCCANCATTATTTTCCCAATGCNGAACAAGTCACNATAGCTCAAGCCGGACATTGGTTACATGCTGAAAAGCCAAAACTTTTCTTTGATACTGTAAACGATTGGTTGAGTGTTCAAATTTAATTTTTAACATTTTTCTTTAATTCGTGATATTTAATTGAACTTGTGGCATTCCAAGATTCTTGTCTTATTTTTGCGCCTCAANACAAATTCATGAAAGCGACAATAAGGCAAGCTAAGGTTGAAGACAGTNCAGCCATTTTAAGTTTGATTAATGAGTTGGCTGTATTTGAAAAAGAGCCTGAAAGTGTAAACTTAAATGTTTCNGATATTGAACAATTTGGTTTTGGTGAAAATCCTTTGTTTCAATGTTTAGTTGCTGAGGTTGAAAATAAGGTAATTGGTATGGCATTATATTACCAACGCTTTTCCACCTGGAAAGGACCCACTTATCACCTAGAAGATTTGATTGTGACTGAAGCCTCCAAAGGGAAGGGCTTTGGNACACAGTTATATGTAGCCTTTATTGAGAAAGCATATGAGAGTGGTGTAGAACGCATTGAGTGGAATGTGTTGGATTGGAATACCCCAGCAATTGGATTTTATGAAAAAAGCGGTGCAACAGTATTGCACGATTGGTCCACAGTCCAAATGCATAAAGCCGAGATGGAGGCCTTCCTAAAAATCCAAAAAAAATGAAAGTATTTAAATTCGGTGGTGCATCGGTTAAAGATGCTTCAGGGGTAAAGAATTTAGTTCGTGTATTAAATTCAGTTGGGCATAAAGATACCTTGGTTGTTGTTTCTGCTATGGGGAAGACAACAAATGCATTGGAAAAAGTTATCGAAGCTTATTTTGAAGAAAAATCAAGATTAAGCCATGAACTTTTAACACTTAAAGAATTCCATCTAAAAATAGTAGAAGACCTTTTTGAAAAGCAAGGCATCAAGATAGCTGAAGAAGTTCATGGTTATTTTGAAGAATTACAGACTTTTTTGAAAAGCAACAAGGCCCTAAATTACAGTTTTGTTTACGATCAAGTAGTCTCTTATGGTGAGCTACTATCAACTAAAATAATTCATCGTTATTTTGAACTTCAAGGATGGAAAAGTTTTTGGTTAGACGCTCGTGAATGCATAAAAACAGATGATTATTATCGAGCAGCAAATTTAAATTGGGAGGAAACTCAAGCCTTAATTAAATCCAAAGCCAAAGGTCGTGAATTAATCATTGCGCAGGGTTTTATTGGCAGTAATGCCAATAATTTTACTACAACCCTAGGTAGAGAAGGTTCGGATTATAGCGCAGCTATTTTTGCCTACGCACTAAATGCAGAGTCTGTAACCATTTGGAAAGATGTACCTGGAGTTTTGAATGGTGATCCTAGAGTGTTTAACAATACCGAATTGCTGCATCAGATTTCATATAGAGAAGCCATCGAATTGGCTTTTTATGGAGCTTCTATAATTCATCCAAAAACTCTTCAACCCCTTCAAAGAAAAGAAATTCCACTTTATGTAAAGTCTTTTGAACATCCTGAAGGAGTTGGTACGGCGGTTTCCAAAGGAAAAACACTTGACCCTTTAATTCCCTGTTATATCGTAAAAAAGAATCAAGTTTTGATTCGTCTGTCATCTATTGATTTCTCCTTTATAGTTGAAGAAAACATCAGTTATATTTTTGGACTCTTACACGAATATCAAATGCCTGTTGAAATGATACAAAATTCAGCNATCAGTTTTTCAGTTTGTGTAAACAACAAATACAAACGTTTGGAAGAATTGGTCTTGGTACTGAGATCAAGATTTAATGTAGAGGTAAAAGAGCAGGTTGATTTATTCACCGTTCGGCATTTTAACGATGAGGCGCTGCAATCAATTCGAAATAACNGAAAACAAATCTTACTCGAGCAACGAACTGAAGAAACAGCTCAGTTTGTATTGTCTTAGAGATTAAGGACTGNAATCTTGTCGACAATCGTTTGAGCGAGTTTAATATGACTTTCAAAAGTCCAGCCAGCAACATGTGGGCTTATCAATACATTTTCTGCATTTAANAGATATTCCAATGNTTTAGGTCGGTTTTTATNTCCGAAGATTGAGTGAAATGAACTTGATTCGTATTCCAATACATCCAAACCTGCACCTAAAATCTTTTTTGAGCGGAGCCCTTCAACTANGTCAGCNGTACATACAGCCTTTCCTCTNGCNCTATTTAGAAACCAAAATGGATTTTTTATTNTATCGATAAAATTTTTATCAATCATTCCATTGGTCTCTGTGGNTTGTGGAATATGAAGGCTGATTACTTTTGCGCGATCCTGAAGTTCTTCCAGAGAGACTTGCTTTGCGTTTTGATCTCCAACCCCTGCCTTGATGTCGTAACAAATCACTTCAACTTTAAACCCTTGTAGTTTTTTGGCAAAACTTTTCCCTGTATTGCCATAACCTATTATCCCAATGGTTTTTCCTTCCAATTCAAACCCGCGGTGGTCTTCTCTTAGCCACGCTCCTTTTTGAATACTGGCATGTGCTTCACGTAATTTATTCATCAGACCGAGCAGCATACCCAAAACATGTTCTCCTACAGCATTTCTATTCCCCTCTGGGGCGGCGATAAGAGCTATTTTCTTAGATTNTGCANAGGCTAAATCTATATTTTCTAAACCCGCACCCACTCTTGCGATGAATTTTAAGTTAGTGGCGCTNTCTATAAAATTTTTATCTATTGGGAAGCGACTTCGNATCACTACACCTGAGTATTTTGGCAATAATTCAATTACTTCTTTGAGAGGAGTAGTATATGCAATATGATTTTCAAATCCCAGGCTTTCAAGACCTTTGATAAGAAGTGGATGATTTTCGTCTATATGGAGAATCAACTTTGAATTCATCTAAAAACCCAATACAAGTTTGGCGATGTAGAAAAACAAGAAAATCCCAAAAATATCATTTGCTGTAGTAATAAAAGGGCCAGTAGCGATGGCAGGATCAATCCCTCTTTTGTCCAAAATTATCGGTATAAAGGTGCCCACTAGGGCAGCNACAACAATGACCAACATCATGGAGCCAGCAATTGTTAGACTAACATTAAATTCTTGTTGAGAGATAAGACCAAAAATTATAATTACTAAAGCTAGAGCGAAACCATTGATCAGGCTTAATCCAATTTCTTTTACGAGTCGGTTAAAAAGCGAACCTTTTACAACGTCGTTTGCTAAACCTTGAACAATAATTGCTGAGGATTGAACTCCNACATTACCCGCCATAGCCGCAATCAATGGTGTATAAAAAAATAAATTTCTCAGTNGAGNTTCATTCATAATGTCCTCAAAATCTTGAAGGATAAANACACTTCCCAACCCNCCTAAGAGCCCTAAAAAGAGCCATGGAAGTCGTGCTCTTACCAATTCGAAAANGGTATCATCGGCNTCTACATCANTTGAAATACCTGCTGCTAACTGATAATCTTTTTCGGCTTCTTCTTTAATTACATCAACGATATCATCAATAGTGATACGNCCTAATAATTCTTTTTTTTGATTGACTACTGGNATGGCTTCCAAATCNTATTTAGACATGATTTTANCCACTTCCTCTTTTTCTTGATCAACGGAAACAAAATCGACCTTTGGAATAAAAATATCNTTGACTTTGTCTTTTGAGTTGGCAGTGATGAGGTCCTTNAGGGAAAGTCTTCCTTTCAGTCTATTTTTTTCGTCAACTACATAAATGGAATGTACTCGGGTGACATATTCTGCTTGTGCTCTCATCTCGTTCAAGCATTTNAGNACACTTAAATCTTCTTTTACTTTGACTAATTCTTTNGCCATAAGACCCCCTGCAGTATTCTCATCGTATTTAAGAAGTTCTCGAATNTCTTGGACATGNTCGTCATCTTCAATTTGAGACATGACCTTTTCTTGTCGATCTTCAGGCAATTCAAGGATAAGATCAGCAGCATCATCTGTATCTAGCTCGGTAACTTCAAGTGCAATCTCTTTGGCAGAAAGATTGTCTAAAATGCATTCGCGTATATCGGGATCAACTTCTGCAAGTGCATCGGCAGTAGTTTCACTGTCTAACAGTTTGACAACATAGGTTGCTTCATCTTGAGAGAGGAGTTGGATGATTTCAGCAACATCTGCATAGTGTATGGGCTTAAATTTCCTTTTTAGTTTGTAATCTTCTTGCTCTCTAATTAAATCCTTAAGATTTTCTAAAAAGGGGGTGTCAATTTGAAATGTTGCCATAGTCAATCCTTTTTGTAAGCTGGATGAAGTCATCCCCTGAGAGCTTCTCAGGTCTGAGATCAAAGATACTATCTTCTCTTAAATTATCGGGAAGATTCAAGGTTTTTAAACTATTACGCAGTGTTTTACGCCTTTGTTGAAAGCTCAATTTCACTATTTTTTTTAAAAGAGCTTCATTACAGCCCAGATTGAATTCCTTTTTTCTAGTCATCTGGATTACTGCTGAGTCTACTTTTGGGGGTGGGTTGAAAACTCCTGGAGGGACAGTGAATAGATATTCAGTTTCGTAATACAATTGAGCAAGAACTGATAGAATACCATATTTTTTTGATCCTGGTGGTTCGCAAATACGTTCTGCAACTTCTTTTTGGAACATCCCTGCAAAAAAGGGAATCTGAGATTTATTTTCAAGCGCTTTAAATACGATTTGAGAGGAGATATTGTACGGAAAATTACCAACGATCGCAAAAGCATCACTTCCAAAAATTGAATTTAGATCAAGTTTTAAAAAGTCTCCTTTTATCAGATTGAGTTGCTCTTCAGTATAGGTGTTTTGTAAAAATAGGATGGATTCTTCATCGATTTCTACCAAATGTAGAGCGGTTGTTTGTGGAACCAAAAATTGCGTTAAAACTCCTGTTCCAGGCCCAATTTCCAATACGTTTTGATATTGTTCGAACTGGAGTAAATCAGCTATTTTTTGGGCAATATTGAGATCGGTTAAAAAGTGTTGCCCTAATTTTTTCTTTGGGCGTACCTTTTTCATGAATGTTCTTGGATTAATTGGAGCTCTGTTCTAAAAAATAAAATTTGATCCCCAAACTTGGCATGTACGCTTTGGCGAAGTTGATCTGCATTTTCGCTCAGATAGGCTTCTAGCTTAGCTTTATTTTCACAGTGGTACTGAACGGCATAGCTTATTCCCCCGGTATCTTGATCTGTGATGATTTTAAAAATTTTAGTTTGTGTAAATTTTTGAGTTGCATGCATCTCAGGAATATGGTGCTGCTCCATCCACTCCAACCAGATTTTTTCTATTGAGGGTTCAACATGTGCAGTGACGTTGTAGATTAGCATTTCAGTCGATTTTATCAAATCCAGTATAGGGTACCAAAGTCTTTGGAATGGTGATTCCATCATCTGTTTGGCAGTTTTCAAGCATTCCTGCTACCACTCTAGGTAAGGCCAATGAACTGCCATTAAGAGTGTGGACACTTTGCTTTTTCCCTTCCTTTGTTTTATACCTCAATTGCAAACGCTCAGCCTGAAAACTGTTAAACGTAGACACAGAACTGATTTCCAACCAACGTTTTTGCGCGGTGGAGTATATTTCAAAATCATAGGTCAGTGCGGAGGTAAACCCAAGATCTCCACCGCAAAGTCTTAATATTCTATAGGGAAGTTCTAATTCTTGAAGGATGGTTTTTATGTGATCTACCATTTTATCTAGTGCTTTCATCGCATTTTGAGGCTCTTCAATACGGACAATTTCCACTTTATCAAATTGATGCAAGCGGTTTAAGCCTCGAACGTGAGCACCGTAACTTCCCGCCTCTCTTCTAAAACAAGGGGTGTAGCCTGTAAGGCAAACTGGAAGGTCTTTTTTCTCTAAAATGGTATCTCGGTATAGGTTGGTAAGTGGTACCTCAGCCGTTGGAATTAAGTATAAGTCGTCATTTTGAATATGATACATTTGTCCCTCTTTATCAGGAAGTTGTCCCGTACCAAACCCAGAAGCTTCGTTTACTAGGTGAGGAACCTGAACTTCTTTGTACCCAGCCGCAGTATTTTTATCCAAAAAATAATTGATTAAGGCTCTTTGAAGACGCGCCCCTTTTCCTTTATACACAGGAAAACCAGCTCCTGTAATTTTATTTCCCAATTCAAAATCTATCAGATCGTACTTTTGTGCTAATTCCCAGTGAGGAAGTGGATTTTCACCCAATTCAGGAATACTGCCAGATTGAAATACTTCTTCATTATCTTCCTCTGTGTTTCCTGCTGGAACCGACTCATGTGGGACATTTGGAATTTGAGTTCTCAACTCATTTAACCCAGTAGTAGTAAGTTGTAACTCTTCTTGAAGTTTTTTTGTGAGTTCTTTGAGACTAGTAGTTTGTTCTTTGATTTCATTTGCCTTTGCTGTTTCACCACTTTTGAAAAGCATCCCGATCTCTTTAGCTAAAGAATTGGCTTTAGCCAAATGCTGGTCAAGTTCCGCTTGTTGAGTTCTTCGCTTTTGATCTAAGGCAATAATCTCATTTATTTTTTCAGTTGATTGAAAATTTCGCTTTTTGAGTCCTGCTAAAAGCGCTTCTTTATTTTCTCTGATGTACTGCAATGCCAGCATAAAAAATGTTTTTGCAAAAATAAAGGAATTTTAATGCAAGCCCTTTTTGATTANGGTTCTTTTGCAAATTTCTTTATCCTTTTTGAGTTGTATTTTTAAAGCGTCTAAGGATTCAAATTTTTGTTCCTCCCTAATTTTTTCTAGAAAAGAGATTTTTAATTTTTGACCGTAAAGGTCTTTNTCNCAATCAAATAGATGTACTTCAAGCGTTTGGTGTTCCCCNTCAAGAGTAGGACGGGTTCCAATATTCATCATTCCGTTAAAGCTAAGATTGTCGTTTTGCACTGTCACAAGATATACTCCAATTGGAGGAATGAGCTTATATGACTCAGNGATGGAAATATTGGCTGTTGGAAAATTTATTGTTCTACCAAGACCTTGTCCACGAGTGACTGTTCCTGTCAACTCAAAATAACGGCCTAAAAAGCCATGAACAAGTTCNAACGCTCCAGCAGCGATGGCTTTTCTCACTTTGGTNGAGCTTACCGTAATTGATTCGATATCCTGAGCCGGAATAATAANCACATNAAAATTATAGANTTTCCCTAAGGAGATTAAGTCCTCAGCTGTAGCCTCTCTATTTCTTCCAAACCGATGGTCATAACCTATAAAAAGACTATCAATCTGTAACTGATTTGCTAAAATATCTCTACAGAATTCAACTGCAGAAAGCCTGGAAAAGGTCTTTGAAAAGGGGTGGATGATAAGATTGTCAACNCCCAGCTTTTCCAAAACACTTTTTTTTTCCTCTAGAGTNTNAATGAGTTTAATGTCTGATTCTTTTTGTAAAACCATCCTCGGATGAGGNAAAAAAGTAAGTATGGTCGCTTGAAGATTTCGCTTTTGAGCCAACTCAACTAAGCTCTTTATTATTNNTTGATGTCCAATATGAACCCCATCAAAGGTGCCTATAGTCAGTATGCATTTTGATTTTGGATTGTAATTTTCAATGTTTTGAAAAACATTCATAAGTGNTANCTAAANCNAATCGCNTNACAAAAGTACTGCAATATCCTCCAAAACTAAATTAGTTTCCTATTTTTAAGCCTGACTAGTTAAAAACCTCTAGTGGTAAAAGCATTAAACATAAAAACAACAACCTTAGCCCTTGTAATAGNCTGTTATTTTATCGGACAATTGGCATGGAGTCAAAACTCNTGGGAAAAAGTTGAAACCCTAAAATTAACTCAATTTCCAGAGCCTTTGGTAAAGGAGCAATTTTATAGGTACTTGCCTAGTTCAATAGACAAAAATCTATTGTCCTCAAAAGCATTGGTTATGGATAGTATCCTTTTACCAAATGAAAAAGGGGAGGAGGAGCTATTTTTGTTAAAGCCAGCTCCAGTACTGTCACCTAAACTTTCAGCCACGCATCCCAATATAAAAACTTATAAGGGCTTTAGTAAAAAAAGGCCAGAGGTAAAAGTTCGATTAAGTGCCCATCCCACAGGATTCAACGCTTGGATTAAACTGCCAAACCAATGGAATTTATTCATCCAACCCAAGAAAAACAGCAAAGGGATTCACTTTGTTTATCAAAAAACAAAAAACGACAGATTTCAGGATTTTGTATGTAAAACAGTACAGAGTAGAGACTCAAAGCAAAAAACAAGAAAGAGCTCTAATAAAACAACCAAGGTCAATAACGAAATTCATATTTTTAGAATAGCCATTGCGGCTACTGCGGAATACACTACCTATTGGGGTGACGACGATCCGAGTAATGGAACCAATATTGAAGATGCTTATGCAGCTTTGGTAAGTACAATAAATCGAATCAATCAGATTTTTGAGGATGAAATATCGATCCGGTTGGAGTTGGTTTCTGACGAATCATTAGTTTACGAAGATCCAGAAGCAGATCCTTTTACAGGTGAATTTGCAACTGAACTACAATCTACTATTGATGAAGTATTAGGGGATGATGCATATGATGTGGGTCATTTATTTGATTTTGGTGAGCCGAACGGAGATGCCGGTTGTATTGGCTGTGTTTGTGAATCTGGA
>NHDB01000014.1 GCA_002167945.1 Flavobacteriaceae bacterium TMED48 | reverse complement strand
AATTTAAAAAAATGGAATTTTTAGATGCTGAGCCTTTTCGGATTAAGGCTGTAGAGCCGATCAAAAAATCGTCGCGCAATGAGCGTGAGCAATGGATCAAAGAGGCGGATTTTAATGTATTTCGATTAAGAGCAGATCAAGTTTATATTGATATGCTTACCGATAGTGGTACTTCAGCTATGAGCAGTACACAATGGGCTGGTATTATGACTGGCGATGAATCTTATGCAGGCAGTAAAAGTTTTTTCCGCTTAGAAAAAACCATCCAGGAACTTATGGGGTTTCCCTTTATACAGCCTACTCATCAGGGTCGTGCTGCTGATTTTATTATGTCTCAACTGTATGCCAAAAATGGTGGGTATATTCTTGGAAATATGCATTTTGACAGCTTTAAAGGACATGCAGAAATTGCTGGATCTACCCCTGTTGACTTAATTATAGAAGAGGGAAGAACTGCCAATTCAAAACCACATCCCTTTAAAGGGAATATGGACATCGAAAAACTCAAGAATTTTATTGCCACACATGATACCAGTGAAATTCCCTTAATCATTATCACTGTTACCTGTAATGGTAATGGAGGGCAGCCAGTCTCAATGGAAAATATCAGAACAGTAGCTTCCATCGCAAAAGCCCATAATATTCCACTGATGATTGATGCTGCGCGCTTTGCTGAAAATTGTTATTTCATCAAGCAGCGTGAGGCTGGTTATGCAGATAAATCGATCAAAGATATTGTTTTGGAAATGTTTTCCTATGCTGAGGGCTGTGTAATGAGTTCTAAAAAAGACGGTTTGGTTAATATAGGTGGCTTCATTTGTACGCGTAATGAATCATTATTTGCTCAAATTAACCAATTGGCAATTATTAATGAGGGCTTTGTTACCTATGGAGGAATGAGTGGGCGTGATTTAGAAGCCCTCGCAATAGGTCTTGAAGAGGGTGTAAATGAGGAATATTTGGCCTACCGAATTGCGCAAGTTGCCTATCTTGGAAATGAATTATCAAAAAGAGGAATTCCGATTATACAACCTGTAGGAGGGCATGGAGTTTATGTAGATGCTCAAAAATTTTATCCTCATATTCCTCAGTCTGAATTTCCAGGGCAAGCTTTAGTTGTAGAGCTATTTAAAACAGGAGGTGTGCGTGGGGTAGAGCTGGGCTCCTGTGCTTTCTCAAAAAAAGACCCCAAGACAGGTGAAATAATTTTTCCAGAACTAGAATTGGTTCGCCTCACCGTTTCAAGAAGGGTTTATACCAACCGCCATATGGATGTAGTTGTCAACTCGCTGACAGATGTGTATCAGCGACGTAATGAAATGAAAGGACTGCGAATAACATATCAGGGACCTATTATCAGTTTACGTCATTTTACTGCAAAATTTGAATCCATAATCGATTAATTTTCAGAGCTATGAACAGCAGTTTGTTAAATAATCCTTTTACTTTTTTTGTTCCTACCCAAATTCGCTTTGGTACAGGTAAGTTAAATGAGTTGAAAACAATTGCTCCCACTCTTGGAAAGAGCGTACTCTTAGTAACAAGACCCCGTAAAGGATCACTAAAATCCATCTATGAGGTAGTAGAGAAACTGCTAGAGGAAGTCGGAATAAGCTATACTTATTTTGATAAAGTGATTCCAAATCCTACCCAAGAAGGTGTAGAAAAAGGAATCGCAAAAGCAGTTGAAAATCAAGTAGATTTTGTGATAGGAATAGGAGGCGGATCTGTATTGGATACTGCAAAGCTTATTGCTTTTTTAACTACTCCGTCTGGAGCTGTTGATTGGGAAGCAGCCATTTCAAAATATTCCAATCCCTTTGCTGTAGGTCCTTCACCTGATTCGGCCCTCCCTTTTATTGCGGTCTCGACAACTTCAGGAACCGGATCTCACTGTACGCAAGCCGCTGTTGTGAGTGATACGGTAAAGCAAGAGAAAACGACTTTATTCCACTCGGGTCTTTTTCCATCTATTGCAATTGTAGATCCTGAGCTGATGTGTTCTGTGCCACCAGCAGTAACTGCCGCCACTGGCTTCGATACCTTTACACATGCTTTTGAAAGCTTTTTAGGAGAGCGAACGTCTCCACTTACAGAGGCGATGTCTTTAGAAGCAATTCGATTAATTTTTGAAAATTTACCTGCAGTACTGAAAGATCCTCACAATATTATCTTACGAACACGCCTTGCTTGGGCAGATACTCTTGCCGGCATGTGTTTGGCTAATGGTGGGGCAGATTTGCCGCACCCTTTAGGGGAGATTATAGGAGGGATATGTCCCAGAATAGCTCATGGTGAAACCCTTGCCATGGTATATCCTGATTTTTTGAAATACAAAGAACCGCTAAGTAGAGATTCTTTTAGAAAGATAACAACCTATTTAAGTTTACCCGACCAAAAAGGTGTCTTTTCACAAGAAGTTTTAGCGTTATTGGCTGTTACGGAACTCGATCAGTCCGGTAAAAGGGCAGACCTCTCTGAAGAAGAAATAAATCAAATACTTTCACACCCTTTATTGGACCAATTAATTCCAAAAAATAAATCTCGTATTCATCAGATGATGAAAGTGAGCTTATATTGAATCGATTATGAAAAAAATTAAAATTGCAGCTGGGCTGGCTCATGTAGACTATGGGCATATAGCAAATATAGTGAAAGAGGCGAGTGTTGCTGGCGCAGATTATATACATTCAGATGCTGCAGATATGCACGACCTTAAAAATATGCAATTAATGGGAGGACATCAGATTATAGAGGGAATTAGACCCCATACTGACAAACCGATAGAATGTCATATCTATACTGAAACTTGTGATTTGTTATTTATTGACAAACTAGCTGCTGTGGGGACCAATATGCTCATACTCCCTGCTGAACATTTTATAGGGGCTCCTTTAGCTTATATTATTAATTGGTGTCGTGAACGCCAACTCAAAGTGGGCTTAACAATAGGCTTATATACGCCCTTGTCATTTGTAGAGGAATCTATTTATGATATTGACCGATTGCATATCGTAGTTCATGGAGTCGATGAAACAGATGGAAAAGACAATTGGGGATGGAGGCGTTCATGTCTTGATCTGCTTAAGCGGGCACGTAAATTAGTAGACGAAAAAAATCCAAACTGTGAAATCGCAATTGACGGAGGGATTCGTGCAGATAATTTAGAGCCGCTTATCGCTTGTGATCCAGATGTTGTTGTATTGTCATCGGCTATTTTTAAAGACCCAGAGGGGATCACTGCTGGGGTGCAACGTTGTAAAAAGGCAATAGCAGCAGCTCAAATGAAATAATTCCTATCATGTCTGTAAAACAGCCTGTTTCTATTCAGCTCAATCTTAAAAGCGATTCTAAATTAACCCTTTTAGAGACGCTTTGCCAATCGTTTTGGGAAGCAGGAAAACTGTACAATAGAGGCCAATTTTTAGAAGAGGTTTTAAAACGGGAAGCTTTACTTTCTACATACTGTGGTGAAGGAGTTGCAATTCCACATGCAGCTTCAACAGCAGTAAAAGAGCCCGCTTTTATTTTTGCCCGTTGTACAGAGATAAATTGGGACGAGGAGGAGTCGCCAGTGCAATTTATTATTCTATTAGCTATTCCTGAAGTGGCAGAGGGGGAGGAAAGCCCTCATATTGAGATGATGTCAGAGGTCGCTACATTGGCATTAGATGAGGAAATCAGAGCTGTTTGGGCTTCAGCCAGAGATAAGGAAACAATTTTAAAGACCTTTAATTAATTCTTAGTGTTATGAATTTTTGGAAAGAAACAACATCAATTTTTAGAGAAACGGGGGTTCACTTTAGAACAGGTGTTTCTTATATGCTTCCCGTTCTATTAATAGGAGGAATGTTAGGTAGCCTAGCTGTCCTTGGAGGAACAAACCTGGCTGAAGATTCAATATGGGGTGTATTTAAATCTGTAGGAACGATAGGGATGACATACTTTGTCCCCATTATGGCAGCTTATACCGCCTACAGTATTTGTGATACTCCAGGTATTGCGCCTGGCTTTATTGTAGGTATATTGGCTCAACAGTTAGATACAGGCTATTTAGGAGCCTTATTGGCAGGAATATTAGTCGGTTATGTAACCTATATGTTATTAAAAATAGAGCTACCCGAAATGCTACAAAGTACTTGGGGCTTTTTAGCCCCTGTCCTTGGGACGCTTATTATTGTGGTATTTATGGTCTATGTTTTAGGGCCACCTATCGCTTGGTTAATGGGTATACTTTCTGATTTCCTTTCTAATTTAGGAGAACAAGGTTCAGCACTTATGGGGGCTGTAATGGGTTTTTTAGGGGGAATTGATTATGGAGGTCCTTTTAGTAAAACACAAAGTACTTTTGCCACTGCAGTAATGGACTTAAATCTTTATGTTCCCCTAGGCATTTGTGGGTCAATAGTAACAGTACCTCCTCTAGGATTGTGTTTGGCTACATTTTTAAAACCTAAACTCTATACAAAATCAGAACGAGAATATGCAAAGAGTTCATGGGTCTATGCCATCGTTGGCGGTTTTACAGAAATTGTTATACCGCTAGCCGTAGGTGACCTTCTAAGAGTGACTATAGCCACTGCGCTGGGGAGTACCATAGCAGGTTTAATTGCAGGATTCTTTTTGCTTGAGCTAAGTACTCCTGTATTGGGAATCGCTCAGTGGTTTTTCTATAATAAACCGCTTGTTTTTGTGGTTTGTGTAGTAATTGGCTCTGTAATAACAGCCCTTACAGCAAATCTTTTAAAAAGTATGAGTAATCGCGATATAGCAGCATTAGATGCTGCAGATACACAAATGAATCAATAAATACAGAATATGAGGATAGCCTTAGTAACCGCTTGTTTAGCAGGTGTAGCACACAGTAAAATGGCCTCTATGGCGCTAAAAAAAGAAGCTTTAAAGCGAGGCCATGAAATCGCTATTGAGGAGCAGGGTGGGCATAAAGTCCCAGTAAAACTTTCGCCAGAAGAAATCACGCGTGCAGAAGTAGTGATTATTGCAAAAATGGTGAATATTTCGGGTAAAAATAGATTTGAAAATAAACCTATTCTAGATGTGAGCGTCAATAAAGCAGTAATAAACCCAGCATTAATTATAGACCAGGCAGAGGCCTTATTATCTTCTTCATGATTGAAAAAATAATAGCACTAAAAGATCAAGTGGGTTTTCATGCGAGGACTGCAGCCCTATTTGCTAAAAGAGCAGCTCAGTTTAAGGCTGAAATAGAGGTAGGATTTAAAGAGAAAAAAGCCAATGGAAAAAGTACTTTAGCCCTTATGACCCTAGGAGTAAAATCAATGGAAGAGATTAAAATCATTGCTAAGGGCTCCGATGAACGAGCCGCTATGGAGGCGCTGACTGAATTAATTGAATCACAATTTAAAGTATAGCCATTAAAACAATAAAAGGGATATCGGCGGTAAGTGGAATTGCAATAGGTCCTGCATTTATTGTACAATCGAGCGGGTCTATTAAGTATAAACCCGAAAAAACAGATGATCGCAAAAAAGAACAAAAGAAACTAAGTAAAGCACTCCAAAAAGGAATTGAAAAAATAAGACAGTTAAAGGCGCAATGGGTTGGAAAACTCCCTGAAGAAGAATTGGAAATTTATGAAGCGCATATTGAAATTTTAAACGATCCAGAGTTAATAAGTAAAACAATCCGATCTATAGAGGAGGAGGGCTGGTCTGCCCATACTGCCTTACATAAAGTTGCAACAGAATATTGTGATTTATTGAAATCCCTAGAAGATTCCTATTTGATGGGACGCATTGAGGATATTCAAATGCTAAGTCAAATGATTATTGGATATTTAGTAGGTTCAGAAAAGAATGAAATCAAATTAAACAAACCTTCAATACTTGTTGCTGAGAAGCTTACTACTAATCAATTCGCCGCGATAAAAAGTGAATTCATATTGGGAATCATAATGGCTAAAGGGGGTACAACAGATCACCTTAATATATTAGCTAAAGCATTGGGAATTCCATCACTTATCAATGCGGGATCGCTGATTGAAAAGATTGAAACAGGAGATAAACTTGTTTTGGACACCTTACAATCAACTGTTTTTATTGAGCCAAGTCCTTCTATTATTGAAACCTCAAAAAAGAGTAAAGAGAGTTTCGAGCATAAGCAGCGGGAACAAATAGCTTCCAGTCATAAGCCTGCAATGACTAAATCAGGAGTAAAAATTGCTATTCACGCTAATATAGGATCAGTACTTGAAGCGCAAGCCGCCCTAACAAATGGCGCGGAAGGAATAGGTCTACTGAGGTCAGAGCTGTGTTTTTTAGAGAGTGCTCGTTTTCCTACAGAAAACGAGCAATATGAAACCTATAAAGAATTACTTGACATACTGCCGAATTCCTTACATACTTTAAGATTGCTTGATTTTGGAACTGATAAGCCTTTAGAATTTCTTTCTCTAGATCAGGAAGAAAATCCAGCAATGGGTCTAAGAGCTTTGCGTTTGGGGATTAAATACTACAATCAATTACTCAAACCGCAGATTAGGGCAATTTTACGTCTTTCCAAAGAATATACTATTAGGATACTTTGTCCTATGATTGCGACTCCAGCTGATTTTGATCAAATTTATCAGTTGATTTATTCTGAGTATACACAACTTAAAAAAGAGGGTATGCAGCTAAATGAATTAGTTCCTATAGGAATTATGGTTGAAATACCCAATGTGGCTATTCGCCCTGAATTATTTTTAGATAAAGTTGATTTCTTTTCATTTGGAACAAATGATTTGTCACAATTCCTCATTGCAGCCGATCGAACAAATGAAAAAGTAGCAAATTATCTAATTGAAGCAAAAGAAAGTTTGTTGATACTTATCAATGAGTTTACTAAAAAAGCACATAAAAAAAAGAAAACCGTCAGTATATGTGGAGAACTAGCATCGGATATTAGCAGTATTAAAGAACTTCTTAAGATTAATATAGACGCTCTAAGTATCACACCCGCATTAATCCCTGAAATAAAGGAATTTATTCGCTCCTTAGAATAATTCGTTTTTATCATAATTTACGTTATGTAAAATAGTCATTTTATCCATTCATTAGTGCATTTATTGTAATTTAGCTTTTAAATTTTAAACCTACTCTATCATGAAAGCATTGAAAATTATTATTGGCATATTGGTCGGCTTTGTTGTAATCGCAGCAGCTTACTTTGCTTATGCTTTATACATCAATCCCAAAAGTCCTATGGGATCAGCAGCATATTCCAATGGCGATAAAGAAATCAGTGTTCGTTATTACCGCCCCTATAAAAAAGACCGTCTTATTTTTGGTGAAGCAGCTGACGGCGCTTTGGTTCCTTATGATACTTATTGGCGTTTAGGAGCCAATATGACGACCAAACTAACTACCAATCAGGATTTGGATTTTGCAGGTCGCTTATTGCCCAAAGGAAGTTACGGGCTCTATGCCTATCCCTATGCTGAAAATTGGGTCATTTATGTACATAGCAAAACAGGAGGCTTGAGTTTTACGGAACCCGATCCTAGCGGAATTTTAATGAAGGTCAATGTTCCTGTACAAAGCTTAGAAGAACCTCTAGAGCAATTTACCATTGATTTTGTAGATTCTTCCCTAAGGATGCGTTGGGATACAATCAAAGTGGTAATACCCCTTCATTGATGCGGAAATTCTTTAAACAGCTGTTCAATCTGCTAAAAATCGCTTTTGCGCTCCTTTTTATCGGTGGTTTAAGCTATTATATACTTGATAAAATACAGGAAAAAAACAATCTGATGGACATAGAGGAATACAGTCCTAAGTCCACGCTGGTTGTCAAAGAAACTCCCTTAAAACGCTCTAAATATCCTTTTGTGGACGTACATAACCACCAGTTTGATATGCCGGTAAAAAACCTTGCAAATTTGGTGGCAGAAATGGACAGTATGAATATGGGTTTTATGATCAANCTCAGTGGTTTTCGAGGCTTGTATTTAAGANAATCATTGGAAAACATACGNGAAAATGCACCCAATCGCTTTGGNTTGTTTTTAAACATTGACTTTGAAGCCATAGATGATGCTGATTTTAAAGAAACTCAAACAGCATTGATTGATTCTGCAGCAGCAGCTGGAGTCATGGGACTAAAAGTGTACAAGTCTTTAGGTTTGACGATTACCGATTCTAAGGGCAATCGCATTGCCATCAACGACCCTCGCCTCGACCCGATATGGGAGGCTTGCGGTAACAATAAGATGCCCGTATTGATTCACTCGGGTGAACCTGCTTCGTTTTGGGAACCCAAGGATAAGTTTAATGAACGTTGGTTGGAATTGCGTCAAAAACCCCGACGATACAGAGACCCAGCAAGCAACCCCTCTTTTGAGGAAGTCTTGGCTGAACAGCACGATATTTTTAAAAAACACTCGAATACTACCTTTATCAATGCGCATTTGGGTTGGATGGGCAACGATTTGGATCGTTTGGGAACCCATTTGGATACCTACCCCAATGTGATGACGGAAATTGGTGCGGTTTTGGCAGAACTAGGTCGTCAACCCAAACGTGCTCGGCGCTTTTTTATCGACTATCAAGACCGAATTCTATTTGGTAAAGACAGTTATAAAGTAAGTGAGTACTATACTTATTTTAGGGTTTTGGAGACAGACGATGAATATTTCGATTATTATCGCAAACGACATGCTCATTGGAAAATGTACGGACTGGCCCTACCCGATTCCATTTTACAAAAACTGTACTATAAAAACGCTCTGGATTTATTCCCGGCCATTGATCACTCATTATTTAAAAACTAATTTATGATACTCGTTACCACCCCCACTGTTCCCAACAAAGAAATNGANGAAACTCTAGGCATTGCCAGAGGAAGTACGGTTAGAGCGCGAAATGTAGGACAAGACATTTTCGCAGGCTTAAAAAATATTATTGGAGGCGAAATTAGCGAATACACCAAGCTCCAGGCTCAATCACGTGAGCAGGCACTACAGCGCATGCAAGAAGATGCTGAAAGGCTGGGTGCTAATGCCATTGTCAATGTGCGCCTGACGACTTCTATGGTCATGCAGGGTTGCTCTGAGATACTCGCCTACGGCACAGCTGTAANCCTNAAGTAATGATGGGNCTNATNCTTTTTATAGGNGCAGTGGTAGTCGGGGTTTACCTGCTTAATCAAAAGCTAGAAAACGAGAAAAAGGAAGATTTCGAAGACCGAAACAACTAATTTTTAACCCCTAAAAAGACGTTAACCCCCTTAGGGATCGGATTGCCTGATGTNCGNCTAAAGCTTACTACTTGNCCGGTATGGTATAGGGCATCAGCTATAGGACCGTTGATCAGGTTCCAGACAGGAAANCTAGACTGCTTCCCNTCTCTTTCAAAAATGATATTCAGNCCNTCTATTTCATCNNCACTGTAATTTAAAAACAGTGTTGCAGCTTGTTGTAAGTCCTTTAATGTAGCGGCTCTNAGGGCTTCTAAGTTNTCTGGAGGACTGGGTGCTNGACGTTTAGAGGCTTCATTTTTTGCNGCGTTTAAGATGGTTTTTGTCAANCCGTAAATATGCTGAAGCGTACCCAGNGTACTTTGAGCTTCTTTCGTTGGACGGTATTCCAAATCCTCTGCTCTTAGTCCTTCTGTAGCCCAATGGTATCGAAAGCCCAAACCCTGAATCATCCTACTGATTGAATTTCCAGCAGTGTAGTCTTGTGGTGTAGCTGGAATAGATGAAAATGGAAGTTCTTGTGCCATAGTTTGAAGTGAAAAAATAAACAGTAGTGTAAAAAAATGAGGGATATACATAAGTCCTAAATTACTATTTTAGCATTAATATTCAATCCCTTATGTCTAAAAAGTTGAACAGTCTGGAAGAACTAGCCAAAATCAAATTTGAAAACTTGGCTCCAGACCCCGACCCCCTACCCGACGCAGAACCTGAATTCCAAGCTCAAGATTTAGAAGCACACTTTAGCAACAAAGGNCGTGCNGGAAAAACNGTTACCCTAATCAAAGGTTTTGAAGGCAGTACTGAGGACTTAAAAGCACTTGCTAAAAGCCTGAAGCAGTCCGTGGGTGTGGGCGGTAGCGTTAAAGATGGGGAGATCATCATCCAGGGGAATTACCGCGAGCAATTGATACAAATACTTACTGAAATGGGGNATGGCGTAAAGCGAATTGGNGGCTGAGGGGCTTTATCCCCATTGAATTGGTGTTTTGCCTTGATCTTTTAAATAGGCATTGCATTGACTAAAGTGTTTGTTGCCAAACCAGTATCCTCGATTNGCACTTAAAGGAGAGGGATGCCCACTGCTCAGNACAAGGTGCTTGTCCGTATCGATTAATTTTATTTTTTGCTTGGCAAAGCCACCCCACAGCATAAAGACCAAGCCTTGACCCTGCTGCGAAAGTTTTTTGATTACTTCGTCTGTAAACTGCTCCCAGCCCTTTTTTTGATGGCTTGCTGCCTGATGCGCACGTACTGTCAAAGTCGCATTCAATAAAAAGACTCCTTGTTTAGCCCAGGCTTCAAGGTTTCCACTCTGTGGAACAGCAAGACCGATATCACCCTCTAGTTCCTTAAAAATATTTTGCAGCGAAGGAGGATGCGGTATGCCCTCTGGAACTGAAAAGCACAGACCGTGCGCCTGACCGGGGCCGTGATAAGGATCTTGCCCTAAAAGGACGACTTTTACTTGCTCAAAAGGACAACGGTCAAAGGCATTAAAGATTTCGGATCCAGGAGGAAAACAGCGGTTGTTTTTATAATCCTCTTTGACAAAAGCAATCAAGTCGTGGAAATAAGGGCTGCTGAATTCGGACTGCAAGACCTTTTCCCAGCTCGGATGTATTTGTACCTGCATGATTTTATTACTTTTGCAAGGCTAAGTTAAGAAAAAACCATGGTGAGCATTCCCGAAAAAACACTGGAAGATCTTGAGTACGATGAAGTCCTTAGGCAGTGTGCTGCTTTTGCAATTACTCCTATGGGAAAGGAAGTAGTATTGGGACTCAAACCCCAAACAGATTCTGAACAAGTGATGAAAAAACTACAGATGACTTCTGAATATTGTGCCTCTTTTGATAATGAAAACCGCATTCCAAATCACGGATTTGACGATATCTCCCCCTATTTCCAATTGCTTAAAATTGAAAACTCTGTACTGGAGTTGGAGGCCTTTCGGAATTTAGCACGCAATACAGAAACCACTAATACCCTGGTTCGTTTTCTGGCAAAGTTTAAAACCTATTATCCAAGCATTAGTGGTTTAGCTGAACAATTATACGAAGAAAAACAGATTAAACCTACGGTAGATGGAGTTATAGATCGATTTGGTGAGGTGCGCAATGACGCCTCTGACACCCTTTACAGCATCAGAAAACAGATGCAGCAATTGAGGGGTAAGATCAGCAGTAGTTTTAACAAGGCTTTGAGTCAGTTCAGCAATGCAGATTATTTAGACGATATACGGGAGTCTGTTATTGAAAACCGCCGTGTTTTGGCAGTCAAAGCGATGTATCGTCGTAAAGTAAAAGGAGCCATTATGGGAAGCTCCAAAACGGGAAGTATCGTATTTATTGAGCCTGAAGCAACCAATGCGCAGACACGTGAATTGCAGAATTTGGAATTTGAAGAAGGAGAGGAAATCAAAAAAATATTGAGTCAACTCACCGATTTTTTCAGGCCCTACCTCCCCTATCTCGAAATGCAACACGCCTTTTTATTGGAAATGGATCTTATCCATGCCAAAGCTCGATATGCCCAAGAACTCGGAGGTTTGCTTCCAGAAATAACCGAAGACCAGAGACAGATTGCCTACATCAAAGCGTTTCACCCCTTGTTGTTACAAGCGCATAAATTGGAAAATAGGCCAACCCATCCTCAAGACATTCAGCTGGATCCAGAGAATAGAATCGTAGTGATTTCTGGACCGAATGCAGGTGGAAAAAGCATTACCTTAAAAACAGTAGGCTTATTGCAATTAATGCTGCAAACTGGGATGTTGATTCCCGTACACGAAAGTTCTAAGGCAGCCCTTTTTGGGCAAATACTGACGGATATAGGGGACAATCAATCCATAGAAAACCATTTGAGTACTTACTCCTATCGACTCAAAAACATGAAATATTTTTTGAGAAAATGTAATGCTAATACTCTTTTTCTTATCGATGAATTTGGTACAGGTTCTGATCCAGAACTGGGAGGTGCGTTGGCAGAAGTAATGCTGGAAGATTTTTACGAACGTAAAGCTTTTGGTTTGATCACCACCCATTACTCCAATTTAAAGGCTTTGGCTAATGAATTACCCGCTATGGTAAATGCTAATATGCAGTTCGACAACAAAACACTAGAGCCCGTTTTTAAGTTGGTTATGGGTGAAGCTGGAAGTTCATTCACCTTTGAAGTTGCACAAAAAAACGGCTTGCCCTTTAATCTGATCAATCGGGCTAAAAAGAAAATAGAACGAGGGAAAGTGCGTTTCGACGCGACCATTGCCAAGCTTCAAAAAGAGCGTTCAGCTATGATGAAGACTGGAAAATCACTTAAAGAAAAAGAAGATATGGTCAAAACTGAATCCGATAAGATGCAAACCATGAATGCCAAACTCAAGGCAAAATTGACCAGCTATCAAGAGCTTTTTGATCAGAATCAACGGATGATTGTTTTAGGAAATAAGGTCAATGAGCTTGCTGAACGCTATTTTACCAACAATAAAAAGCGCCCTTTAATCGCAGAGTTGCTTCGTATCGTTGAAACAGAAAACGCCAAGCGCAAGCGTAAAACGGCAGCGGTGGCTAGAAAAGATAGAGCGCAGAAGAAAAAACTGGACGAACAGGTTAAAAAAGACCTGGTCAAAGTTCGTAAGGAAAAGAAAAAACAGAAAAAGCAAGTTAAAGTGGTGGAACAACCCAAACCTACACTTGTCGTGGGGGATCAGGTTCGACTCTTTGACGGTCGTTCTGTGGGGAGTATAGATGCTATTGAAAAGCAAAAAGCCATCGTGAATTACGGTGCTTTTACAACCCAAGTAAGTCTTGATCTGCTTGAACTGGTCAAGTCAGCTAAAAAAGTAAAATGAAACCGTTTATAGTTTTTTACGATGGATATTGTGTCTTTTGCAATTTTTGGGTTCGTAAATTATGTCGCTGGGATACTAAAGATCGATTGCGTTTTGCTTCTCTGGAAAGTCGGAAAGCTAAAGAAATGGTCGCAGTAACTGGTTTTGACCTTTCAAAATTTGATTCAGTGCTCATTTGGGACCAACAACATTATCCTCTAGCAGAATCAGCGGTGGTTTTCGAGTTGGTGCGTGCCTTAGGGGGGTTTTGGAGGCTGGTTTTGATCTTTAAGCTGCTGCCTTCCCCCTTTTTAAATTGGGTTTACCGAGCTGTTGCAAAAAGACGTTACCGTTGGTTTGGAAAGTTGGATCAATGTCAATTTCCAGAAACTAATTTTGAACATAAATTTCTGTAGTTTTAAGTGTTATTAATCTTTTAAATACACCCCAAATGAAAGAATTCAAACAGTTTATTAGCCGTGTAAATGTAATTGATATGGCTGTCGGTTTGATTTTGGCGCCATTATTAAGTCTTTGGTAAATGACGTGATCATGCCTCCTGTGAGGATGCTACTCGGTGGAGTTGATTTTGCCGATTTAAAATTTGTCATCAAGGAAGCTCAAGGAGAAGTTGCTGAAGTTGCGATCAATTAAGGGATTTTAATCAATACCATCATCACCTTTCTCATTGTGAGCTTTGCGATATTTATTGTGATCAAAAACTACAACAAAGCCAAGGAAAGACTCGCAAAAAAAAGAAAAGGCTGCTGCCGCTCCACCCCCACCTTCCAAAGAAGAGGTGTTGCTAACGGAAATCCGAGATTTGCTTAAGAAGTAAGCTACTTTAATTTACCGATTGATTTTCCTACGATCATGGATACTGCTGCATCACCAGTCACATTGACTATCGTGCGGCACATATCCAGAGGTCGATCTATAGCAAAAATTAATGCCAATCCTGCTTCAGGGATTCCTGCCTGAGCCAGTACAATGACTAACATCACTATTCCTGCACTGGGAACAGCGGCTGTTCCGATAGAAGCTAAGGTGGCCGTAAATACAATTCCCAATTGGGCACTTAAGCTTAGGTCAAGACCAAAGGCTTGAGCGATAAATACTGCTGCTACCCCCTGATAAACGGAAGTTCCGTCCATATTGATGGTAGCACCTATGGGTAGTACAAAACTAGCAACCTCCTCGTCAACCCCAAGGTTTTCTTCGACACACTCCATGGTTACTGGTAAAGTTGCCGCACTTGAACTGGTAGAAAAGGCCAATAGTTGAGCGGGAGCAATCCCCTTCATAAAAAAGTCAACTTTTTTGTTGGTAAACACCCGGACAACGATGATGTAAACCACTATCATGGCGGCAAGCCCTAATAATAGGGTAATTGCATAAAGCGCAAGGGCCCGAAATAGCTCCAAACTAGGCGCTTCGACAACCAAGGCGGCCAAGAGCGCAAATACACCATAGGGTGCTGCCAGCATGATCAGATCAATCATTTTGAGTATGATGGCATTAAAGGAATCAAAGAACTTTTTTACTGGCTTAATTTTTTTACGGGGTAATAAAATCATCCCTATACCAAAAAATAGCGCAAAAAAGATGACTTGAAGCATGTTGCGGTTGTTTGAAGCTGCCAAAAAGATATTGGAAGGAACCATTTCAATAAGGGCGTTTAGCGGGCCTGCTTCTTTTTGCTTGGCTGCCGCAGCTTGTTTTTCCTGGGTGTTGGTTGAATATGCTTCTACGAGTTCATTTCGCGTTTCAACACTGATGGATTTACCCGGTTGAATCACATTGACCAATATAAGTCCGATAGTCACTGCAGTCAACGTGGTAATCAAATAAGTAAGTATGGTGCGTCCACCCATTTGAGAGAGTTTGGAAATGTCCTTTAAATCCGAAACACCTTTAATGAGTGAAGCTAAGATTAAAGGAACAGCTATCAACTTTAATAGATTGATAAAAATTGTTCCAAAGGGTTTGATGTAATCTTTGATNAATTCTGAACCGTTGGGAACAAAAGATAAAAAGGCTCCNAAGACTACCCCAAGAGCCATTCCGATTAGTATTTTCCAGTGTAAGGCNAGTTTTTTCATTGTNTAGGGCTGGANATTAAATTTTATTGGTTCGTTTTAGTAGTGTAAAGTCAGCCAAAACAAGTGCAGCCATGGCTTCTACGATGGGTACAGCNCTGGGAACTACGCAGGGATCGTGTCTCCCTTTGCCTTGCATGGCTACTGTATCTCCTTTCGAATTGATCGTNTCTTGGTNTTGCATAATGGTCGCTACAGGCTTAAAAGCTACTCTAAAGTAAATGTCCATACCATTTGAAATTCCTCCCTGTACCCCACCAGATTGATTGGTTTGGGTAGTNCCGTCTGTATTAAAAAGATCGTTGTGCGCACTTCCTTTCATGGTGGTTCCTTCAAAACCGCTACCNTATTCAAAACCTTTNACNGCATTGATGGAAAGCATAGCCTTTCCCAATTCTGCGTGCAGTTTGTCAAAAACAGGTTCACCCAGTCCGACAGGAANATTTTTGATTACACAAGTTACTACTCCTCCTATNGTNTCTCCTTCCTTACGGATTTGTTTAATGTAAGCTTCCATTTCAGCAGCTTTAGCTTGGTCTGGNCAGCGNACNGGGTTTTTTTCAATTTCTGTCAAGTCAACAGTAGATGGATNCNTTTCCAATTGGAGGCTACCTACAGCGGACACATAAGCGTTAATGCTTAGGGGATTTAAAAATTGTTTTGCAATGGCCCCTGCCACTACTCTGCTGGCTGTTTCTCGTGCAGAACTGCGTCCTCCTCCACGATAATCTCTAATGCCGTATTTTTCATCGTATACNTAATCGGCATGTGAAGGGCGGTAGCTGTCCTTTATATGCGAATAGTCTTTTGNCTTNTGATTGGTGTTGTGAATGGCAAAGCCAATGGGAGTTCCGGTGGTTTTTCCTTCAAAAATACCTGAGAAAAATTCAACCTCATCNGGTTCTTTTCGTTGNGTAACTATAGCGGACTGTCCAGGTTTACGTCGGTCNAGGTCACGNTGTATGNCCTCTAGATCCAATTCCACTCCAGCTGGACAACCGTCAATAACGCCTCCTATTGCTTTTCCNTGAGATTCNCCAAATGTGCTAAGTTTAAAAATAGTGCCGTAAGTGTTCCCAGCCATAGTTGTGTTTTAAAAACTCAAAGATAAAGTTTTGGATTGACTTTTAAAGACTCTNCTTAGANGATAAGTGCNTCGTGTAAAATAGTGATNGGATGATGACTGCTTCGCCCTGTGCCATCGTATATCTGATGACGGCAGCTGGTNCCATTTGCNGCAATCANAGTNTCNNCTGNTGCCNNTCGNACTGCNGGNAACAAACGNTCCTCTCCTACTTTCATGCTGACTTCATAATGTTCTTTTTCATAACCAAACGANCCTGCCATTCCACAGCANCCTGTATTGAGAAGACTTACCTTGTAATTTTTTGGTAGATTCAGCATTTGAAAGGTGTGAAAAGGNTTGCCTAAGGCCTTTTGGTAGCAATGNGCATGAATTTTAATTTCCTTTTTTTCACTGTGGAATTGGGANGATTGAATATTTCCTNTTTCANCCTCCTGTGCAATAAAGGTTTCCACCAGCATGCAATTTGCTGCNAATTTCTTTGCTTTCTCNGCATNAGAGCTCAGTTTGGGGTATTCATCCTTGAAAGTGTAAATNGCGGAAGGTTCAATTCCCANCAAGGGTGTATTTTCTGAAATNAGATCAGCATAAAGCGCCACGTTTTGATCTGCACATANNTTGGCTTGCTNTAAAAAGCCTTTGGATATGTAGGTACGCCCACTGTNCGTAGGCGCTAGGATTTTAACTTGATACCCCAATCCTTCCAACAAGCCTAAAGCGGCTTTCCCAATATGCGTTTCNTTGTAATTGGAAAACTCATCNAGATATAAATAAACACTTTTATTTGATTTATTTAAATTNTTGAAANNAAGTGACTTATATAATTCTTTTTCTAAGCTAGGGAGCCTTCTTTTCGGGNTGATTCCCACCAGTGAGGCAATCAATTTTCGACTTGCTTTCTGTGCAAAAAGTTGATTTTGNAAACCTCTTATNGGCTGAGTGATTTTATTTATTCTTCCAAAATNAGCAAAGAGCTTATCCCGAAGACTGCTNCCATTAACTTTTTGGTATTGGTAGAGGAACTCTGCTTTATAGGTTGCCACATCCACACTACTTGGACATTCNGTGGCACAGGCCTTACAGCTCAAACACAGATCAAATACGGCTTTAAGCTCTTTACTGTCAAAGGCATTGGGTTTTTTNTCCTGACTGAGTACTTCTCGAAGTACATTCGCTCTACCGCGGGTGTTGTGCTTTTCGTCTAGAGTTGCTCGATAACTCGGACACATGGCTCCTGAGGGCAAGGTTGAACGGCATTTTCCTGCACCGTTNCACTTTTCTGCNGCTCTTAGCAAACCTTGATCTGAGGAAAAGTCNAAGGCGGTGTCANGTACAGNGNTTTCTTTATTTTCNGTTCTTAGGTTTTTATCCATAGGGAGAGCATCGACTATTTTCCCTGGATTAAAGATATTTTTTGGATCAAACAATTGTTTGATCTCTTTAAAGAGTCGGTAATTTTCTTGACCTACTACTATGGGTATAAATTCAGAACGGACAATCCCATCTCCGTGTTCNCCACTAAGAGCTCCTTTGTATTTTTTAACCAAATGGGCTACAGCTAGGGTAATTGCTCTAAAATCTTTAACCCCTTTNGNNGTNTTTAAATTCAATATAGGNCNNANATGCANTTCGCCTGCGCCCGCATGGGCGTAATAGACGACCTCTTGATTAAATTGCAACATGAGCTGCTGAAACTCTTCAATATAGTCCGCCAAGCGCTCTAAAGGAACAGCAGTATCTTCTATACANGCNACGGCTTTNTNGTCTCCAACAAGATTNCCCAACAAGCCNAANCCTGCGTGCCTAAGCNCGTTNGCTTTGGCAATNGCATCATCCCATAGGGGTACTGCTGCATAACTCAATTGGCCTTCNTTTACGGTTTGTTGTAAATCCCGAAGTTGGTTGTCNAAACCTTGNTTATCCTCNTCTCTTAATTCCAATAATAAGATGGCTTTGGGATCGCCTTGNATGAAAAGGCGGTGCTCTTGATAGCCTGGATGTCCCTTGGTACAATCCAAGATGGTTTTATCNATTAACTCGCAAGTATACAATTGGTGCTGCATTACGGGTACTACCGCCTGCATGGCGCTACTGATACTTTCAAAATGCAATGCCAATATCACTGCATTTTTAGGGGGTAAAGGGGCAAGTTGAAGTGTCATTGCTGTGGTAAATGCCAAGGTGCCTTCACTGCCAGCTAGCAATTTTGAAAGATTGAATAAATNGCCCTCGGCCGTAAAAGGNTGNTGTTGGATTAATGCATCTACCGCATAGCCTGTATTTCTTCTGTGTATACTGGCTTCGGGAAAATCTTCCTCAATTTTTTGCCTAACTGTTGCTTGGGACAGCGTCTGNTGGAAATAGCGGTAAATGGTTCCCTCAAGAGATTGCTCTTGAGTNTTTAAAGTAAAATCCTTTTTTNCTATTTCCTTAAAAATTGNCTTTGAACCGTCTGACAACACTGTTTCGAGTTCTANAANTTGGTCTCGGGTTACCCCGTAACGGATNGAGGTTGTTCCTGANGAATTGTTTCCCACCATACCTCCCATCNTACAATAAGCTGAAGTAGAGGTATTTGGACCAAAAAATAAACCGTGTGGTTTGAGATAGTCATTCAGTGCGTCCCGATTGACCCCTGGNTGAACCCGAACGCGTTGTTNTGCAACATCCAAATCTAAAATAGCTGTAAAATNTTTGGAAACATCAACTACGATGCCTTTNCCCACGCATTGNCCTGCCAATGANGTGCCAGCGGTACGGGGAATAAGACTGGTTTGATGNTCATGTGCAAAATCAATGAGTAAAATTAGATCATTNTCGTTTTTAGGAAAGGCTACTGCCAGTGGNAGTATTTTGTAAACAGAAGCATCNGTAGCATAAAGNGTTTGGTGCAGGTGGTCCCACTCCAGTTCACCTTCCATACTGTTCTTTAGACTCAAAAGATGTTGTTGCACTAATCCAGCTTTTTAATTCTAGCTAAAATAAGCATTAGTTTTCCNTGTTCCTTTTCAATTGTGTAAATTTGTTACCACACNAANAACTCTATGAAAAATATTTTCTTAAGCTATTCAATATTTGTTNTTTTATTGGCTTCATGCCAAGGCTCTGATGGACTTAAAATCAAAGGAATAACTGATGTTGACAACGGTAGTAANTTATATCACATTGTAGCAGACGCCAACAATCAGCCAAAAGTATTGGACACTTTGNTGGTCAAAGAAGGCCAGTTTAGCCTGCAAGTTGAGAATGAAGCTCCGAGCATTCATTTTCTTCAGATANAAGGAANGCAGGGGAACTTCCCNTTTGTTGCTGAAAAAGGAACAGTAAGTATAGAATTGTACAAAGACAGTTTGGGTGCCTCTAAAGCAACTGGGACCGTCTCTAACGATGATTTTATGAAATACAAATCAGAGACCCAGGTATATATTACCTCTCTCAACNCTATAGGAAATGACNTACAACAAGCAACNATATTACAAGACTCGCTTTTGGCAGCAGATCTTCAAGAGCAATACCAAGACGTAAGAGATCAGATTCAAGAATACGAATTGAATTTTATAAAATCAGCGCCAAANTCTTTTATTTCAATACTTATTTTGGAGCGCTTCGTAGCAAATAACATACTCCAATTGCCGGAGGCCAAAGAATTATTTGATGGATTTAGTGATCGCATCAAAAACACGCCTTCTGGNCGTGCCATAGGAGAACGATTGNGTCAAGCACCTAAAGCTGAAGTCGGTCAACTAGCACCCTTTTTTGAGGGTCCAGANCCCAATGGAGCTAGATTTAATTTAGCCGATCGTTTGGGTAAGGTAACCATCATTGANTTTTGGGCAAGTTGGTGTAGGCCTTGTCGCGTGGAAAACCCAAATCTCGTTCGTTTGTATAACAAACACAAGGANAATGGTCTCCAGATCGTGGGGGTATCCTTAGATCGTACCAAGCCCAANTGGGTTCAAGCCATTGCCGANGACGGCCTTGTTTGGGAGCANGTTTCAAACCTCAAATTTTGGAATGACCCCATTGCTAAAATGTATCAAGTGTCTGCTATACCAGCAACTTTTATTCTTGATGAAAANGGAGTAATTCTTACNCGTGACCTTAGAGGTCCTATGCTTGAGCNAAANATTGACGAGCTTCTTGGCTCCTTGTAAACTAGTTTCGTTGTCTGTAAAGNAAGACCCCTGCGACAACTANAGCAAAACTCAATATACTAAGNATCAATACAGAACTGTANATTACCTCTGGCATAANAATTAGAGTAATGAGGATACCGCCTATTGCACCACCAAAATGAGCTGTATGTCCAATGGTATCACTTTGNGATTTCATTCCGTATAAGGTGTAGAGTATGTATCCTATTCCGAACAAATAGCCCGGGATGGGNATNGGAATTAAAAAAAGCATGAGTTCAATATTGGGATACAACANCAGGGCACTAAATAAAACACCCGTTACTGCTCCACTNGCNCCTACGGCNGANTAATAGTCTTGTTTGTAGTNAAAGTAGTAGCCGAAGAAATTNCCAGCTAAAAGACTTCCNAAGAAAAGTGCTAAAAANGCAGCTGTTCCNAACATACCCACCACAAAATTCACAAAAAAGTAAAAGGTAAACATATTGAAAAGCAGATGGGTGGTATTGACATGTAGAAAACCCGAAGAGAGCAATCTAAAGTACTCCCCTGCTTTTATNCTCCCAATATTAAATCGGTATTTTTCAAAAAANGTATCATTTTTAAAACCGATATAAGTACAGAGAATATTCAAACCGATGATGAATATTCCTACAGGAGGAAGGCTTTGTAACATGGCTCTAAACTAAACTAAATTCCAAAGAAAACCTTATAGATCAAAAACAATTCCTTGAGCTAAAGGCAGCTCTTTAGAGTAGTTGATGGTATTGGTTTGTCGTCGCATATAGGCCTTCCAGGCATCAGAACCACTTTCTCTTCCGCCACCTGTTTCTTTTTCTCCTCCAAAAGCACCTCCGATTTCAGCTCCAGAGGTTCCGATATTGACATTAGCAATACCACAATCACTTCCCCAGTGAGAAAGGAAGGTCTCTGTCTCTTGCATATTTAGCGACATAATGGAAGAAGATAGCCCTTGTTTGACCTCATTTTGAATGGCAATGGCCTCCTCTACTCCTCCCGTATATTTCATGATATACAAAATGGGAGCAAAGGTTTCCTGATGAACTATGGCAGCATCGTGATCTATAATTGCAACAGCAGGTTTAACGTAACAACCGCTTTCAAAATCAGTTTCATTCAGCTTTCCTCCGGGGACAAGCCATTCCCCTCCTTGATCGTCAACCTTTGCTAAAGCGTCCATATAAGTTGCTACGGCATCTGCATCAATTAGGGGTCCAACGTGATTGTTTTCATCCAAAGGGTCGCCTATTCGCAATTGGGTGTAGGCTTTTTGAAGGCTTTTTGTAAAACGGTCAAAAATAGCTTCATGCACTATAAGTCTTCTCGTAGAGGTACAGCGTTGACCACAAGTACCTACCGCACCAAATACAGCAGCTCTAATTGCGGTATCCAAATCTGCATTTGGGGTAATGATGATGGCATTATTACCTCCCAATTCCAAAAGGGATTTCCCCAGTCTTGCTCCCACGCGCTGGGCTACATCTTTTCCCATACGAGTCGATCCGGTGGCAGAGACTAAAGCAACTCGATGATCTTCAGCCATCCACTGCCCTACGGCAGCCTCGCCATTTATAAGAGTAGAGATGCCCTGAGGAAGTTTGTTGTCCTTAAGGACTTCACAGATGATGTTTTGGCATGCAATACTGCATAGAGGTGTTTTTTCGCTTGGCTTCCAAATGCATACGTTGCCACAAACCCATGCCAAGGCTACATTCCAACTCCAAACCGCAACAGGAAAATTAAAAGCGGAGATGATTCCTACAACTCCTAAAGGGTGGTATTGCTCATAGAGGCGATGTAAAGGACGTTCTGATGTCATGGTATTACCGTAAAGTTGACGTGAAAGTCCAACCGCAAAATCGCAGATATCGATCATTTCCTGTACCTCTCCAAGGCCTTCCTGAAGGGATTTTCCCATTTCCCAGGAGACCAATTGTCCTAAGGCTTCTTTTTTCTTACGCAGTTTATTTCCAAACTGACGTACCATTTCACCACGATTGGGCGCTGGAATTTTCTGAAAACTCAAAAATGCGTGTTCCGCCTTAGCAATCGCTTGTTCGTAGTCCTCTACTCCAGCCGCCTGTATACTGGCTAGATGGGTACCGTTTACTGGACTGTAGGACTTAATAATCTCCCCTGACCCGAACCAATCTCCTCCAGAATGACATCCTTTTTGGTTTGATTCAACATTCAATTCTTTGAGTAAGGCTGTGATTTTCTTCATACTTATTTTTTAAGTTGTGAAGTGAAGGTGCTCTCAAAAATTTTGTCAGCGTTAGACGCTTCAAAGCCTTCTCTTCGGTGTTTTCGTTTGATTTTAATTGGTTCTGTATCACTGAATTTAGGAAGCACACTGCGCTCTGCAAATTCTACATAGCTCCCAGCGATAGCTTTGATTTCTCCATCAGAAAATTGAGCTTCTACCTGGTTGGCAACAGAACTACTCTGTCTTAATAGGCCGTCTTTGCTCGTTTTTATTTCCCCTCCTGAATCGTTTAGTTCAATTCCTATTAATTTAAGAAATGTATTGAAAGATTCAAGACGATTATAAGGTTGCGGCAGGTCATGGACACTGATGGTGTAGTGGTTTAAATAATAGCGGTTGTAAATTACCCAAGCCGCATATTCACTTTCGCTGAGTAAACGTTCGTAATCTTGTTTGGTAGGCAACGCCCATAGCGGCGTTTGGAAAAAACTTGCCACAGCTTCTACATCTTTTAAGTCAAGATGGTCAACGGGATCCGAAGTAACTGTATCCGTGTACTTGGAAATTATACTTTGAGTAGACTCAGTAAGCAATTCTGTTTTTAATTCACTGATGAATACACGAGGAAGATCATAGGTTGGAGGGCTGTACCAATACGCATCCAATTTTTTGGTCTCAAAATGGTAATAATCCATCCTCTTGTAACCGTGGTCTAAAAATATTTTTTCAAAAGATGCGATCCCGAGATTGTCTACTCCCATAGTGCGAAAAGCAATATGGTCGTTTACGATGTCCATTTGACTGTCAACCATACCTTTGCCTGTCATGGCTTGGGTAATCTTGCGGACATCAGGAACACGTGATTCATAGACTTTAAAAAGAGCTTCTAGAATTTGGGTCATGATGGTGCTGTTTTTGAATTTCATCTCACATTGATTTAATAATTAGGTTAAAAATAAACTTCCTGTAGGAGTTTTCAAGAATTTATCAAAGGGAATTTCCTNTTGCTTTAAAAAACCTTTTTGAGGAAGTTCTTTTGCAGCTACTAATTCAATNANNGCTACAATTGAAGCTGCTGTAGTCCAAGAGATCGCCCGCCACTTTCTTCCTTCAATTTCAATGGGGTAAAAAGCTTTGTAGTATTCCTTTCGAGAGAGGGTCTCATTGTGCCAGCCNTCGACTATGGCATANACNTAAACCACGTCTTCCTCCACAGGAGGTTTTNCATTGCTTAAAATTTGTTCTAATTGTTTAGTATCNTTCTTTAAAATTAGTTCATNCATAAGGAATCGCATNAGTTTTCCNTGGCCGGGATAGCGTANGGTTTTATAGTTCAAGGTNTCCACTTTTCCCTCANAGGTTTCGCAAAGTGTNCCCAGNCCACCAGAANTGGTAAATGCTTCAAATTCTTGTCCTTCAATATTGATGTGTTCAAAGCCTTGNAGTGANGGCACTANTTTTCTTTTTCCGTTGTGTATGGCTTCAGCATCGTTTAAATATTNATTAATCACCCCATAAGNAGACCAGGTAAATGAATAGGCNNNTTGTCCGTTGGGAAAACGAGGCAAGGCACCTACGCGAAGTTCAATATCTCGCAATCGTATNAAAAGAATNGCATAAATCCCTACCNAGCTATTCCAATNAAGCCTGGAGCCAAACCACATTGGGGAGCGAGTATCTTTTTAGCCGTTNTTTGAAGNCCTTGNATAAACTNAGTCGTGGGTANGTCTTCGGTCANATCAAAATANTGAATGCCCAAGTCATGAGCCAATTGTGCAATATTTTTATTTAAAAAANAAGGNAGAGCTGAAACTACAGCGTGGTGTTTAGCCATTTCCTTTTTCATCCATTTTNTAANNTGTAACATCCGCTTGNATACATTCAAAAGGAAAATCATAATCNTAATGAGNTAGTTTTTGATCGACTNCTTTTANNTTAAAATTCTTGCTTAACAATAAGCCCACCAGACTNCCCACNTTTCCCANTCCAAGCACTAAAATATNTTCCATATATCACATTTANTATTAATAATGTTGTATTTATAACAANANTNCAAAGATGCAACTGCTCANAAAANGGAAATAAGAGCTNAAAGAAGAAAGTTTTTAACAATATAAAAGGCTAAATTTGNAGTNTAATACAACTCTGTGAACGCCNTAGTTTATTATCTCACTTTNCCAATATTATTTNTNGTATCTAGATTGCCATTCCCCTTNTTTTACCNGCTTTCTGATTTTATTNGTTTTCTTNTTTACAGGGTATTTGGGTATCGCAAGNCTGTGGTNCGTTNAAATCTAAAACACGCTTTTCCTGAACTCAAAGAAGCGGAGTATCGANTTATAGAAANGAAGTTTTACCGCCACTTGTGTGATTTATTCCTTGAGATTATAAAATCCATGGGAATGAGTAAAGATCAAATGCTGAAAAGGTTTAAAGTCAAAAATATTGAAGTATTNACTCAATTTGAAAAGCAGAATCGTTCCGCTTTTTTGTTGTGTGGCCACTACGCCAGTTGGGANTGGATGATGTCTTTGGGTTACCATATGAACCATCTGGGTTATGGAATTTANCGCCCCATAAAGAATCCGTATTTTGACAATTTGATTAAAGAAATTAGGAGCAGGCACGACGCCTATATGATTCCTCANAAAACNGCTGCAGAANTCATCANGCAAAAGGAAAAGAAAAACGAACGTGGTGTTTATGGTTTTGCGAGCGATCAGTCTCCACGTCCAACGCCCAAATCGTATTGGAGACCATTTATGGGAATTAATGTTCCCGTTTATACAGGTGCAGAACGATTGGCCAGAGAGCTAAACATCCCACTTATTTATGGGAAGATCCAAAGGGTCAAGCGCGGCTATTACGAATTGGAGTTTAAGTTAATTACCGATCAACCGAAGACCACTGCAGCAAATGAAATTACCGATATTTATACGGAATGGTTAGAGGAGCAGATCAAAGAAGATCCCACTCAGTATTTTTGGACGCACAAGCGTTTTAAGNACGCNAAGCTTTAAAATAGANCTTTAATTTCTTCTGCAAATTGGGCTGCTAAGTCGTTAGCCTTCTCTTGGCTTTTTGCTTCTGTATAAATTCGAATTATAGGTTCTGTATTTGATTTGCGCAAATGAACCCAAGCNTCTTTAAAGTCGATTTTCAAACCATCTACAGTAGTGCAGTTTTCGTTGGTATAANNTTTTTCNAAGGTCTTTAGNACTTCGTCAACATCNATNCCTTCTACTAAATTGATTTTATTTTTACTCATAAAATAATNAGNATANGAAGCTCTGAGGGNTGACACACTGNGGTTTCGCTCAACAAGTAGNGATAAGAATAAAACGACCCCCACCAAAGCATCTCTACCGTAATGTGAATCGGGATAAATTACTCCCCCGTTACCTTCTCCNCCTATCACAGCATTACACGCTTTCATTTCAGTNACTACGTTGNCCTCNCCTACAGCGCTNGCGCTATACTTTTGCCCGTGGGACTCAGTAACATCTGCTAACGCACGTGTCGATGAAAGGTTGGAAACTGTTGGTCCAGGCGTTTTTCCAAGAATGTAATCTGCGCAGGCAACCAGGGTATATTCTTCACCAAATAAGTTTCCATTTTCATCTACAAAAACCAGTCGATCCACATCGGGGTCTACCGCAATACCAAAATCCGCTTGATTACTTACTACTGCTTCACATAATTTGGTTAAATGTTCTTTTAGTGGCTCTGGGTTGTGAGGGAACTCCCCATTAGGGTCACAGTATATTTTAATTACTTCAATTCCAAGTGCTTTCAATAAGGCAGGAATAGCGATACCTCCACTTGAATTCACTCCATCTACGACTACCTTAAAGTTTCGCTGCTTAATCTGCTCCGTATAAACCCATTTCAACTTTAAACAGTCTTGTATGTGCTGATCGATGGCGTCGGTGACCGTAGTGATTTGACCTAAATCATTCACTGCAGCATATTGAAAAGCCTCCTTAGAGGCATATTCTAATACTTTAGCACCTGCTTCGGCATTGATAAACTCCCCTTTTTCACTCAACAATTTGAGGGCATTCCATTGTTTAGGATTGTGACTTGCAGTCAAAACGATTCCTCCTTGCGCTTGGTGAAGCGTTACAGTCAGTGCAACTGTGGGTGTTGTGGACAGCCCTAAATCTACCACATTGACCCCCATACCTACTAGAGTTTGATTTACTAAGCTGTGAATCATTGCTCCTGAAATCCTTGCATCTCTACCGCTAACCACTGTCAGCTTTCCTTTATGGTTATTGGTAAGCCATTGTGCATAGGAACTCGTAAAACGAACCACATCCAAAGGGGTTAAATTATCGTTTATAGTACCACCTATGGTTCCTCGAATTCCAGATATAGATTTTATTAATGTCACAGGATAATTATAAATGACAAATTTAATTTTATTTGGCCAAAATCATCTACTTATTGATCATAAAACAATAAGCATTACTAACCCTATACACAATGCCCTTCGGAATACGGCTCATATNCNNANCGTTACCAGCTTAAACCAAAGCGNATCAGTCCCATTAGTGCATTGGGNAGTTGGCTGTTGCTTCCTGGATTTAGGATATATTGTACATTAGGTTGAAAAGTCCAACGGCCTTTGGTAATCCATTGGTAGCTCAGTTCAATCGCGGTTTCATTTNTAAGTCCNTTTTTAAAATTGGATTGATAGCTATCGGAAAAGNACGTNTGCCCAATGGCGAGACCAATACCATCATCAATACGTTTGGGTGANATTCCCTGATAAAGCAATCCTCCANCCAAATAAGCTTGAACAGGATTGTNTTTGTTTAAGGACAATCCCAATTGAGAAAAAGCNCTTAGCGTCCCTCCNCTAGTTTTATTTCGATAGACAATATGATCATTGATAAAATANATTCCTTGACTGTTGGTATAGCNCACTTGGTCCACTACCCGATCTTGNGTATGTCTCCAATATCCAAATTTAAAGGTGGACTGCTGTAAACTGTCTTTTTGGGTAGTGTATTGAACCTCATTAATCAGTAAGGCTCCCTCCTCTTTACTAATTTTCCAGTNGAGTGAGTTTGGGTTATTGTTTTCTNTGCCTGGATCNCCGTCATAAATAGCNNGATGCACTTTAAAATGATCCCNTATACGCCAGCNAATNACNCCGCCTAATGTTNCTAAAGGAAAAATTGATGCNGGAAAGTTNGTGGATAGGTCGGGTTGTATTCCAAAAGAACTGTTTATAAAAAACAGNCCCGTTTCACTANNCGCAAAAACGCTGTTTAGATCGTGNTGCCCAATTAAAATGGACCAAAAATCNAAATTGTGTTCGTACCATATTTCGTAAAGGCGTGTNTGCGATTCTGCTTCTATATTGTTCGCGACTTGATAATCACCCANCAATTCNGACAATGAATTTCCGTGATTGTTGAGNAAATAGACAAAAAAATGTCCTCTATTCCAGAGGTTNAGTCGTTCGGTATCAAAATCAAAGTTAAGGTCAANATTTCCCAAATAGGCGTTTCCTTGTTTNATNCCTCCGTAGAGGTTGGAAGCCAAATCAAAAGTATAGGCTCCTGAAAATTCTATTGCAGCTGCTTTTTCCTGAGCTNTAAGGGTNNTNAAAAAGAAAACNAAAAGGAAACAAAACGGGNNTCCATATCCTAAAACNTTTAAAAAAGTTTNCGCTAANTGTCNGGANAAGCAATTGGCAAGTCGAATCAAAAAAGAATAAATTTAGTGGTTCAAACTTAGTTAATCTCAACTTTTAATGCGTAAAAACCCCTTCTGATTTTCAAATAATTTAATTTAGGGCTGTGAATTTTTTAGCACATGTATATTTATCTGGAGACAATTTCTCTGTTGCGGTAGGAAACCTTATTGCGGATCAAGTCAAGAGAAGTGATGTTCAACACTTTCCTTTAGAAGTTCAAAAAGGGATAACCCTCCACAGGGCCATAGATGAATTTACAGACGCCCACCCCCTATTTAAGAATTGTGTTACAACCCTTTTCCCAACTTACAGACACTACAGCCGGGTGATTGTCGACATGTACTTTGATCATTTTTTAGCGGTTCATTGGGAGACTTTCCACAGTGCCTCATTGCATGATTTTTCAAATAATTTTTACAACGCACTTCATCAAACTGAAATTGACTTTCCCGATAAATTGAAACGATTTATTCACGCCTTAACAACCTACAATTGGTTTGAGCAATACAGTAGTGTTTCAGGTTTGGGAGCCATAATGGCGCAAATGGATAAGCGTACGCGTTTCGATTCAAATTTAGCGGGTTCAACCGCTGAATTAATTGAAAAATATCCCTACTTTGAGCAACAATTTTTAAATTTTATCAAGCCTCTTATCGCTTTTTCTCAATCGAAATTATCCGAATTATGACAAATACAAATTCTTTCAGGTTCNTTTTNGTCTTGAGTNTATCNCTCATTTCTATCTCATGTAACATTGAAAAGCNAATNAAAGGAGCGGTAGTNAGTGCTCGTGAGGAAGCCTCTAAAATTGGAGTTGAGATTATGGCTCAAGGAGGAAATGCATTTGACGCCATGATAGCTACGGATCTTGCCCTTACGGTTTGTTATCCAAATGCAGGGAATATAGCCGGTGGGGGATTTTTAGTATATCGCCTAGCGGATTCTGAAACGGGAAGTTTAGATTATCGTGAAAAGGCTCCTATGGCTGCCAATGCAGCTATGTATTTGGATTAGAAAGGAAATGTCATACCAGGTAAAAGTATCCTTGGCGGTATGGCGGTTGGCGTTCCGGGAACCGTTGCCGGTTTGGAAGCAATCCACGAAAAATTTGGCAGTCTCCCCTGGGAAGATTTGGTTCAACCGGCAATCGATTTGGCTCGGAAGGGCTATCGAGTTACAAAAAAACAGCAATCGAATTTTGAAGGTAAACGAGCTGAATTTATTGAAATGAACGGAGAACGTACGTTTTACGCTCAAGGATTTAAAGAAGGAGATCTTGTCAAAAATACAGCCTTGGCGGTCACATTAGAACGCATCGCTAAATACGGAAGTGCAGGATTTTATCAGGGTGAAAATGCAGTAGCTCTGATAGAAAGAGTTCAGGAAACAGGTGGAATCATGACACTGGAAGATTTACTCGCTTACCAACCCATTTGGAGAGATCCTGTACATTTTAGTTACAAAGACTTAGATATTTATACCATGGGACCCCCCTCGAGTGGTGGGATCTGTCTGGGTCAAATCATGAAAATGGTCGAACCCTTTGATATAGGTCAATACGAGCAAAATTCTTTGGAAACGATTCAGATTGTTGTTGAAGCAGAACGAAGATCTTATGCCGATCGAAGTTTGTATTTAGGAGATCCTGATTTTATAACGATTCCGCAGGACAGCCTTTTGAATACCGACTATTTAGCCAATCGTATGGCAAGCTTTGATTTTAATCAAGCGACTAAATCCTCTGACATCAGTCCAGGAACCATTGTCTGGGAGGAAAGCGAAGAGACTACTCACTACTCCATTCTAGACGCTATGGGCAATGCAGTTGCGGTAACTACAACACTAAACGGAAGTTACGGATCAAAGGTGTTTGTAGAGTCAGGAGGCTATTTTTTGAACAATGAAATGGATGATTTTAGCAGCAAACCCGGAGTACCAAATATGTTTGGGCTTATCGGTGGTAAAGCAAATGCCATTGCTCCGGAAAAACGTATGCTCAGCGCAATGACCCCAACCATCGTAGAAAAAGACGGCAAACTCTCTATGATCGTTGGTACTCCAGGGGGCTCAACCATCATTACCTCTGTATTGCAAACGATATTAAATGTATATGAATTTGGAATGGATATGCAAGAAGCTGTGAGCGCTCCACGCTTCCATCACCAATGGCTCCCTGATGTAGTTGTTTTTGAGCCCAAACGGTTTGATTCACTGTTTATCGCTAAGCTTCAAGCCAAAGGCTATGACATTAAAGAAGAATACACCCGGATCATCGGTCGAGTCGATGCCATTCATTTATCTGAAGAAAATAAAATTACGACAGGAGCCGATCCGCGGGGAGATGACAAAGCGGTTTTTCTTTATTAATCCTTTTTGATTTAAAAGACTGCAAGATTATCTTATTTTTGCAGCTTATTAGCTATGAAGAAAACCACTAACACCATTCATATTGAAGGGGCGAGAGTCCACAATTTAAAGAATATCAACCTGGATATTCCTAGAAATAAGCTGGTTGTAATCACCGGTCTCTCCGGCAGCGGAAAATCTTCACTGGCCTTTGACACCTTATATGCAGAGGGTCAGCGCCGATATATGGAAACCTTTTCTGCTTATGTCAGACAGTTTTTAGGGAATATGGAGCGCCCTGATGTGGATAAAATTGACGGTCTCTCACCCGTTATTGCGATAGAACAAAAAACAACTTCCAAAAGCCCTCGTTCTACTGTAGGAACCATAACGGAATTGTACGACTACATCCGTTTACTCTTTGCGCGTGTAGGAACAGCATACAGCTATGTGTCTAAACAGAAAATGGTCAGTTATACCGAAGAGCAAATTCAAAAGCTTATACTCGATGAATATACTGACAA
>NHDB01000013.1 GCA_002167945.1 Flavobacteriaceae bacterium TMED48 | reverse complement strand
TACTATGTATTGCATAGTTCTATCTTTTATTTATACACTTGCATTGCAAATATAATAGTGATGAAAATTGAAAACACAACTGCCCAAATGCGAAAAGGAATATTGGAGTTCTGTATACTTTCTTTGATTTCTGGTCGTGATTTGTATACTTCTGAAATTTTAGAGTCCTTAAAAAAAGGGAAAATGCTCGTCGTTGAAGGCACTGTCTATCCGCTTTTGACCCGATTAAAAAATGCAGATCTATTACAATATCGCTGGGAGGAATCTACCTCTGGGCCTCCGAGAAAATATTATTCTATTACCCCTGCCGGGGAAGTTTTCTTGACCGAATTACAACAAGCCTGGAACGATCTAAACAAGGCAGTAAAATCAATTACCCAAAACAAAAAATAGTCCCTTATGAATAAAGCAGTAAACATCAATTTAGCCAGTACTTTTTTCCATATAGACGAAAGTGCATATGCCAAATTAAATGCGTATTTAAAAAAACTTGAAGAAGGCTTTAAAAATACTGTGGGCAAAGAAGAAATTCTTAAAGACATTGAAGCTCGAATCGCTGAACTGTTTCAAGAAATTAAAACAAATTCAGATTATGTAATTAGCGAGGCAGATGTAGAGAAAATTATAGCTGTGCTCGGTCAGCCTGAAGATTTTCTTTCAGAGGAAGAAGAGGAAGAAGAGGAAGATGTAAAAGAAACAATTCACAAAAAGCTATTTAGAGATCCTGATGATAATTATATTGGAGGTGTTGCTTCTGGTTTAGGGCATTACTTTGGTATTGACACTTCTTGGATCCGTTTAATATGGCTCTTACTCGTAGTGTTTTCGGGAGGAACATTTATTATGATTTACCTATTATTCTGGATATTGGTTCCGGTTGCAAAAACTACTGCTGACAAACTCAGGATGAAAGGCAAACCCATCAACGTTTCCAACATAGAAAAAAAAATTAAAGAAGAGTTTGAAGAAATGTCTTCAAAAATCAAAGACATCGACTACGAGGAAGCTGGAAATTCTTTAAAAAAAAAGTCAAGAAATTTTTTTCAATTTTTAGAAGGTCTTCTAAGGGCAATTCCTAAAGTCATACTCAAGCTCCTAGGCATACTGTTCCTAATTATATCTACCTCTATTATCGTTTCGATATTTGCAGCGAGCGTCATCTTATTGGTTTTTGGGATCGTGCTATGGCCGTTTCAGCTTTTTGACTTTGGACTGATTCCAAATATTATTTGGGAATTTCATTTTTCCTATTTATTTTAATTCCAGTACTATTTCTGTTTTCTCTTGGATTTCGGTTTTTAAGAGGGCATTCCAATACCTTTGGAACTGTTGGGAGGTTTGTACTTTTTGGACTTTGGATTGCTTCCATAATTTCATTTGCAGTGCTTGGTGCTGGGGAAATAAGAAGTCACCGCATCACTGCAACCAAAACTGAAATGCACGCCCTTCCAATAAATAATCTAGATACCTTAACGGTTAGTCTTTATAAGACTGAAGATATTTCCTCAGACTGGGAATTCAAAAAAAACAACCCGCTCAATAGGTTGTTTGATAGATTTGAAGATGAGCAAGACTTAGTCAAACTCTCTGTAAAAAAAGTCCAGAAATTAATTCCAATCTTGAAATCAAGGCCTCAGCAGAGGGATCTAGTCAAGAAAAAGCGCAGAATAATTTTGGTAAATTAGACTACAAATGGGAAGTAACTAATAAAACACTTTATCTCAATCCCATGGTTAGCAGGCAAAATTTAAATGGGTTTCAAAATAAAAAAATTGAACTTATTTTAAACTTAAGTGAGGGGCAGGTGCTTTCATTAAGCAACAACTTAATAAGTGTTTTAAATTATCCTGTAAAAAATGATCAAAATTACAGCAGCACAAAAACTGCGGGTTACCTGTGGAAAATGGGAAATAATGGGCTAGAATACTTAAATTGTCCTCAGCCAAAGTCCGAATTACAGCTCCATTATCAAGACAATGTGGGCGATGAAAAACTCCATCTTAAAGTCGACAAAGATGGAATTCAACTTAAAACAAAATAAAGTTGGAAGAAAGCCAATTTCCTATTTGCATTAACTTTTTTTAATGTTATATTTGCGCACACTTTTTCGGGGTGTAGCGTAGCCCGGTCATCGCGCCTGCTTTGGGAGCAGAGACGCCTTAGGATAAGCCAAGATTTAACGTCGTACTCTTAATACTGCATAACATAATTATGGTAGGTATTTATTTGCAGAGTAATGAAAACAAAGACAAAAAAAGAGCTGTTTACATTAGAGTAAGAACCTCATCTGGCTCGTTTACAATTTCAACAGGAATCAGAGCAACTGCTAAAGATTGGAATAAGAAAGCTCAAAAGCTAAGGCCTCTAACTGAATTAGAGTGTATCTTAAATAGCAAACTAGCAAAAAAGAGAGAATTAATAGAGACATCATTAGCCTTACATACTGCTGGCATTATAGACTTTCTAGAGCTTATAGGAGAGGAACAAATAATGGTACAATTACCGCGATACTCTCTAAGGAAATGTCGCACTAAATGTTCCCATTTTAATATAGGTATGGTGTATAGGCTTAGGTGCTGTAGATACTGGCATATTGCAATGCCCCTAAAAGTGATTGAAGACGTATATAACGACTTGAAGCAAAAAGGGGGGTATAGTGTAAGTCGAAAAGCAATGCCCCTAAAAGTGGTACAAGACGTGTATAACGAGATGTACCAAAAAGGGGGCATAATGGTAGGCCAAGTAATAAGTGAGAAACGCTAGAGATTAGAGATAAATTCTCACGCCCTAAACAACTCTTATGCAGGGGCTCATCAAGTGGCTTTTTTGTTAAGTCGAGATTTGTACAGTACGTTGATTACTAGAGAAAAAACAACTAGAAGCGTCCCTACTAAATGGAAGCCCTTTTAATCGAGGGGGTTTTTTTGTAGATGAGAATCCAGAATTAGGACTTACTAAAAACTAGAAACATTTAGAAACTATTTCTTAAAAAATGCCTTTCCTAACACTATTAGGTTTCCAATTACAAAAAATGATATACCAACACTTGAAATTTGGTCATTTGTATAATACTCATAGAGCATATACGCAAACCCAATTTGTGCGACCAAAGCACCTTCCCAATATTTTTTCACAAAGTTTTTCATATTAATAAATAGTGGAGTAGTAGATAAAAATAGCTAAAGCCACTTTTTTAACTATACCAAATGCAATAGAATACTTTATTAGTTTCTTTTTGTTCATAATGCTAAACTAAAAACTAATAATGACGTTTCCAAGTGCCCCCATATTTATAGTGGGGGTTTCTCTTTTCCGTCAAAATACATAGAGGTCATCCAAGCCAAAATACCACTCCAAAAACCACCTTCATATAAAGGATTCTCATCAATAATGTTTGTAAATAAACTTCCAATATAAAGTGTTAAGAGAACTAAAAGAGCAATTACGATAATTTTTGTTCTATTGGAATAATTAAATTTTGATTTATTCATAACCCTAAAGTTAAAAAAAATCTAAGGAGCCTACAACTGAGGGCAATTAATCTCTAGAATCACTTAGAATACCTAACTGCTTTTTTGCTTGATCTAAGACCTTGTTCGGTTCAATTAAAAGTCGTTAATACCTGTCCAAAACCGTAAATGCTATCGGCTACGCTATTTTAGCTTACCGTAAGGCTTCCGTAATAGCTCCAAATGCCTAGTATAAATTAAACCTCAGCAGAAGTCCTTACAATGAGTCCTAGATATATAGACTAAAAAAAGCATCTACTGTCGTTAAGTTTGTCGTTAAAATAAATAAGTCTTGTTAGTTAGATTATATCAGCTTATATTCGCACTCGAAAAGTTCATTAACATAGTATTAAGTCGTACTGTTGGTCGTACTATCTCATTAGCTTTTATACTTAAATATTCGCTAAGAGCAATAGACACAAGCCTTCGGGGTGTAGCGTAGCCCGGTCATCGCGCCTGCTTTGGGAGCAGGAGGTCGCAGGTTCGAATCCTGCCACCCCGACTTTAATACCGATCTTCTATTCGGGATGTGGCGCAGCCTGGTAGCGCACACGCATGGGGTGCGTGGGGTCGCAGGTTCAAATCCTGTCATCCCGACTTTTTTCATACTTTTCTTTCCGCACTTCGAAACAATTAGATCTTTACCTACTTCAACTAATTCTACACTAGAAAGGGCTTAAAAAGCGAATTATAATCTCAAAATTTAGTAAGTTCGTGAAAGCAAATTTGGATTAATTAAACAAACAATCAATGAAAACCTTCAGTTATTACAGTGTGATTTTATTATTTAGCTTGTACCTGAGTTGCGCACAAGACAATCCTCCTTTTTTAGAATCACCAAGCGAAATTAATTACAGTTACGAAACTGTAGTCGACGGTATTGACATTCCATGGGGAATGGCTTTTATTTCAGAAAGCGATTTCCTAGCAACCGAAATATCTGGCGCACTTTACAGAGTGGTAAATGGAGAGAAAGCAGAAGTTGAAGGGCTTCCCGAGGTGTATGTTAGAGGTCAAGGAGGGTTACTTGATGTTGCACTACACCCGGATTACATCAATAATAATATTATATACATGACTATAAGTGCCAATACTGAAGGCGACAGTGAGGGTGGAAATACGGCTTTGTATACTGCAATACTCGAGGGTACTTCACTTAAGGATGTAAAGCTACTTTACAAAGCGACCCCAAATACCAAGAAGGGTCAGCATTGGGGATCGCGTATAGTGTTTGACCAAGAGGGACATTTGTATTTTGGAGTTGGTGATCGAGGAAATAGAGATGTCAACCCACAGGATATCAGCAGAGACGGAGGTAAAATTTATCGCTTGAATCTGGACGGAAGTATTCCAAAAGACAATCCTTTTGTAGGTAAAGAAAATGCCAAGGAAGCCGTTTTTTCTTATGGTCATAGAAATCCACAAGGAATGGTCACCCATCCCAAAACAGGTAAAATATGGGAACACGAGCACGGACCGAAGGGGGGAGATGAAATCAATATTATCAAGCCAGGAGTGAATTACGGATGGCCCATAATCACCTATGGAATAAATTACAGCGGAACACCCATCACCGACAAAACCTCCATGCCTAACATGACACAACCTTTTTACTACTGGGTTCCTTCTATAGGGCCTAGCGGGATGGCTTTTTCATCTTCTGGAGTTTATCCTGATTGGACCGATAATTTGTTTGCAGGTTCACTAAAATTTGAATATTTGGAACGACTAGTCATCGAAAATAACAAAGTAGTAAAAAGAGAGAAAGTACTGGATAAAATTGGTAGAGTACGAAATGTGGTTGAAGGCCCCGACGGATATTTATACGTAGGTGTTGAAGGAAAAGGAATATTAAAAATTGTTCCTACTAAATGAAACTATTAATTGTTGGTTATATTCTTACTTTAAGCGGAACTGCTGCCTTACTATATCAAGAAAAATCGAAAGAAGAGAGCATAGTAGCTGGTGAAGAAATTTATCAAGACTTCTGCTTGCAATGTCATTTGACTACAGGTGCAGGTGTTTCTGGAGTATTTCCTCCATTAAAAAACTCTGACTATTTAATGAATAACATCGAGAAAAGCATTGCTGGAATCAAATTTGGGTTAAAAGGAGAGATCATAGTAAATGATGAAATCTACGACGGTGTGATGGCAAAACAAGGATTGGACCATGAAGAAATCGCTGATGTAATGAATTACATACTCAATCAATGGGGAAATTCGTACGATAAACAAATTACCCACCAGCAGGTTAGAGAAGTTCAAAAATCAGTATTGGACTAATGAGTTTCCGCTCGCTTTGGGAGAAAATCAATGCACTAAATAAAGCCTACCTCCTATACGGAACAATTTCGGTAGGATTTATTGTATGGATGTTTTTTTTAGATACGCACTCATGGATTATACATTCAGAACTAAACCAGGAAATTGATCAACTGGAAAAGGAGAGAGAAGTACTTCAAAAAATAATACAAGAAGACCAAAAAACTATTGAGGTACTCCAGAATGAAGACAGTCTAGAGCGATTTGCTAGAGAAAATTACGGTCATAAAAAAAGTAATGAAACTGTTTTCATCATTGAACCCCAAGATAGTTTGAAATAAAAATCACAAAAAATTTACTTGAAAAATTGGCTTGCAAATGTCTTCTTTGAATCTTTTGAATCGGTTTAAATAATCGTATTTTTAGTCTCTCAAAAAAACAAAGAGCACTCATGGGTAAAATAATTGCCATAGCAAATCAAAAAGGAGGAGTTGGAAAGACTACTACAGCCGTAAATCTTGGAGCTGCCTTGGGTGTTTTAGAAAAAAAAGTTCTCCTAATAGATGCTGATCCCCAAGCAAATGCTACTTCAGGACTTGGTGTTGATGTACAAAGTGTAAACTATGGCACATATCAATTACTCGAACACAGTATAGCGGTCGAGGATGCAATTCTATCAACGGACAGTCCAAATCTGGACTTGATTCCCTCTCATATCGATTTAGTAGCCTCAGAGATTGAACTGGTAGATAAAGCTTCTAGAGAATATATGCTTAAAAAAGCTTTAAAAGACAGAATTGATCAATATGACTATATTTTATTGGATTGTGCTCCTTCACTAGGTCTGATCACTTTAAACTCACTCGTAGCTGCAGATGCCGTAATTATTCCTATTCAATGTGAGTATTTTGCACTAGAAGGGTTGGGTAAATTGCTCAACACCATTAAGAGTGTTCAAAAACTTCACAATAAAGATTTAGATATTGAAGGCTTATTACTGACGATGTACGATACCCGATTAAGACTCTCCAATCAAGTAGTAGAAGAAGTCAAAAAACACTTCGGCAAGATGGTCTTTAAGACAATTATTCAGAGAAATATTCGGTTGAGTGAAGCTCCGAGTTTTGGAGAAGATATTATCAGTTATGATGCCTCTAGTCGTGGTGCAAAAAGTTATTTATCTTTAGGCAGCGAAATCATCAAACGCAATAAATAAAATCGAATGGCAAAATCAAATAAAAAACAAGCTTTAGGTCGTGGTCTATCCGCTCTTTTAAATGATTCTGAAAATGCCATCGAATCAATTAATGATAAAAATGCCGATCAAGTTATCGGGAATATTATTGACTTGGAATTAGGTAAAATCACNACCAATCCTTTTCAACCTAGGACACATTTTAACGAGGAGGCTCTNGAAGAACTAAGTCAGTCGATAAAAGAACTTGGCGTTATTCAGCCCATAACAGTCCGTAAAAAAGGTAATGCGTTTGAATTGATTTCTGGNGAACGCAGACTGAGAGCTTCAGAGATGGCAAAATTGAAGACCATTCCTGCATATGTTCGACTNGCAGACGACCAAGNGTCATTGGAAATGGCACTAGTCGAAAATATTCAAAGGCAGGATCTGGATCCAATAGAAATTGGACTCTCNTACCAACGTCTNATTGANGAAATTAAACTCACTCAGGACCAACTCAGCTCAAGGGTCGGAAAAAAAAGATCGACCATTACCAATTATATGCGACTCTTAAAACTGGATCCAATTATTCAAACTGGGATTAGAGACCGTTTTATCACCATGGGTCANGGTAGAGCNTTAATAAATATTGATGCGCCTTCTGAGCAAATCAAACTGTACAAGACCATNGTCAAAAAGGGNCTTTCTGTTCGTGAAACTGAAGCNCTTGTTCGCAAGTCCAAAGCACCCAAACAAANTTCAGAAACTCCTTATCAACCAGCCTACGTTCAGCAAGCAGCTGATGACTTAGAAAAACTGTTTGACACAGCCGTGTCAGTCAATGCCAACAGTCTTGGGNAAGGTCAATTGANAATTAGTTTTGAATCACAGGAAAAGCTGCAAAATATCCTAAANAAAATNAAAGGTGAAGCTTAATTTACTCTTATACAGNCTTTTTGTTTTGATCTCTTTTACTGTTTTAGGGCAGGAAGAAACAGAAGAAACGATNGAAAGGGAAATTAATGAGATTGTCATTCCAGATTCCCTAGCCTATGCGAAAAATTATTCTCCAAGAATACAGCGCTTGATCAACGATCCATTAACTCCNTCTAGGGCAGCCTTTTATTCGGCAATAATCCCAGGGCTTGGACAAGCTTATTTAGGAAAAGNATGGAAAATCCCTATCATCTATGCNGCAATGGGTACATCTTATTACTATTACAATTTGCAAAANAACCAAATGAAAGAATACCGTACTGCATACAAAAAGAGGCAAAATGGTATTTTTAANGATCGGTTCCTAGAAAAAGATATTCCCATTACTACAGAGCAATTACTCATTGGAATGGATTTTCATAAAAATTACCGNGATATCGCCATGCTTCTCTTAGCAGCTTCATACATGCTAAATATTTTGGAAGCTAATGTCAGTGCTCACCTACTTCAGTTTAATGTCAATGACGATCTCAGCATAACTCCTGACCTTATATTCGACGAAAGGCAAAGTGGTATTCGTCTAGCGTTAAAATTTTAACATAGAAACAAATGAAAATTGCACTTTTAGGATATGGAAGAATGGGTAAAGCGATAGAAAAATTTGCCCTTGACAGAGGACATGAAATTGTATATACCTCAGACAAAGACGAAACTCAAGGTGATTTATCATTAGCTGATGTTGCTATTAACTTTAGCGTTCCTCAAGCCGCTGTGGAAAATATTAAGTCAGCTTTAGCAGAAAATATTCCTGTAGTCTGCGGTACTACCGGCTGGTTGGATCACTATCAAGAAGTGGTAGACTACTGTAAGGCACATCAAAGTGGATTTCTCTACGCATCTAACTTTAGCATAGGTGTAAATCTATTTTTTAAAATAAACACCCTTGCGGCAAAGTTGATGAAACCACATCAAGGAAAATACCATCCTTCACTAGAAGAAATTCACCATGTACACAAATTGGATGCGCCCAGTGGAACGGCACTCACACTCGCAGAGGGTGTTCTAAACGAGTCCGATCTTAACGGATGGGAACTTGATGGCAATACTAAAGACAAACTCAACATCAGCTCCATCCGTGAAGGAGAAGTCCCTGGAACCCACACAGTAAAATATACTTCATCTATAGACGAAATAAGCTTAAAACATCAAGCCTTTGGTCGAGAAGGTTTTGCTTTAGGAGCGATAGTAGCAGCTGAATGGCTCGCAGATAAAAAAGGTATTTATTCGATGAATGATGTTTTAAATATTTCTTAATTCTAACGCTCATTAATGTGAACCCCTTATATTTGATAAAAATCGTCAAGATATGACACTATCCCAGTGGATTCTTTTTGCTTTAGCCCTTCAAATCATTCATTTTTTAGGAACCTGGAAACTATATGTGGCTGCTGGATTTAAGGCATGGCAAGCGGCTGTACCCATTTACAATGCGGTCATTTTAATGAAAATAATTAACCGCCCAAAGTGGTGGGTTATTTTGCTTTTTATCCCAACTATCAATTTGATACTCTTCGGTGTTATTTGGGTAGAAACTTTAAGGAGTTTTGGGAAAAATAAAGCGACCGATACCCTAGCTGTCTTATTGACTTTCGGTTTGAGTATTTTTACTCTCAACTACAGTAAAAATTTAAAACATATCCCAGATCGTAGTCTCAGACCCCGAACAGGTTTTGGAGAAACCGTAAGTTCTATTCTTTTCGCTATAGTTGCTGCGACCATCGTACACAATTATTTTATTCAACCCTATATCATACCAACAGGTTCTTTGGAAAAATCACTTCTTATTGGTGATTTTCTTTTTGTAAGTAAATTTCATTACGGCGCACGTACGCCTATGACAGCGGTTTCTGTTCCTATGGTTCACGATACCATACCTGTACTTAAAGTACGCTCTTATCTCAAAAAACCTCAACTCCCTTATTTCAGATTGCCTGCTTTACAAAAAATAAAACGCAATGATATTGTAGTTTTCAGTTGGCCAGCCGACACTGTACGTCAGTTTTTTGTAAAAGAAAAAAGAGTGGATAAGCCCATAGATAAAAAATCAAACTATGTGAAACGTTGTGTCGGTATTCCTGGAGATACTCTTGAAATCATCAACGGACTGGTGCACACCAATGGAGAAAAAAACAACTATTCTAGCAGGGCAAGAATACAATTTAGCCATAGTGCCTATGCACAAAAAGGAGTCTCCTCTAGAAATTTATTAGCTGAGGGCTTTGAGTCGTTTTACAGAAGGTATAAGATTGAAAATATTACTGAAAATAGTTATAGAGAGTTAATACCCTTCATCGTTGGACGGTCGGGAAATACCATTGATAACTTTGTGGTGATCACTGAGTCAAAGGGACTACCAACTGATCTTGTAAGAAAATTAGGGCTGCGTGTTAGTGAATTGCTCGAAGCTAAAAAAGACATGGTCTTGACCCTTGATGAGGCAGAAAAATTAAAAGCCATTTCAGGGATCGATAGTGTTGTTCGACGAATCAGTACAGACAAAGTTCCAAATGAAACGTTTTTCCCAAATAAAATTCCCTACGACTGGAACGAGGATAACTTTGGACCCCTACTGATTCCCAAAAGAGGAATGACTGTAGACCTCAACAAAGACAACCTACCTCTTTACAAAAAAATAATCACAGACTACGAGTTAAACGACCTAGAAACAACACCTANGGAGATCTTAATTAATGGAAAAGCCAGTACTAGATATACCTTTAAAAAAGATTATTATTGGATGATGGGCGACAACAGACACCGATCAGAAGATAGTAGGTTCTGGGGATTCGTTCCAGATGATCATATTGTAGGTAAACCTATTTTTATTTGGTTTAGCATTAAGGGAATCAATGATGGAATTAAAAACTGGACTATTCGTTGGGACAGGGTATTTACCACGGTTGATGGTCCTGGCGAGCGCCTCTCCTATTTTCCATATTTTGCTGGTGTAATTGTCATTTGGCAGGGTTTTGTTTTTTACCGCAGAAGGAAAAATAAAAAAGCAGCATGACCGCTGTAGTGTGTCCGGCATATCTCCCCAATATTCATTATTGCAGCTGGATTATAGCTCAAAAACAGCCTTATTTTGTTAGAGACACCCATTTCCAGAAGCAGACCTTTAGAAATCGAACTGAAATCTACGGAGCAAACGGAAAACTTAAATTAACCTTACCTATTGTTCACAACAAAAGTAAGTCGCATCAAAAAGAAGAGGAAGTACAAATTACAAAAACAACCGCATGGCAAAAGCAACATTGGAAATCAATATGTTCTGCCTATCGATCTTCTCCTTACTTTGAATTTTACGAAGCAGATTTAATCTCACTTTACAAAGAGGAAGTAACGCATCTTATGCAATTCAATCTCGACTTGCTAAATAAAATAATGGAATTGATCGAGTTTTCTATGTCTTATAAAATTGTAGAATGGAAGAAGGATACTCACCGGCGAATGGATGACCTAGTAAATGCTAAAAAAAGTGTGCAAATTAATTTTGAACCTTACAGACAAGTTTTTGAAGAAAAAAATGGGTTCATACCCAACCTAAGCATCATTGATCTACTTTTCAATTTAGGACCTGACACTTTAAATTACCTTCAAAAGCATTCCCTTAAAATTTAACCCTTGCTTAGTTTTGCTGAGATTGGCCTATGATCGGATAATTTAACCTCGTGAGTCTTGTAATCAATTACTCTTAGAGTTTTGGAGGTGAATATAAAATCTATTCGAAGGGGCAGACTGGAAAAATAGTAGGTGGTACCAAGTCCAGTACCCGCTTCTGTAAAACTATCAACACGAGTCTTACTCAATAACTTATAGGATTCTGAAAATGCATTATTATTGAGATCAGTGCATATAACTTCTGGATAGGAATTGGACTGACTAAGGGTATTAAATTGACTAACTTGATTGCTTTGGATTTCAAAAACAGCTTGTAATTTTCTTCTAATCTTTTCTGAATAATTAGAACTGATCAAACTATCCGATCGATTAAGTCGAAAAGATTCAAAATGAAGATTGTAAAACCTCAAAGTGTCCTTCTTCCAAATCAAATCACTTTGCATTCCTCCGTTTTGAGAACCTTCAAATGATATTAATTTAGAATTCACTAAGGGATATTTGGAAATAATCGAAGACCCGATTTTACCACCATTTACATAGGGCTTAAAAACTTGATAGGGGTAATCATTGAACTCTGGTGCTTCTTCTTTTGAAAACTCTTGAAAGCAAATTAGATCAGCTTTTGACTCGTTTATAAAACTTTCGATTGAACTTGAAACGTCATCATGTTTAAGCCATTCAAAGCGGTTAAACGAACGTACATTATAACTCATCACATGCAACCCTTTAGAGGTGGTAATCCCACTATTCTCAAATTGATATAGTAATTTCCATTCTTGCAAACTAATTGCCAATACTGCTATAAAAAGTAATGCTGGCCACTGAAAACGCAACAGCCAAATCAGAAAAAATACGAGATTAATCATACTTAACAAGGGGACGAGAAGGGTAAGAAGTGGAATTTTNATAAACCCNCCCATAACATTCATACTGACAAGTTGGAGGACTAAAAAAAATATGTTTAAGATNAGGAGTATCTTAAATAAAAACGATCTCTTTGTAGCTTTTCTACTCACCTATTTCTTTTTTCCNGCCTGGAAAAGGAAGTCCTTTTCTTTTTGAGTAAGGCTATCGTAGCCTGATTTACTAATCTTATCCAGTATANCATCAATTTTATTTTGATCTATNTCCTGGCTAGTTTCTTTCTTTTTCNTATTGGAGCTGGATTTACTTTTGTAGACTGTTTTAAGGTTGGNCTGCTTTTTAAACAGATTTAACACTCGATTTGTAAAATTTTCAAATGGCAAACCTATATCCACTCCTTGATCCAAACGCCTTACATAAAAATAACCCAGTGCAGCACCACCAAGGTGGGCTAAATGACCTCCAGCATTCCCGTAAGGAATTTGAATCACGTCTAATAGCACAAAGGCAATACCTAAATAACGGAGTTTAACATTAANAAATATGATCCTTACCTCCACGTCAGGGGAATAGGTCGCCATAAAAATCAAGACTGCCATTACCCCAGCAGAGGCNCCCACCATAATTGGAGATGCATATTGAAANGCGGGAAACACTGTATANCTCAACATAAAGGTNAGCCCTCCTAAAAATACACCTAAAAAATATACGTTGAAAAATGTCCTNGATGAAAATAAATTGAGAAACAAACGAGAAGCAAAATACAAGAGATACATNTTCCAAAAAAGATGAAAAAATCCAGAATGCATAAAGCTATAAGTAANGATAGTCCANGGCTTAAAAAGCAAATCACTCCATTCTGCTGACAATTCAAACCAACCTATCATAACATCTGAAGGAATGTTAAATAGATATAAGATGGTCTTTAAGAACAAGGGNAAAANAAANCAAATAACATTGACAAGAATTAGCTTTTCAGCCTCNTTCATTTGCTGCAAACGATACCGNAGTTGGTCTTGAAAATTCATTAATTCCAGCGGTTTTNATCAAATTGAGTTTTTTTCCAGTACCACATCATAATCAAGCCNGTGATTGCNCCTCCCACATGNGCAAAATGAGCTATGGGGCCGATAGAATAAGAAGTGAATCCAAAAAATAAATCTCCCAAAATAAGCAGTGGAACCAGTACTTTAGCCTTAATTGGTATGGGCGGGAACAATAACATCAAGCGAGCGTTAGGAAATAAAAAAGCAAAAGCAACTAAAACGCCATATAGCGCTCCAGATGCTCCNACCATTACGGCGTTATATGCAGATAAACCTTTGAGTAAATTATCGCGTCCGACCTCTTCAATCAATGCNTATGATAAGTCACGACTCTCAAAAAATGTTGCGATTTGACTCCCTGTTTGACCCTGAGCAACGAGCAATTCAGAAACCTCATTGACTTGAAAATAATATAAGCCCAGCTGTAAAGCCGCAGCTCCAAAACCTGTGGAGAGGTAAAAGAANATAAANTTATTCCGGCCCCACATTTGTTCGATAGGAATCCCAAACATNTANAGGGCAAACATATTAAAAAATATATGTCCCAANTCTCCATGCATGAACATATGGGTTAAGGGNTGCCAAAATTGAAATTTCGGGTTGGAGGGATAATGAAGCGCAAATAAATCAAAAACAATATCGCCCAGAGAAATNGTTGCAATGAAAAAAATTACATTGATGATTAAAAGNTGTTTTACGGTGTCTGTGATNTTTCGCATTAATTCAGCTTTTGTTCNATCTCTGTCTTTTCTAAAGTAATAAAAATCTGACGATTAAATGGGGATACAGCCGTTTCCTTACAGCCAAAAAAATCGTCAAGTAAGGCTTGCTGCTCTTTGGAGTCNAATAGCTCCCCAGACTTTATCGCTAGGCTCCTTGCCATGGTTTTCGCNACCTGGTCAGCATGGCTAAAATGTTCCAAACTTGATTCTTCCTGTTGCTCGCTTAGAAGAGATNCGATAACTCCTTCAATTTTAGCTGCAGGACAATGGTCTGGTGCNCCTTTGACGTGTAACTTATTNTCTTNTAGCACCAATTGAAAACCCAACATTTCCAGTGCTCCCTCAATATGAGAAAACTGTTCAAGTTGCNGAGGATTCAACTCTACCTCCATNGGAAAAAGCAACTGTTGACTTACTCCTTTTTTATTGGTTATCGCATTTAAANATCGCTCGTATAAAACACGCTGATGTGCCCTCCNCTGGTCAATAACTAACATATGTGTTTTTAACGGACAAACAATATACTTTGANAACAANTGAAAAACTCTGGGGGCTTCTGAAACCTCCATCAAGGACTCTTGAGGGGGGGTGATAGAAGTAATTTCTTCAGCTTGCAAACCAGAATAGAGCCCTTCCCACTGTGGGTCTTTTTTCGATGAGGTCAATCTGGAATTACCCTCACTTTTAAAAGGATTAAAGTTAGAATCAACTTCAATAGGTGGTGGCACTGCGGTCTTATCCTTGAAAGAATAGGGAACTTCCATAGAAGCGTTCTGCTCAAAATCAAGGGTAGGCATTACCTGAAAAATTCCAAGGCTGTGTTTTACAGCTGCCCTTAATATGGCGTACAAACTTTGCTCTTCTTCAAATTTAACCTCAGTCTTGGTAGGGTGAATNTTAATATCAATAGTTTTAGGNTCTACAGTCAAATACAAAAAATAACCTGGCTGATACCCTGGCCTTAAAAGTCCCTCGAATGCAGCACTAACTGCATGGTGTAGAAATGNACTTTTAATAAATCGATTGTTGACGAAAAAAAATTGCTGCCCNCTTGTCTTCTTNGCAAATTCTGGTTTAACAGCAAATCCTTTGATTTCAGCTAGTGAGGTTTTTTCCTCTACAGGAACCAACTGGGACTNCCATTTCGAGCCGAATACANTAGNGATACGCTTTTTANCTCCCGAAACAGGCAGATCAAACAATTCGCTCCCNTTATTATAAAACTGAAATTTGATTTCAGGGTGAGCAAGTGCCACTCGATGAAATTCGTCGATTACATGGCGCAGTTCTACCTGATCAGATTTTAGAAAATTTCTTCTTGCTGGAATATTGTAAAAAAGGCTTTTTACAGCTATTGATGTGCCTNTGGGTTGGGTGGATAAGGATTGATCGACTACNTTACTNCCNTCAATTNTTAAACAATGGGAAACCTCATCATCTTCAGTTCGAGTATGTGTTTCAACATGTGCGATAGCTGCAATGGANGCCAATGCTTCGCCTCGAAATCCCTTGGTGGTTAGTGCNAATAAGTCCTCAGCTATATTAATTTTAGAGGTNGCGTGCCGTTCAAAGGCCAAACNAAGGTCAGTATTGCTCATNCCTTGTCCATCATCGATCACCTGGACCAAGGTTTTCCCTGCATTCTTTATGACCAACTGAATATTTGAAGATTGGGCATCAACAGCATTTTCAAGTAACTCTTTAACCACAGAAGCAGGTCTTTGAATAACTTCACCTGCTGCAATTTGATTGGCAACATGGTCCGGTAAGAGCGAGATTTTAGCAGACATTAATTTTGCAACATAAAAAGGCTAAGGTCAAAATCCAAAATATAGAGTGCTAAAAAAACGAGAGNTAAAATTATAATGAGTAAACGCAAGGATAGGGACCTGTTCTTCCGAGTACGCATTTGCATACGCGCCTCTTTCCACTGCTGACCGAAGTCGTTGCTGTTGTATGTATCTCGATATTTTGAAAACTTAGAATCAAAATCGTAGGGATTGCCCTCCTCCTTGCCTTTGTAATATCGAGGGGTATAATTATACCTACGGTTTTTTCTTAGCTTAAATAAACTGGACTTTAACATAACTCAAAAATACAAGAAAGGGATGAAAATGTCGTCATCCAGACCCGAGAAAGTTCTTTTATTGAGCCGCTCGAAGTTGACTCATCTGCAAAGCAGCAACTGCTGCTTCCGTTCCTTTGTTTCCATGCTTTCCACCNCTTCGGTCTTTTGCTTGTTNAAAAGTGTNGTCTGTCAACACACAAAAAACTACGGGTANGTCAGANAGCACATTCAAGTCTTTAATTCCTTGTGAGACTGCTTGGCATACAAAATCAAAGTGCATGGTCTCCCCNTTGATNANACTTCCTATGGCGATTACGGCATCGGGTTTTGAAGCTTGNGCTTTTTTGGAACCGTATATCAATTCAAAACTTCCTGGNACCTCCCAAATTGTNATATTTGNACTTTTTACTCCGTGCTGCTNTAAAGTTGCTACAGCTCCGTCACATAGGGCTTTTGTAATTTCATCATTCCACTGNGAAACTACAATATGNATNGTAAAAGGGCTTCCATCAGGAACAGCATTGAANTCGTAAGCAGAAAGATTGGCAGTTGCCATGTCTTTAGGGATTCATGTGTTCAAGTTTACCCTTTTGGACAGCAACCCATTTAGCCTCTTCAGCTTTAGGAAATTCTTTTTCAATTCTCTCTAAAAAGGAAATCGCTTGTTTGATTTTACCATTTTCAGCTCCCAANATGGCTGCTTTGTANAGGTATTTAGGAGTAGAATACATNTTTTCACTCACCTTTGAGGCTTGGATGTAGTAGTCATATGCATCATCTATNTGGCCTAGTTGTGCAAAAGCATCTCCAATNGCGCCTTTTGCTAANGCACTTAATAAAATATCGTCAGCCTTAAATTGATCTAGATAAGTTATTGCATTTTCGTATTCTTTTAAATTGAGATAAGCCATCCCTGCGCTATACGTAGCCAGTTTTGCAGCGGGTGTTCCTTTGTAGTTTTCAATGATATCTAAAAAACCATACTTCCCTTCTCCCCCATTTAAGGCTCTTCTATAGAGTGAATCAGACTCNATACTNTTCACAGCCAATTCAAAATAATACTGCGCTTGATTTAGTTCACTTACNGCCTCNTGAGCTTTAGGCTCTACTACAAAATTCTTGTACCCAAGATANCCCAAGACACCTATAGCCACGACTCCAATGATACCTANAATAAAGTTTTGGTATTTGACAACCCACTCTTCTGTTTTGTTGGCCGTNGTATCTAGTGTTTCAAATACCTCTGCGGTTGTACTTTCNTGGNCAGCTTCATTCTCCTTGCTTGGAGAGATAGATTTTTTTGCCCCTCGTTTTTTGTATGTTGCCATGGTNACTTATTTTTAGCGCGTAAAANTAGTCTTTTTATTCTAATTCAAAAAGCTTAAAGCTAGCATCTAAGTTATTATTTTTGCAATTCATGCTTTTAAAACAACTCATCCTTACTCAATACAAGAATATCAGTTCTAGAACTTTTGAACTCAATCCAAAGATTAATTGCTTTGTTGGAGATAATGGAGTAGGAAAGTCTACCGTTTTAGATGCAATTTACCATCTTGCCCTAGGAAAAAGCTACTTTAATCCTATCGCAGTGCAAAACATCCAATTTGGACAGGAGTTTTTTGCTATTGAAGGTAGGTTTGAAAAAGAAGAACGGGAAGAAAAAATTATTTGTAGTCTAAAAAAAGGACAGAAAAAAATAGTGAAACGCAATGGGAAGGTCTACGAAAAACTTGCTGATCATATCGGTTTAATCCCAACGGTCATCATATCACCTTCAGATCGTGACCTGATATCGGAGGGAAGCAGCACAAGAAGAAAATTTATAGATGGAGTGATAGGGCAAACAGATAAAGTCTTTTTACAGCATCTAATGGAATATACCAAGATACTTTCACAGCGGAATGCATTGCTAAAATATTTTGCCATAAATCAAACTTTTGATCAGGATACGCTTGAAATTTACAATGCGCAATTAGTAGAACGAAGTACTCCGATCTATCAGGGTCGTAAAGAATTTATGGAAGCTTTTATTCCCATTTTTAAATCATGCTATCAAGAAATCAGCGGACAGCACGAATTTGTCAATCTTGAATACGAGAGTCAACTCAATGATGCAGATCACCAAGACATGCTAAAGTCTAGTTTAGCTAAAGATCGGATGATTCAATATACCAGTGTGGGAATTCACAAGGATGATATTTTGTTTTTAAAAGACGGTCANCCCATTAAAAAGTTTGGTAGTCAAGGNCAACAAAAAACATTTCTAGTAGCCCTTAAATTAGCACAATTTGACTTTTTAAAGTCACAGACTGGGGGTGCACCAATTTTATTACTTGACGATGCTTTTGACAAATTAGATCAAAAGAGAGTGTCTCAAATTATTGCTTTAGTNGATCAAAATGACTTTGGTCAAATATTCATAACNGATACTCACGAGGACCGAACATTGAATGCCTTAGAAAACACAAAAGCAAGCTATGAAATTTTTAAATTATAAGTTTTGAAAAAAGGNATTCTACTTTTATCGTTTGTCGTTTTATCTGCTTGCCNAAANANTTCNAAGCTTGAGTTAAATCAACTGAACGGATATTGGGAAATTGATTTTGTGAAGCAGGAAAATGAGACTTTCCAAAACAAACAATCCNATCCGCTTTATGACTTTTATTCAATGAAANANGGCAAGGGAATTTATAAAAAAGTAGCNCNTCAACTCGATGGAAGTTTTTTAACCTCTGAAAGCAGTATACCATTTGAAATTANAGAAGATAATGGTACTTTTAAAATTCAATTTAATTCTCCCTGGAATGTGTGGGAAAAAACAATCAAACAATTGGATTCTCAGAAGCTTGTCCTATTTCATCAAGACCGAAGTTTTTTCTACAAAAGACCTCTAACGAGCAAATCTCTAGAATTTAATGAGTAATCCAAAAGACAAATACGAACCCAAGCCCATCAAATCTGTTTTAAAGGATATTATTGCCCAAAAGCCACTTAAAAAAGGTGTTCAGCAAATTAGAATATGTAATGCATGGGCAGAAACCATGGGAGAACACATAGCCAGTTATACAGATGAAGTTAGATTTTCACACAACACCCTCTATGTAACCCTCCATTCTGCTCCACTAAAAATGGAATTGAGTTATGGATTGGACGATTTAGTCAAACGCATCAATGAGCATTTAGAAGGAAATTATGTCCAAAAAATTGCTTTAATCTAGAAGCACTCTCTTTGCGAAAAATGAAAGGCTGCTTCGATAGATGCATTTTCATCACTATCAGAACCGTGAACTGCATTTTCGCCCATGGAGGTAGCATATAGCTTTCTAAGGGTCCCCTCAGCTGCTTCAGCAGGATTTGTCGCACCAATCAAGGTTCTGAAATCACTTACAGCATTTTCTTTTTCCAATAAAGCAGCGACAATAGGCCCACGTGTCATAAAACTGACCAATTCACCAAAAAAAGGACGCTCATTATGAACCTCATAAAAAGCCTCGGCATCACTTTTAGTAAGCTGAGTCAATTTTAGTGCTTTGATTTTAAAACCAGCTGAAGTTACTTTTTCAAGAATATTTCCAATGTGCCCGTTCTCAACTGCATCGGGCTTTATCATCATTAATGTTTTAGTAGCCATTTTTTTTATTTGCGCCAAAATTACTAAATGAAATTTAAAGGGAAATATAATTCTGTTAAAGTTCTGTAATATGAAAAAATAAATTGAGTAGAAGGGCTGACTTAAGTGAAAATGGTATCTTAGCAGCAGCATGGAAAAAGACTTTATAACAGCACTTGAGCAACGTCTTCAAACCCCAAAAAAGACAGTAATCATTCCACATAAAAACCCAGATGGAGATGCCTTGGGTAGTACTTTGGCTTGGATGCACTTTCTCCAAAATGAAAATCATGAAGCGCTCATCATTTCACCTAATGATTATCCTAAATTTTTAAACTGGATGCCAGGTCAAGAGCAAATTCTGATTTACAATCAAAAAAAAGAACTTGCAGAGAAAAAAATCGAAGAGGCTGACCTTATATTCACACTAGATTTTAATGCTTTAAGTCGGATCGACGCTTTGGGTGTTCTAGTTTCAGCCTCCAAAGCAGAAAAGGTCATGATTGATCATCACGAGTCGCCTGAGGATTATGCAGAATTGATGTATTCTGATCCCCAAATGAGCTCAACTTGTGAAATGATTTACCGTCTTATTGCTGAACTGAATTCAAGGGGGTTTTCACCGGAAATAGCAAGTTGCTTGTATACAGGTATTATGACTGACACAGGCTCATTCAGATACCCCTCTACCACAGCAGAAACTCATAAAGCTATTGCACAGCTTGTAGAAAGCGGCGCAGACGGAACAGCCATACATCAAAACATCTATGATAGTTCTTCATTTAACAGATTAAAACTGCTGGGAATTGCGTTGTCCAACCTCAATCAAATCGAATCTCTTCCTATTGTATACATCACCTTAACGCAAGCAGAACTCAACTCCTGTGACTATCAAAAAGGGGATACGGAGGGTTTTGTCAATTATGGTCTAAGTTTAGAAGGAGTTCAATTTGCCTGCATTATGATTGAAAATGAAAAAGAGGGAAAAATCAAAATGTCATTCCGTTCTAAGGGTTCGTTTTCTGTCAATGAATTTGCAAGAACCTACTTTGAAGGAGGAGGACATCACAATGCTGCTGGAGGTATGTCTAAAGATTCTATGAACCAAACAGTACAACGCTTCAAAACAGCAGTTGCTGAAATTGCAAACCAATTTTAAGAGAATGAAAACAATTGGAGTTTTAGTGTTTTCAATATGCTTTTTCTCATGCGCACAGATAGAACCCCGTGCTCCGCTAAATAAAGAAAGGACACTGTTTTTAAACAGTTCTGCACAAAGGAACAAACAATTACTCTTACAAGAAGAACAACTGTTGGTCGAAAGTGCAGAAAGGGATAGTCTTTTGGATTTTCGAAAATCTGAAGCTGGCTTTCTCTATGCTTACGTAAAAAAAGCTGCAACCAATGCTCCTCTACCTGTCAAGGGTGATCTAGTTTACTTTCAATATAAAATTGAAGATTTAAACCAAAACATCATCTACGATAAAGATAACCTGGGAATTGTAGAATACGCCATAGACGAAGAAGAACTCTTACCAGCCCTGAGAGTAGCTTTAAGAATGATGAAACCCAATGAAGTTGTGGTATTTCTTTTTCCTTCCTACCTTTGTTACAGTTACCAAGGAGATGGAGATAAAATAGGAATCAACCAGCCACTCCGTTTTACAATCGAACGTTTAAATCGCCCTTAATCAATAATAATTTCCAAAAATCATCACATGAAAAAAATTTTATTACCCATACTTGCAACCGTATTCATCTTAGGATGTAAAACACAGCACCCAGACTTGGAGTCTGGACTGTATGCTGATATACAAACCAACAAAGGATCCATACTCTTAAAGCTGGCCTATGACAAAGCTCCCATAACAGTTGCGAATTTTGTCTCATTAAGCGAGGGTAAAAATCCTAAAGTCAGCGAAGAATTTAAATCAAAAAAATATTACAACGGTATCAAATTTCATCGAGTCATCCCTGATTTTATGATTCAAGGAGGAGACCCTACCGGAACAGGTTCTGGTGGACCCGGATATCAATTTGATGATGAATTTAGTGATTTGACTCACAAAGGACCTGGTGTACTATCTATGGCCAATGCAGGACCTGGAACCAATGGCAGTCAATTTTTTATCACTCATAAAGCTTCGCCTTGGCTGGACGGAAAACACTCCGTATTTGGAGAGGTTATATCGGGACAAGAAGTGGTAGATAGCATACAGCAANATGACCAAATTGAAGAAGTTGTCATCATAAGAAAAGGAAAAGAGGCTAAACAATTTGATGCCCCTGATGTATTTGTTACTTACTTCGATCAAAAAGAAATTATTGCTAAAGAACGAGAGGCTAAACTCAACGCNATTAAAGANACAAATGTTTCAAAATTTGATGCTCTAAAAAGCACTGCAACTACTACTAAATCAGGACTTCAGTACCGAATAACCACAAAAGGAAGCGGAGCTGCGGTAAAATCAACCAATAAGGCTACCGTTCATTACGCAGTATATTTTGTTGACGGCACCTTACTTGAAACCAGCAAACTCGAAATTGCAGAAGCTAATGACCAAGTCAATATCCAACGCAAAAATGCCAATCAATACAATCCAATTCAAGCTGCTGTTGGACCAGAAGATAGCATGATAGAAGGTTTTAAAGAAGGACTTCGATTACTTAGTCAAGGGGACCAAGCTACTCTATTCCTCCCCTATACTTTAGCTTATGGAGCAAATGGTGGTCAAGGAATTCCTCCCCAATCAGATTTAATTTTCGAAATCGAAGTCGTAAGCGTCGATTAATACAACATTAAGGGAAGCAATTGCTTCCCTTTTTATTTTAGATTGTACTTGAAATTTTAGTTTCTTAATTTAAATAAACTAAATCCCTTTAAACAAATGAATAAGACCAAGTGGGTACTCATTTTCTTATTACCTGTCCAGTGGTTAAGCATTCATCTGATTAAAAATCAGTCCCTCTGGATAGAACAAATTTACAGTCAAAAAGTATATCCACTACTTTTTAAGCTGCAGCGATTTTTCTTTTCAGCTTTACCCTTTTCATTTGGTGATCTGGCTTATGGACTTGCTGGAGTTTATATCATATGGAGTTTAATACAGCTTTTAAAAAGAAAACTAAAAGCTCGGACTTTAATTGTAAATACTATTGCTGTTGCCTCTCTGTTGAGTTTATGCTTTCATTTGCTTTGGGGTCTCAATTATTATCGAATCCCCTTAAATGAAAAATTAAATTACAATTTGGAATACAATGAAGATCAATTGGAGGAGACGTTAAAATCCATAATTGAATCTACCAACAATCTCCATCAAAGCCTTACTCCCTATGATAGTGTTGCTGTTCAAATCCCCTACTCAAAAACGGAAATCAAAGAACAACTACAATCAAATTTCCACTTCAAACTGGCTGATTTTAAGACCCAACCTTATTTAAAAAACTCACTCTGGAATACAGTGCTTAGTTATATGGGTTTCGCGGGCTATCTCAATCCCTTAACCCTAGAATCTCAAGTCAATAGAAAAATACCTAAATTAAACTACATCACAACTGCTGCACATGAAATGGCTCATCAATTGGGAATTGCATCTGAATCAGAAGCCAATTTTATAGCCTATTACAGCTGTGCTTTTCATTCAGATCCTTTTATACAATTTTCTGGCTATAGCTTTGCCCTTCGCTATTGCTATTCTGAGCTTTATAAAGCCAATCCAGAAAAAGCAAAAAATCAACTTTTAAGATTAAGGCCTGGGGTTTTAAAGAATTTTCAACAGCTTTCTGATTTTTGGAAAAAATTCCAAAATCCTTTTGAACCCTATTTTAAAAAAGGCTATGATTCTTATTTGAAGGCGAATGGACAACCAAAGGGAATTCTAAGTTACAATGCCATGGTGGGTATGGTAGTAGCTCATACTTTGGAAGGAGAATTAGCACCCGAATAATTTTATTCATTTCTTTGTTAGAGTATTCGATATCAAACACCTTTATTTCAGTGAAATATTTATCAAGTAGTAAAAATCCAGAAATCAAACGCCTAAGACTGCTTTCTCAAAAGTCAAGAGAGCGTAAAAAACAAGGCGTGTTTGTTATCGAAGGTATGCGTGAGCTTGAAAAAGCTATTGCAGGAAATTACAAGATTACTGGTCTTTTTATAGAGGAAGGATTTGTATCTGAATTTCAGGTCCTCACAACTAGATTGAGTGATGCAGATCTTTTTTTAGTTTCCACTAGTATTTTTGAACAAATCAGTTTTCGCTCAGGCTCAGAAAAGGTCATGGCAATTGCAGAATCAAAAAACCACAGCTTAAGCAAATTTAAATTAAAGAAAAATGCTCTAATCTTAGTTATTGAAGCGCCTGAAAAGCCAGGAAACATTGGGGCTTTATACCGAACAGCGGCAGCGGCAGATTTTGATGGAGTCATCATCGCTAATCCCAAAACAGATTTTTACAACCCAAACAGTATCCGCTCCAGTTTGGGTTGTCTTTTTGCTTTACCGACTGCAATCGGAACTTCTCAGGAAGTCATCACCTATTTAAATGACAATGAATATTTTATTGCTGCCGCAGCACTCCAGCCCGATGCACTTGCTTATGACGAATTTGATTACAAAACACCCTGCGCCTTGGTAATGGGAACTGAAAGTACTGGCCTAAATACAAATTGGCTTGAGGCCTCACATCAACATTTAATTATTCCTATGTCGTCAAAAGTAGATTCATTAAATTTATCTGTTTCGGCAGGGATTTTGATATATCAAGCTAGAAGAAAAAAAATTGATTAGCAGACGCATTAAAATCTTTAGTATATTACTACTTAAATGATTGTTGACGAAGAATTAGAAAACAAAGAAATTGCCAAGCAGTATAAAGAACTGCTCCGTATCAGCTATCAAACACTAAGCGAAAAAGANAAAAAGATGATTCGCCTAGCTTTTGACACTGCAGTNGAGGCTCATAGCGACCAGAGAAGAAAATCTGGAGAGGCTTACATTTTCCATCCCATTAATGTCGCTAAAATAGTCGCCCAACAAATCGGTCTGGATGCTACTTCCATTTGTGCTGCACTTCTGCATGATGTAGTCGAAGATACTCAATTTACTCTAGAAGATATCGAACGACNTCTTGGAAATACAGTTGCCAAAATTGTTCATGGCTTNACTAAAATTTCAAGTCTNAAAAAAGATAAAAATATTTCTCTTCAGGCAGAGAATTTTAGAAAAATGTTGTTGACTTTAAATGATGATGTTCGAGTCATCATTATTAAAATNGCTGATCGTTTGCACAATATGCAAACTATGGATGCCATGCCTGAATACAAGCAAGTTAAAATNGCATCAGAAACGCTCTACATCTACGCNCCTTTGGCNCACCGAATCGGCTTGTATAACGTNAAAACAGANTTGGAAGACCTGAGTTTAANATATACTGAACCTCAGCGCTATCAATCCATCAAAAGTAAGATTGAGGAAAGCTACGAAGCTCAAGAGGAATACATCAAAACCTTTTCGAAATTTCTTTCTNATNAATTAGATAAGGAGCGTCTTAAGTACNTTATAAAAGGNAGAAGCAAGTCCATATATTCGATTCATCGAAAAATGCTTACCCAAAACATCCCTTTTGANAAGGTTTTCGACAAATTTGCTATGCGGATCGTATTTAAGAGTACTCGGNCAAAAGAAAAACTTTTAGCTTGGAAANTTTATTCTATAGTAACCGATCATTTCACTCCTAANCCTACACGNCTGCGCGATTGGATTTCTGCACCCAAATCAAACGGATACGAAGCCCTCCACATCACGGTTATGGGGCCTCAAAACAAATGGATAGAGATTCAGATTCGTTCTGAACGAATGCATGAAATCGCTGAAAAAGGGTATGCCGCTCATTACAAGTACAAACAAGGAAATCAAAAAGATATTGGTATTGAAAGTTGGCTGAACCGATTGCAAGAGGTATTGGAAAACAATTCTGGGAATGCTGTNGATTTTGTTGAAGATTTTAAACTCAATCTTTATGCTAAAGAAATTTTTGTGTTTACCCCCNAAGGAGATTTAAAATCACTTCCACAAGGAGCTACTGCACTTGACTTCGCTTTTGCAATCCATACCGATATTGGAAAGAAAACACGTGGGATCCGAGTCAATGATCGTTTAGTCCCNCTGAGTAAAGAACTNCAAAGTGGAGATCAAATTGANGTNATCACNTCAGACANTATCAANCCTTCCAAAAACTGGCTCGACTTTGTAGTAACCTCTCGTGCNCGTTCTATTATTAAGTCNTCCCTCAATGAAGAAAAGAAAATAAGAGCAGAAGAGGGTAAAGAGATGCTNAGAAGGAAGCTNAAACAACTTAAAATAAANATGAATGATAATACCATTCAGAAAATGCTCAATTATTTTAAGTTCGAAAGCAGCCAAGATTTATTTTATAGAATNGGCATTGGNACCCTAGACAATAAGCAACTCAAAGAATTTGCAAGCGATTATCAAAACTCCGTTCTCAACTTCTTCAAACGTCGGGTTAAATCAAATAAAAAAAGCAACTCCAATCCTTCAAANGAAATCACAGAGAAATTCGANCAACTTGTTTTCGGAAAAGAAAAGGAACCCTTAGCTCATAGCTTTGCCAGCTGTTGCANCCCAATTCCAGGTGATGCAGTATTTGGATTTATNACTGTAAACGAAGGGGTAAAAGTCCATCATAAAGAATGNCCNAATGCACTTACCTTACAATCAAACTTTGCTTACCGTGTCATCCCAGCCAAATGGATTGATTCCTCATCCGATGAGTTTACAGNAGTACTGAAATTAAGTGGGATTGATCGAAAAGGGTTGGTCAATGAAGTCACGCGTATGATTTCCAATACCAAAAATGTCAATATTAATAAAATCAATTTTGATTCTGAAGATCANTTCTTCACNGGAATGATTCAACTCACTGTTCAAAACAAAACAATTTTAGATAAGCTGGTCATGACCTTGTCAAAAGTGAACGGTATCGATAAAATTGTTCGCGAGTAACTCTTTATAACTATCTTTGTAGCACTATGGTTGCAAATAAATCAAATCAAGAAGTTGTAAAAGATGTTTTTATCAACTTCTTAGACCAGCAAGGGCATCGCAAAACACCTGAACGTTTTGCTATACTCTTCGAAATCTACGACAGTAAAGAGCATTTTGATATCGAATCGCTTTACATTAAAATGAAAAACAAAAACTATAGAGTAAGCAGAGCTACTTTATACAATACCATTGAACTTTTATTGGATTGTGGTCTTGTNCGAAAGCATCAATTTGGAAGCGGACAGGCGCAATACGAAAAATCATATTTTGATCACCAACACGACCATATTATACTTACTGATAGCGGAGAAGTAAAAGAGTTTTGTGACCCGAGAATTCAGCAAATAAAAAAAACCATAGAAGAGGTCTTTGATGTTGATATACACAAGCATTCTTTATATTTTTACGGCACTAAAAAAAAAACTAAATCCTAAAAAAGCATGACGGTAGATTTACTACTCGGACTCCAGTGGGGTGACGAAGGGAAAGGGAAAATTGTGGATGTATTAACCTCCTCATACGATATTATCGCTAGATTTCAAGGAGGACCAAACGCTGGTCATACATTGGAGTTTGAGGGAAACAAGCATGTTTTACATACCATACCTTCGGGAATTTTTCACCCAAAAGCAGTAAACTTAATCGGAAATGGAGTGGTGATTGATCCCGTGATTTTTATGCAGGAAATCGAAAACTTAGCACCTTACCACATCAATTTTGATGAAAAGTTATTGATTTCCAAAAAAGCCCATCTGATCCTTCCCACCCACCGACTTCTGGACGCTGCTTCTGAGGCCTCTAAAGGAAAGGCNAAAATTGGCTCGACATTAAAGGGAATAGGACCCACCTATATGGACAAAACCGGGCGCAATGGNATTCGAGTNGGAGATATATTTGCTTCAAATTGGGATGAAAAGTTTCAAAAGTTANCCAATAAGCATTTAGAGATCCTCAAAAATTTTGACGCCATTATAGAGTANAATCTTGAGGAAATGGAAAGTGAATTTTTAAAAAGTATTGATGCACTCAGAAAATTCAAAATGGTAGACAGTGAACANTATTTACANCAAGCTCAAAAAGCTGGTAAAAAAATATTAGCAGAAGGAGCCCAAGGATCTCTTTTGGACNTTGATTTTGGAACCTATCCTTTCGTAACCTCATCCACAACCACAGCAGCTGGTGCTTGTACAGGTTTGGGTGTTGCNCCAAATAAAATCAAAGATGTCTTTGGAATTTTTAAAGCCTATACCACTCGAGTCGGAAGTGGTCCTTTTCCAACCGAACTTTTTGATGANGATGGCGAAACCATGGGTAGAGTAGGAAATGAATTTGGCGCAACTACAGGTCGCTCAAGAAGATGTGGATGGTTGGATTTGGTCGCACTCAAATACGCCATCAAAATAAATGGAGTAACCCAACTAATGATGATGAAAGGCGATGTACTTTCAGGCTTTGATAAAATCAAAGTGTGTACGGCTTATCAAACTAAAGAAGGGGTACAAGATTATTTACCCTATGATATTTCAAGTGATGATATTCAACCCCTATATGAAGAACTCAATGGATGGGAAGAAGATTTGACTCAACTGAACGAAGTGACTCAATTTCCTAAAAACTTCCTAGATTACATCGATTATTTAGAAAAGGCTTTAGAGACACCAATAAAAATTGTTTCTGTAGGCCCTGACCGAGCACAAACGATATACAGATAAGCTAAAATCCAATGANGCCGTCATTTTGTATTCGCGCAGTATTGATTGCTCAGTTTTTTTTAGGATCACTTTATGCCCAAGAATCTAAAATTGTAGAAATCCGGCAAGCAGGTGGCTCCACTCAGGATCAAGAACGCTATCCAGGAGCCAACATCCTTTTTAAATCAGATGATAAAAGAGTGCTGCTTTTTCATGAGGGGGCACTAATTGAATCCGATCAGGCATTTTTTTATGCAAAACAAAATTATTTTAGAGCTTTAGGTAAAGTAGTTTTTACTCAAGGTGACAGCCTGCGAATGACTTGTAAAACCATTGAATACGANGGAAAAACTAAAAAAGCATTTGCTCAAGGAAATGTATATCTGGAACGTCCTGACATGACCTTGAGAACAGAAGAACTCAACCTGGATCGAATCAATGAAAAGGCTTTTTACAATACCCCAGGCATTATTGTAGACAGCACCAGCACACTGACTAGCAACCAGGGACAGTACTTTATGGATCAAAAAAAATACCGCTTTATCTCCGATGTAACCATAAACAATCCAGAGTATATTGTCAACTCAGAACAATTAGATTATTTTACTGAAAGCAACCAAGCTTATCTTTATGGCAATTCAAAAATTGAGGGAGAGACCTATACTGTTCTGTGTGAACGNGGATTTTACGATATGGATCGTGAAAAAGGAATTTTTAAACAAAATGCTACCCTATTTTACGATAATAAAATCATTAAAGGGGACAGTCTTTATTTTGAGAGCGAGCGAAACTATGCGGCAGCTACAAAGAACATCAGTATAGTTGACACGATAAATAACTCCATCATCACAGGGAATTATGGTGAAATATTTAAAGAGCTAGACTCTGCTATCATTACGCGAAGAGCTATGGCAGTCAATATCATCGATCAAGATTCTCTTTTTATTCACGCAGATACTTTAGTTGCCACTGGACCAGAAGAAAAACGAATTCTTCGTGCTTACTACGATGTTCGAATCTTAAAAAGTGACCTGAGAGGTCGATCTGATTCTTTGTATTTAGATGAATCTGTAGGTCTAACGAAATTGCTAAAAAAACCATTAACCAAGCAGCAAGAACAAGTTTTTACAGAAAAGAATTATCATGAAAAAAACCCCGTGCTGTGGTTTGATGAAAGTCAAATGACGGGAGATGAAATCCAATTACTTTCCGATACCAAAACAAACAAACTNGACTCTCTAAAAATTGACGGTAGGGTTTTTATTATTGAAAAAGACACGCTGAGTGAGGATGGCTACCAACAGATCAAAGGAGGACTGCTAAGAGGTGCCTTTAAAGAAAGTAAACTCGACAATATTGTCATTACTAAAAATACCGAAATGGTCTACTATCTGTATAATGACGAGGATCTTCAACTCATTGGTATAGATAAGACTACGTGTAGTGCATTAAAAATGCAGTTTGTCGATGGGCAAATCGACGAGATTACATTTTTAGTCAGTCCAAATGGAAATGTTTATCCAGTGGATGAACTTCCAGAGAATGACAGAACTTTAAAGGGTTTTACATGGAGAATTCTACAGCGCCCTGAAACTATTGAAGATCTATTTGATGAAAATGATCGGGAAGAACAGTTCCCTGAAATTTTAAAATTTCAATACCCAGAAGAACAAATGCCAACCCTAGAAAAGACAAAAAACTAGGTCATATGCTTAAAGATGACTTTCTCAAATATCAAGCAAAGACTACACCTCATCCCTTAGGAATATCAATTGCAAAAGCCAAAGGTGTTTACCTTACCGATACGGAAGGAAAAAAATATTTGGATTTTGTAGCTGGAGTGTCTGCCTGCAGTCTTGGTCATTGTCATCCTAAAGTAACCAGAGCAATAAGAAAACAGTCCAGAAAATACTTACACCTTATGGTTTACGGTGAGTTTGCCCAGGCTCCAGCTGTAAGTTTATGTAAAGAACTTATTGAATTACTTCCAGATAATCACGAGTCGGTCTACTTGACAAATTCAGGCACTGAAGCGATAGAAGGAGCGCTCAAACTTGCAAAACGTTCAACTGGGAGAAGTGAACTCATCGGTGCTCAAAACAGCTATCACGGCAGCACCCACGGCGCGTTGAGTTTGTTGGGTTCAGAACATCAAAAAATGAGGTATCGGCCTCTACTTCCAGATACTAAGTTTATTCGTTTTAATGAAGAAGAGGATTTAAAAGAAATTACAACCAAAACCGCAGCCGTAATTCTAGAGACTATTCAAGGTGGTGCAGGATTTATTTTGCCCAAAGAAGGTTATTTGCAAAAAGTAAAGGCCCGTTGTGAAGCTGTAGGCGCCTTGCTGATTCTCGATGAAATACAACCCGGCTTTGGGAGAACAGGAAAATTCTTTGGTTTTGAACATTTCAATATCAGTCCAGACATCCTTGTTATGGGTAAAGGGATGGGTGGTGGACTTCCTGTGGGAGCATTTACTGCATCCCACAACCTTATGCGACTATTGGAAGACCAACCAAAATTAGGACATATAACTACCTTTGGTGGAAATCCATTGATTGCAGCAGCTTGTTTGGCTACACTAAGGGAAATCCGGGACAGTAAGTTAATGCAACAAATTAAAACTAAGGAAGCATTAATTAGAAAGGAACTCGAACATGCTGCAATTAAAGAAATCAGAGGAACCGGACTAATGCTCGCTCCCATTTTTGAGAATAGTGAACTGGCAAATCAAATTGTACTGAAATCCATAGACAAAGGCTTGATGCTTTTTTGGCTACTCTGGGAGAAAAAAGCAGTGCGAATAAGCCCTCCTTTAACCATAACAGAAAAGGAAATTAAAAAGGGATGCGCAATCCTTAAATCAGTTATTGATGAAGTCTGTGGATGTTAATTAAATTGTTAAAAACAATCCTTTTCAAAAAAGAAATTAGTTCATCTAGGCATTAACTTTATTATAGAAGATTTAAAAATCACTATGCTAAATTTCAACTCTGAAGAAACGCAATCTTCAATTTCAAAATTTGAGCGTATGCTCAAAACCAACCACATCTATTTTTTTGATGCCCAAGAGTTTGAGGATATTATTGTTCACTATCTAGGCTATGGTGAAAACCAACTGGCAAAAAAAGCATTGAAAATGGGACTCGAACAACATCCCACCTCCCACGAACTGATGCTGCTGCAAAGTGAAGTTTTTATCTTAGACGAAAAGTATGAAGCTGCCTCAAAATTGCTTGACTATGTCGAAAAATTAAATCCATTGGATGAAGAAATATCCCTTCAAAAAGCAAGCATCGCTTCGAAAAGTGGAGACCATCATGCTTCGATAAATCACTTACACAAAGCCTTGGAATTGTCCGAAGATCCCTTAGAAATTTGGAACCTCCTTGGAATGGAACATTTATTAGCTGAAGAATTTGAAGAAGCATCCTATTTCTTTCGAAATTGTATCAGTGATAATCATCAAGATTATTCTTCCTTATACAATCTACTATACGCTTACGATCAATTGAACAAAACAGATGAGGCTATAGTAGTGCTTAACGAAGTATTGGAAATCGATCCCTACAGTGAAGTAGCCTGGCATCAACTCGGTTTAGTTTTACTTAAAAAAGGGCATCAAAAGGAAGCCTTATCAGCCTTTGATTTTGCCATCATCAGCGATGACACATTTACAGGGGCTTATATAGAAAAAGGGAAGCTTCTAGAGGCAATGGGGCGTATTAACGAAGCCATCGATAATTACGAAATCGCACTGAATACTAACGATCCAAGTGCGTTTGTTTTTCAATGTATTGGGAGGTGTCATGAAAATTTAGCCAATACCAAACTGGCCACTAAATTTTATCTCAAGGCAATTCACATTGAGCCCAGCAACGAAAATAGTTGGGCTTCATTAGTTGAATTTTTCATTAAACAAAAGCTATTTAAAAAGGCAAAAGAGTACTTTAAGCGTTCACTCGAGGTAAATAGCGATTCGCCTGTATTATGGAAAAAGGGGATTCAAATCTACAATGCTTTAAATCAACACGACAAAGCTTTAATCGCTTTTGAAAAGCTATACGATCTGGGCGTATATGAACTAGATATTATACTCGACCACATTGACCTTTACCTTCAATTAGGCCAGTGGAANAAAGCCATTTCAATTACGAAAGAAGCCTATAAATCATTCCCCAAAAACAGAGCACTTGCAATACGATTAGGAGGTTGTAGCCTCGAATTAGGAAAGACTAGCGAGGCGCGATATTTTTTGAATTTAGAAGAGCTAAGCCAACTTGAATATNTAGAACTGTACAGGNTTTTCCCTTCNCTTGAACAATTTAGAAAAGGAGAATCCCTATAATTCCTTGGGGTTTTCTACCTTTGTTAGAAACCTCTTCAACCGATGCGCTACTTAATTTTATATCTCAAGGGAATGCTCATGGGAGCAGCCGATCTTGTCCCTGGGGTTTCTGGAGGCACCATAGCGCTGATTACAGGCATTTACAAGGAACTGCTTCAAAGCATCAATTCAATTTCTCTAACTAACCTAAAATTGTGGAAACAAGAAGGACTAAAATCAGTCTGGAAAAAACTAAACGGACCCTTTTTACTTGCAATCTTTGGAGGAATANTTTCAAGTATTTTACTTTTATCAAGAATCCTAGAGTGGCTGATTGAAAACCATNCATTAGTGTTGTGGTCTTTTTTCTTCGGTTTATTGANTGCCAGTATCATTTACCTCTTTAGAGCTGAANTATCCTTTAGCATNCTTAATGTGNTGTATGTNTGCTTTGGAGCGGTGATTTCATTTATGGNAACCCAACTCAATGGAGGGGNAAATCAGACTAGCCTTTGGTATTTATTCCTNTCGGGTTTTATTGGAATATCNGCCATGATTTTACCCGGACTTTCAGGTGCCTATATACTTGTCNTTATGGGTGTTTATCAGACGGTGCTCTCCAATGTACGTATAGCCCAGNATTTAATTTTAAATTTCGATCAAACACAATTTATCAATACCGCCAGTATCTTGGGTGTATTCATACTTGGAATTTTNGTCGGTATTAAGGTNTTCGCTAAATTCTTGAGCTGGCTTTTAAACCNCTATCCTCAAAGAAGTATAGCAGTCTTAGTTGGCTTGATGATCGGTGCCTTACACAAGGTATGGCCTTGGCAAAATACNGTTGGGAATACTNTAAAAGAAACCNTTGCAGTACTNCCTCAAGCATACAATGGAGAACCACAGTTAGTTATTACTNCAATGTGGATGCTGATTGGTTTTGGTATTCTTTTTTTAATTGAGCGGAGTAAAACCCTTTTAACNCGATGAAATCATTTCAAAAAAAANNCACCAGTTGGGAAGTCTTTTTTTTGATTTTACAAGGTATTGCTATGGGTGCTGNAAATAAAGTCCCAGGGGTTTCAGGAGGNATTGTAGCTTTGGTTGGTGGTTTTTACGAAGAATTGATCTATTCCTTTCAAAGGTTAAATTTCGTTGCAATTAAACTTTTTTTCACCGGTCGCCTAAAATCTTTTTGGACTTATACCAATGGCACTTTTCTCTGTTTGCTTTTTGGNGGGGTTGTTNTCAGTTACTTTAGTGTNTCACTATTTTTAGANTACGCCCTTAGTCANANTGAAACTCTGGTAATGGGAGCTTTTCTAGGAATGATATTAGCCTCTTTATATCTCGTNATCAAACAAGTACCGTATTGGAATAGTAGCCTTTTTATATTCTTAATGATTGGTTTTTTNGCGGGCCTAAGCCTTAGTCTGGCAAAACCAATTAGTGAAAATGACAACCTTGTTTTTGTNTTCTTTTGCGGGATGATCAGTGTATCTGGAATGACTATACCCGGTTTGTCAGGTTCTTTTCTTTTGTTGATTTTAGGGAACTATAATCTGCTTTTGGTAGATGCTGTTAATGCATTATTTGAGCTTATTTCTTTNGGCTTGATAGGAGATTTNTCTCCCTTAGACAACGAAATTACTCGCCGTTTACTNCTTATTATGGCAGTTTTTGCTNTAGGATCTCTTATGGGNCTAATCTCGTTTTCAAATTTGATTAAATTAGTTTTAGANAAATANCCTAACTACACNTTAGTAAGCATTATTGGGTTTATCATTGGAACANTACGACTTGTTTATCCATGGAAACAAAAANAGTANCTTTTTGATGAAAGNGGTGANATTATTACCAATAGCGTTGGTACGCCAGAACTTTTAAACTACTATTATTATTTTCCTGATTTATCAGAAATCAATACCTATGTTGTAATTTTGGCATTTCTGNTAGGAGNAGCGTTATTGTTTTTATTGGATTATTATGANAAAAAAAGAAAATCCTAAAAAGTTTGGACTCTTAGGTAAAAATATTGATTACTCATTTTCNAGAAAGTATTTTTCAGATAAGTTTTCAAAAGAAAATCTTTCAAACCACTCTTATGTCAATTTTGATCTACCCTCGTTAGAAAATTTTGATCACATCCTCCATAACGAACCAAACCTCTGTGGTATGAACGTAACCATTCCCTATAAAATTGAAGTGATTCCTTTTTTAGATCAAATTTCTGAAGAAGCCAAGTCAATTGGNGCGGTAAACACCATATTANGGGATGCTAAAGGAAAAACCACCGGACATAANACGGATCACACAGGCTTTAAAATNGCACTTGAAGAACATGCNGTTAAAATTCCCAAAAAAGCACTAATCTTAGGAACAGGTGGAGCGTCAGCAGCNATTCGATACGCACTGGAAAATCTCAACTGTGAAGTTTTATTCGTTTCCAGAACCTCTAAAAAAAATCAATTAACCTANGAAGAACTGACAGAAGATTTANTGAAATCAGTCGNTCTGATCGTNAACAGTACNCCTTTGGGAACCTTTCCAGATATAAACCAGGNGCCGCAAATCCCCTATCANTTTCTCAAAGAGCAGCACTTCCTTTTTGATTTAATTTATAACCCCAGCGAAACCCTTTTTATGAAAAAAGGGAAAAAACAGGGTGCACAAGTATGTAACGGTCATCAAATGCTCGTATATCAAGCCGAAAAATCTTGGGAGCTCTGGAATCAATAGACTAATTTTGNANGATTCTATTTTTAGAATTAAAAAAAATGTATATTATTTGTATTCATACCTAACTCACAATGGAAGAGAAAAGCCAAAAACCTAGTGCGGAGGAAAATAAAGAGCCGCAAAACACAGAGAACCTTGATCAGGAAACTACGCCCACTCAAGAGGAGACAACGTCTGNATCTGGAGTAGATCAAGAAGAAAAAACTNCGGTAGACACGCCCACTTCAAAGGAAGAAACCGATGGGGGTGCAGAAACTACTACTGAGGAATCCTCTGAAAAAGAGGAGCCACAAAAGGAAACTGCTCCTNCACAAAAAGAAAGNGAATCTCCTGCACCTAAAGTAGAGCCAGANAAAAAGATTGACTACAGTAAACTCTCTATTGAAGAACTCATACAGGCTTACAGAGATTTGACAACCAATGATCAATGGTTAAAAAATCATACCCAAATTCAAAACATCAACAGTCTTTTTGAAGCNAAATTTCACGAAGATGTAGAAGGCAAAAAGAAAACCTTTATAGAAGAAGGTGGAAATGAGATTGATTTTTTCTACAAGCCTGAATACAAAAAAGAATTTGATCAANTGGGTTACGAATACAGAAAGAAAAGACGTAACCATTATAAAGAACAAGAAGCTGCACAAAAGGTTAACCTAGAACGTAAAAAAGCGATCATAGAAGAAATTAAGGGATTAATTGGTGCAGACGACAATATCAATACCATCTACAAAAACTTTAGAACACTCCAAGAAAGNTGGTACAGTACAGGTCCTGTCTCTCGTTCTGAAAATCAGAATCTTTGGGAGACTTTTAAACATCACGTAGAACGATTTTATGATTTTCTCCATCTCAANAGAGAACTACGAGAGCTAGATTTTAAGCACAACTACGAGGAAAAATTAAAAATAATAGAAAGAGCTGAGGCACTGAAAGAACTCCCTGATNTNATGCGNGCNAGTAGAGACCTCAACACCCTTCATAAGCTCTGGAAAAACGATTTAGGGCCCGTTGCGAAAGAACATCGTGAAGCTTTATGGAAAAGATTCCAGGAAGCCACTAAAGTCATTCAGGCTAAAAGACAGGAATATCAAAAAGATGTTGCTGGTGCAATGAAAGAAAACCTTGAGAAGAAAAAAACACTACTTAAGGAAATGCAAAATCTAACTNNAGAGGANCCAACTAGTCACAANGCTTGGCAAAGTGCATNAAAGAAATTCAACAGTCTTAGAGAAACCTTTAAAACTATTGGATATGTTCCCTCTAAAGAGAGNAAAGCGACTTGGCAAGAATTCCGAGAAATTGGAAGAGACTTTATGCATAAAAAAAACATCTTCTATAAGAATCAAAAAAAGGAGTACAATCAAAACATAGAAGCCAAGAAAAATCTTATTGTCCAATCTAAAAGTATTTTGGAAGATCCAGCTTGGGATTCCAAAGTGCAGGATATGAAAAACATTCAAAAGGAATGGAAAACAGTGGGTTTTGTTCCGAGAAAATTGGACAACAAACTGTGGGCAGAATTTTCTGAAGTGCACAAAANATTTTTTGATCGGATCAAATCAGGANACCAGCAACTGAATAAAGAACAGGAAGCTTTAAAAAATGAAAAAACTGCCCAAATCGAAAAACTCAACACGACTAAATTTTCTGATGATCCTGAACAACTCGTTGCCGATTTAGCAAGCCTTTGGGAGCAATGGAACGCTATAGATAAAATAGGAGGGCAAACTGAANTGGAATTGAATAAAGAGTTTACTACTAGNCTCTCAAAAGTAATATCTGGATTGAGTTTGGACAAAAAGACTCAAAAAGATGTCCAACTTAAATTGNATGCCTTATTACTTCAAAACGATCCAAACAAACTTCAAAAAGAATTGAATGAAGTTCGAGCTAATTTAGACAAGCTGAAAAATGAACGAACTCAATTAGAGAACAACCTTGAGTTTTTTAGCGATTCAAGTGCTGAAAATCCTTTGTACAAAAATGTAGAAAAACAGATCAATAGTTGCCAAAAGAAAATTGATAAAGCTCAAGAAGAATACATCCGTTTAAAGCAAATCAAAAACGCTCAAATCAAGCTCGCAAATCAGGAGATTGAACAAACAGAACAGAGTGAAGATGATCAGGAATCAGCCACTGAATGATTTTTAGCCTCCTGCCAAAACGCTTCCATTTCCTCTAAAGTTAATTGTTCGATTGAACGTTTAGCTTTTTTGGCNTGGGATTCNATATACTGAAATCGTTTAATGAATTTCTTATTGGTACGTTCCAAAGCAGTTTCAGGATTGACCTTAATAAAACGCGCNTANTTGATTAAGGAAAANAACACATCACCAAATTCGTCTTCAATTTCATCTTCCTTTTTGGAATCAAGTGCTTGGTTGAGTTCTTTNAGTTCCTCTTCAAACTTTCCCCATACTTGAGTTTTATGCTCCCAGTCAAATCCAACACCGGCCGCTTTTTCCTGCATTCGTTGGGCTTTTATCAGAGCTGGAAGTCCATTTGGAACCCCTTCTAAAACACTCTTCTTACCCTCTTTGAGTTTGAGAGCTTCCCAGTTTTTCTTTACTTCATGTTCATCTTCTACAGAAACTGAACCGTAAATATGTGGATGCCTATGGATTAATTTTTCACAAATNTCATTTGCGACATCGGCAATNTCAAAAGCTTTTTCCTCNCTNCCTAATTTGGCATAAAACACGATGTGCANCAATAAATCACCCAATTCTTTTTTAATCTCGGTAAGGTCTCGATCCAAGATGGCATCACCTAANTCATAAGTCTCCTCTATAGTGAGNTGTCTCAAGCTTTCAAAGGTTTGCTTTTGATCCCAGGGACATTGCGCCCTCAAGTCATCCATGATGTCCAACAAACGACTAAATGCCTCTAACTTNGCTTGCTTTGAATTCATCAGTCCTCAGATGTTTCTTTATCCTCGGTAGTCGTTTTCTTAGCCTTTGGTTTCTTGGGCTTTGGAGTTTCGATGAGCTTCTTGGACAAAAGTAGATTGTACCACTGCATGATTTTTTTTATATCACTTGGATAAACACGTTCCTCGTCATAGTTATCAACGATTTCAAAAAAATAAGCCTCCAAATCCACAGCAGCAGATTTAGGACTCAAACGGGTAGCAGCTCCCGATTCATAAGTGAGGATTTTTTCAAAAACAGAGGTCAATGGAATTTCCTCTCCTATACAATACANCTGTATATCTCCGATNACACTAATTTGTGCATTGGCGTTGGTAGTAATTCTCTTGCCGTCTATCAAAGAAGTAGCTACAACACCTGAACGGGTTTGAGCTTTTATTTCGAATAGGCCTGGACGACCTGAGACTGCTATTATATTTGATAAGTCCATTATTTGCGCTTTGATTTATTGGGAAACTTCATGGGATAATCCACAGAGATTAATCCTTTTGAAATTGCTGTTAGTTTATTTTTTATCAATCTTCTTTTGAGTGGAGATAGATGGTCGGTAAATAATACGCCTTCAATATGATCGTATTCGTGTTGAACTACCCTTGCAGCAAGACCGGTAAAAGTTTCGGTGTGAGTTTTGAAATCTTCACTTTGATATTCAATAGTCAGCTGCTCCTGGCGTTGAACATCTTCACGGACATCCGGGATACTCAAACAGCCTTCATTAAATGCCCAACGGTCTCCTTCTTCAGTTATAATTTTGGGATTGATGAATACTTTTTTAAAAGATTCTAATGTTTTTACCTCTTCGGCATCCAATTCTTCATCAGCGGCAAAGGGCGCAGCATCAATTACAAACAGTCGAACGGATAAACCAATTTGAGGTGCTGCTAGGCCAACTCCATTGGAAGCATACATGGTTTCCCACATGTCGTCGATTAGTACCGACAGCTTGGGATAATCCGGTTCGATTGCAACTGCCTTTTTTTTCAATACGGGTGCGCCGTAAGCAACTATGGGACGTATCATATAGTTGTATTTGTTTTAAAATCTAGATAGGACTGCAAAATCAGAGTTGCACTCACCTGATCTATCATTCCTTTTTCTCTACGTTGTTTTTTCTTTAATCCACCATCAAGCATCGTTTGAACAGCCATTTTGGAAGTAAAACGCTCGTCGTATCGTTCGATTCTTTGCTTTGGAAAAGTATTTTGAAGTTCTTGAATAAAGTCTTGAATCCGNATTTCAACTGCCGAGGGAGTTCCATCTTTTTGCAGTGGCTGACCGATTACAAAAGCCTCAATTTCCTCTTTTTGACAATAGTCTTTTAAAAAGTCGAGAACCTCAGAAGTGGGAAGATTATTTAAGCCGCTTGCAATCATCTGATTGGGGTCTGTACAGGAAAGTCCTGTACGTTTTAATCCAAAATCAATGCCTACCAAGCAAGCCATTCCTTTTTTTTGACAAATATACTTTTTTCAACATGATTTACTCCAAACCAATCCCCTTGAATTATTTACCTTTGCCAAAAATTGAACATGCAAAATATCATAGAAGCAGCTTGGGAGGATCGCTCCTTGCTCGAACAAGCCGAAACCCAAGACAGCATTCGAAAAGTGATTTCACAACTGGACTCTGGTACANTAAGAGTAGCAGAACCTACCGCCTCAGGCTGGCAGGTCAACGAATGGGTCAAAAAAGCGGTTGTTTTATATTTCCCTATTCAAAAAATGGAAACACTTGAGGCAGGACCTTTAGAATTTCACGATAAAATGCCCCTAAAAAGAGGCTATAAAGAAAAAGGCATTCGCGTAGTACCTCATGCAGTTGCACGTCATGGTGCCTACCTCTCTAAAGGAGTCATCATGATGCCAAGTTATGTCAATATTGGTGCTTATGTAGATGAAGGAACCATGGTTGATACATGGGCGACTGTAGGAAGTTGCGCACAGATCGGAAAGAATGTACACCTCAGCGGAGGTGTAGGAATTGGTGGGGTACTGGAACCGCTTCAAGCCGCACCCGTTATAGTTGAAGACAATGCTTTTCTCGGTTCAAGATGTATCGTGGTAGAAGGCGTTCGGGTAGGAAAGGAAGCCGTATTGGGAGCTAATGTTGTTTTGACAGCTTCAACTAAAATCATTGACGTGACTGGAAAAGAGGCTGTAGAGACGAAAGGAGCAGTACCGCCCCGCTCTGTAGTAATCCCGGGGAGTTATACCAAAACATTTGCTGCTGGAGATTATCAAGTCCCTTGTGCACTCATCATTGGCAAACGTAAAGAAAGTACTAACAAGAAAACCTCACTCAACGAGGCACTGAGAGAACACAACGTAGCTGTTTAGATCCTCCAAATGATTGAAACAACTGTAGATGCTTTGCTTCAAAAAAAACTTATCCTCTACCCTACCGATACTGTCTGGGGTATAGGAGGAGATGCTACTGACTCTAAAGTCGTCCAAAAAGTTTACCACTTAAAACAGCGGGAAGACCACAAGGCCTTGATTGTTCTCGTAGCCTCTAAAGAAATGCTCGAATCTTATGTTGAGTCAATTCCGAAGCAAGCAGATTCTTTTTTAGAAAGCGATAGACCAACGACTGTAATTTATCCCAAAGGGGTAGGTTTAGCCCAAAATCTGATGGGTGAAGATTCCAGTATTGGCATCCGCATACCAAAACATCCTTTTTGTCAAGAGTTAATCAAACAGTTTGGCAAACCCATCATTTCAACCTCGGCAAATGTCAGTGGCAAGCCAACACCTCTATCTTTTGAAAGCATCGATACAGAAATTTTGGATGGAGTTGACTATATCGTACCTTTGAAAGAAAAGAATTCCAATCAACCTTCGCGAGTTGTCAAAATTTATTCGAAAGGTGAAATACATATTCTTCGCCCGTGAAACTACAAACTGATTTTTCAAATACACTTCAAGACCCTCTCTTTAAAATTTTAAAAGAGACCGTGGATGAGGTAGGTATTGAGTCTTATGTGATCGGTGGATTTGTACGAGATTTAATTTTGGGGAGAGTTCAAAAAAAAGATATTGATATAGTAGCCCTTGGATCAGGTATTGATTTGGCAAAAGCAGTACAAAAAAAACTAGCTGGAGCCAAGCCGGTACAAGTGTTTAAGACCTACGGAACTGCGATGATTCACTGGGAAGGTATGGACCTAGAGTTTGTGGGTGCCAGAAAAGAATCCTATATGCCTGAAAGTCGCAACCCAGAAGTAACTCCTGGAAGTTTGACAGACGACCAAAACCGAAGAGATTTTACCATCAATGCACTAGCCATTAGTTTGAATAAAGCTGATTTTGGAGCTTTTATCGACCCTTTCAACGGCTTAGATGATTTAAAAGGTAAAATTCTACGAACACCTTTAGATCCCGATATCACTTACTCTGACGATCCTTTGCGGATGCTCAGAGCCATTCGTTTTGCCAATCAGCTCAACTTTACGATTGAGCGTCAATCCCTAGAGGCCATATCTCAAAATGCCTCCCGAATTGAAATTATTTCCAAAGAGCGTATTGTAGATGAATTGCATAAAATACTTGCCACTTCAAAACCTTCTGTAGGTTTTACACTCTTGGAAAAAACTGGACTCCTCAAGCATATTTTACCCGAACTTATTGCCTTAAAAGGAGTGGAAGAGATTGAAGGACAACGTCACAAAGACAATTTTTACCATACCTTAGAGGTTGTGGATAATCTTTGCCCCAACAGTGATAATGTGTGGTTGCGCTGGGCAGCTTTACTTCACGACATTGGTAAATCACCGACAAAGAAATTTAAACCACCTGTGGGTTGGACCTTTCACAACCATGAATTTGTGGGAGCCAAGATGGTCTATAAAATTTTCAAACGCCTAAAAATGCCCTTGAATGAAAAAATGAAATTCGTTCAAAAAATGGTATTGATGAGTTCACGNCCTATNGTNATCGCGGAGGANCAAGTTACCGANTCTGCTGTTCGTCGTTTGNTCTTTGATGCANGGGCAAGTATAGACGATTTNATCACCCTCTGTGAGGCNGANATCACAACTAAAAATCCCAANCGGTTTGAGCGCTATCACAACAATTTTAAATTGGTAAGAGAAAAGATANTCGCTGTAGAAGAAAAAGANCACTTGNGAAATTTTCAACCNCCNGTGAGTGGNGAGGCTATTATGGAATTTTTTGGNTTACACCCCTGTAGAGAAATTGGCATCATTAAAGAAGCCATTAAGGAAGCGATATTAGAGGGAGAAATTCCAAATGAATTTGAAGCAGCTTTTGANCGTATGAAAGANGAAGGAAAAAAACTAGGATTGACNCCACATGAAAAATCTNTATANACCCTTTTTAATTCTCCAGTTTAAGNCTAGTCTATCTGGTCATACTTGCNGGAGCNGTAGTCCGAATGACNGGAAGTGGTATGGGNTGNCCTGACTGGCCCAAATGTTTTGGCTATNTNATNCCTCCTACNGAANGGNCNCANTTGGATTGGAANCCCAATCACCAATACCAAAACGGACAAGTCATAATNGTNGAGGAAAGTTTNCGTGTCGCNNCNGAAGATTTTACTTCCAAAGAAAACTATAACGCATCCAACTGGGAGNCNTACACCAAGCACGACTATGCCGTTTTTAACCCCACCCATACTTGGATTGAATTCATCAATCGTTTGTTGGGNGCTCTNGCTGGANTGGCAACTCTTTTNTTNTTGNTCAGTGCCTTATGGCGATTTAAATCAGANNCNGTAGCNACCCTGGGATCATTACTCGTAGTCTTGGGAATGGGCTTTCAGGGCTGGCTNGGAAAAACAGTAGTGGATTCCAACCTCNTNCCCTACAAGATCAGTATTCATATGGNAATGGCNTTACTCATNGTCCTANTGCTGGTCTATCTGTTGAGTCGNGAACAAAAAAACANACCCAAANTNATCCAAATNAAACAATTNCAAGGANTGGCACTAATCGCANTAANACTCAGNCTNATACAAATTGCNATGGGNACTCAGGTNAGACAATTTGTGGACGAGCAAATGCANNCNTTNGATCTTANCCAAGCCTCACTTTGGCTNGCAGAGGCTCCACTACTATTTTACATCCACCGCAGTTTTTCAATTGCAGTACTTTTAGTCCACCTCTATTGGGGGTNTCTNTTCTTTAAAAACAACTATATACCNNTNGTATTTAAGGGAATAGTATCNCTTATTGGATTAGAAATACTGACCGGAATATGGATGTACTATTTTGATTTTCCCTTTTCTTCCCAACCGCTTCATTTGATCCTAGCCGCACTTTTATTCGGTGCACAGAGTTATTTATTATTTGTCGTTAAAAGAAAAACATGATCTATAGATTTCGAATTATTTTAGATGTTAAAGAAGATGTCCTAAGGGATATTGAAATAGAAGAAACCGCAACTTTTGAAGACCTTCACCACGCCATTACTCAGGCGTTTGGTTTTTTAGGAAACGAAATGGCATCCTTTTACCGCTCCGATCAAGAGTGGGCTCAAGGTGAAGAAATGCCCCTTGAGGCCATGGATCCCTCTCAGGAAAGCTGCAAAGACCAAGCCTTAAATAGCGTGATTTCTGCCGACCAACACCACCTCATCTATGTCTATGACTTTCTAAACCTTTGGACCTTTTTTGTGGAATTAATGGAAGTGGGAGAAACCATTACAGGAACNACTTATCCCAATCTCATTCACGCTCAAGGAGAGGTGCCGGAAGAAGCTCCTGAAAAACTTTTTGAAAGTGAGCTTAGTGGAGAAANTGCAGAGGAAGCTGACTTTGACGATGAAGATTCAGAAGACTATGACGATAGCGCTTTTTACTAGAACAAATTGTGCATGTCCACTTTTTCATAATGTAGACGAACAAAACGCAAACTCGCTTGCATGATATCACCCATAGACTCACTTTGCTTAAATGCTTTGTCTTTGGTGAATTTAAAAATCTCTTGACGCAGACGTTCTAGGTTTTCTTGCAATGTTAGCGTTTCGGACTGCATAATACGAACCAAACTTTGGAGACGNCTACCTGAGCTGATGATTCTTCGAGCTACGATGGAACGCTCTTCAATTTTATATTGATTGATCGAGTTGTGATTCAGCTTGGTTCTCACTAAATCCATCAGTGCTTTATTTTCTTTAAAAAACTGCGGACGATACACACTCAATTTTCCTTCAAATGACTGCTGATCAAAGTCTATAGGTCTAATTTTATATACTACTTGATCAAAATCGTGGGTGGGAACGACTACATAATTGTAGGCGCGCATATCCCCCAGCAAACGAATCATACTCCTTTCGTTAAACTTGACGTACTCTTTCGCAATTTGAGCCTTTTCAGCATCCGTACATTGAGGCAAGAACTCTTTGATGAAATGATCCCCTGGAATCCCTGCGATATGTTCTTCTATCAGCGTACTTTGATTGACGAGAAAATTTAAATTATAAGGGGATAGCATATGCTCCAACTCCAAACCGTAAACCCGAGAGGCATCAGTTCTCTTTAGGTAGTAATAGGTAAAGTTGTCGTTAAGGACATTACGGATCTTGATCCGGAAAGGTTTGGAATTCCCAAACGTACAATAGTCAATGGCATCTACATTCAAATACTGGATTCCTGACTCATTTCCATCGGAATGTAACAGCGTATAAATTTTCTTGAGGTTGTAATCAATCTCCCTGCGTTCACTATCAGTATAATAAACGCGAACCCAGAGGGTATCGTTATCGTGTTTATCATAGACGGCCACTGAACCTGAAAATCGGAGTAAGTCTTCGTAAAAAATAGGCGTGTTGATCCACCGATCGTAGGATTTTAGAAATCCATTTAGCTCTGTAGAGATCGGATAAAAGGGTTTTTTTTTAGAAATTAACTTTTCTGTCATACCTAATTTTCTCAAATGTACTACCTTTTCTGTAACAAACCCGTCCTTTGATCGTTATAAGAGTAATACAACAGCATGGAAGAAAACCTACTCGAACTCACCCAACTCAGTAAATCATACGGACGCCTTAAGGCTGTTGACCAACTCTCCCTTACTCTAAAAAAAGGAAATGTTTACGGTCTTTTAGGGCCTAACGGAAGTGGCAAGTCCACCACCCTGGGAATGGTACTCAACGTAGTCAATCCCACAAGCGGAAATTTTCAGTGGNATGGAGGGGCACTGACTACCCATCAGGCCTTAAAAAAGATCGGTGCCATCATCGAAAGACCGAACTTTTACCCGTATATGACTGCCCTTCAAAACCTTAATTTGATTTGTAAAATCAAACAGTGCAAGACGGACANCATACAAGAAAAGTTAGAATTGGTNGGACTGTGGGACAGAAGGCACAGCAANTTTAGAACCTACTCCTTGGGGATGAAACAGCGATTNGCGATAGCTGCAGCCTTAGTGAATAATCCNGAGCTGTTGATTTTAGACGAACCCACTAANGGACTCGACCCCGAGGGAATTCATCAAATCAGGGCNNTNATTATTAAAATAGCAAAAAGCGGNACCACCATTCTATTGGCATCNCACCTGCTAGATGAAGTTGAAAAAGTTTGCAANCAAGTAATCGTTCTTAAAAACGGTGTAAAGTTTTATGAAGGATCCGTGGATGGAATTAGCCAGACCTACGGCTATTTTGAACTAAAAGCCAAAAATCTGGATAGCCTCAAACAATTTCTAAAAGNNATTGCCCAAGTAGAATCTATTGAAGAAGAAAATAATGGGCTTAAAGTCTTTTTAAAANACGAATTAGAGTCAGANGAACTTTCAGAGAAGTTGGCTGAAGCNAAAATATTTGTCAGTCATCTGGCAAAGAAAAAACCCTCACTCGANGATCAGTTTTTAACCCTAACTCAATCCAAATAAATGCGTCTCCTAGGAATCGAACTCTATAAAATCTGGCACAACAAGACCTCTAGGGTATTGATGTTTGGCTACTTTCTTCTCATTTTTAGCATTGCTATATTNAGNACCATCAATGTGGAATTTGGACCGATCAAATTCAATTTGGCAGAGCAAGGGATTTTTAACTTTCCTTACATCTGGCATTTCAACACTTTTATCATTGCACTTTTAAAAATCTTTTTTGCCATCGTTATTGTGGCAATGATTGGNAATGAATACTCCTATAAAACCATCAAGCAAAACCTCATAGATGGNATGAGTAAGGGTGAGTTTTTAAAGTCCAAAGTTTATACCATAGCCGCCTTTGTNGGGATATCAACGCTTTTAGTCTTTNTCATCAGTTTAATTTTAGGAGGGATTTATTCAGATTACAACGAATTTCAAATCATCTTTTCAGAACTNGAATACCTCCTCGCCTATGCGGTCAAGCTGTTTGGCTTTTTTAGTTTTTGTTTGTTCTTGGCTATNTTAATTAAACGCTCAGCTTTTGCNCTTGGTTTTCTTGCCTTGTGGCAGGTTTTTGAGGGNATTGCTTATGGACTCNTGCGATGGAGNCTTTCGGATCTTATCCCACAACTCAGTGCAGAACAAGTGATTAAATTTTTTCCCCTACNATCCATAGGCAACCTTATCACTGAACCCTTTACTCGACTTTCAGCTATTCAAAATATAGCTGATCAACTCGGTGAGGGCTTTACCAAAGACTACGGTGTTTCCTTTTTAAATATTACAGTAGTCCTGGTCTGGTCTNCACTCTTTATCTGGGGATCNTACAGCTTACTCAAAGGTCGAGATTTGTAGTATTCTTTAGCTACGCACCANAGTTCTCCTCTGGATATTTTGTAGTTTAGCNTTTTGAATAAAAATCATGCAATTTCAACTCGTTTCAGATTTTAAACCCACGGGGGATCAGCCTCAAGCGATAAAAGAGATTNTCTCCCAGTTTGAAAATAAGGATCCCTACGTCACCTTACAGGGAGTTACAGGTTCAGGAAAAACNTTTACCATGGCCAATGCGGTGGAAAAACTTCAGCGNCCAACCTTGGTNTTGGCTCACAATAAAACATTAGCTGCACAACTCTATTCGGAATTCAAACAATTTTTCCCAAANAATGCAGTGGAATANTTTGTTTCCTATTACGACTACTACCAACCCGAAGCNTATATTCCNACTACGGGAACTTATATAGAAAAAGACCTTTCCATCAATGAANANATTGAAAAGCTTCGGCTNAGCACAACCTCTGCCCTACTTTCAGGCAGAAGGGATGTCTTGGTAGTGGCTTCAGTTTCCTGTCTGTACGGTATTGGAAACCCAGCAGAATTTGAAAAAAATGTAATTTATCTCGAACGCGATCAAGCTATTTCAAGGACTCAGCTGATGCACCGTTTGGTACAAAGCTTGTATTCTCGTACCACAGCAGATTTTGGGCGGGGTAACTTTAGGGTATTGGGTGACATCATTGATATTTTTCCTGGCTATGCAGATATCGCTTATAAAGTTCATTTTTTCGGNGACGAGATCGAACAGATTGAAGCCTTTGACCCGATTGACAATACGCGTTTGGAACAGTTTGACCGCATCAAAATTTACCCTGCCAATATCTTTGTGACTTCTCCAGACATACTCCAAAATGCCATCATTCAAATTCAAGACGATCTGGTCAAACAAATCGATTACTTTAGAGAGATCGGCAAACCTCTGGAAGCAAAACGCCTGCAAGAGCGCACAGAATTTGACTTAGAAATGATTCGAGAACTGGGCTATTGTTCCGGTATTGAAAATTATTCTCGCTATTTGGACGGGCGTTCTCCTGGAAGTCGTCCTTTTTGTTTGCTGGACTACTTCCCTGAGGATTTTTTGATGATTGTAGATGAAAGTCACGTGACCGTTTCTCAAGTACACGCCATGTACGGTGGAGACCGCAGTAGAAAAGAAAATTTGGTTGAGTACGGTTTTAGACTGCCCGCTGCTATGGACAACCGTCCTTTAAAATTCAAAGAGTTTGAAGCCCTTCAAAATCAAGTCCTCTATGTCAGCGCAACCCCAGCCGACTACGAATTGGAAAAGACAGAAGGAGTTTATGTAGAACAAATCATTCGCCCTACCGGGCTTCTAGACCCTGTGATTGAGGTACGCCCCAGTTTAAATCAAATCGATGATTTGATGGAAGAAATCCAAAAACGCACCGAGCAAGACGAACGCACCTTGGTCACTACCCTTACAAAACGTATGGCAGAGGAGCTGACTCAATACTTAAGTCGAGCGCAAATCCGTTGCCGCTATATTCACAGTGATGTGGATACTTTAGAACGGGTAGAAATCATGCAAGACCTGCGGAAAGGAATTTTTGATGTGTTGATTGGCGTCAACCTTTTACGAGAAGGCTTGGACCTACCAGAAGTGTCTTTAGTAGCCATATTGGATGCGGATAAAGAAGGTTTTTTACGCTCCAACCGCTCACTCACCCAAACCGTTGGGCGTGCAGCACGTAATGTTAACGGTAAAGCCATCATGTATGCCGATACCATTACCAAAAGCATGCAAAAAACCATAGATGAAACCGATTACCGTCGGGAAAAACAAGTCCTATACAACCAAGTCAACAACATTACCCCCAAGGCCTTAAACAAATCCTTGGACAGTGCCTTGGCAAAAAACTCAGTAGCTACTCATGCTCAAGAATTGGAAGCCCGCAAGGTAGCCGAAGAACAAAATCGCTATTTAACCAAGCCGCAGATAGAGAAAAAAATTAGAGAACTGCGCAAGTCTATGGAAGAAGCTGCAAAATCCCTTGACTTTATCGAGGCAGCCAACTTTCGCGATGAAATAAAAAGCCTACAAGAGCAGTTATAAAAAATAAGACCGATCAAAGAAATAAATAAAAAAAATCTCAATTCTTTTTTAGTCAGTTGTTTACTCTTTAGCAGCTACTTTAGTTATTCTCAAGAACTCAGTGCACTTGTGTTAGACAGCCTCAATCAAAAACCCATCCCCTTTGCCAGTATCTATCTAAAATCCGGTAGTGGAGCAGTCTCTAACGAAGAAGGACGTTTCCGGCTGCGTTATAAGGCTGAGGAAGTCTTAAAAGATTCCTTGTTTATTTCCTGTATGGGCTATAAAACCCTTAGTCTTTCCTTAGATCAACTTCAAGACAGCATTTTTTATCTACCGCCTAAAGCCATTGCTTTAAACTCTGTAATCTTAAGCAACAAACAACTGAGTGCCGATGAAATTGTAAAGGCAATTCAAGAAGATATTCCCCAAAAATACGAGTTGGGACTAACTGAAAAAAAAGTGTTTTTTAGGGAAACAGGAAATTCAAAATTTGAGAAACTAAACTTGAACATCAAAAAAACGACTATCGAGGAATTTAATCAGGTTTTTTGGGACAGTATTTTCAGAAAAATTCCTAAAACCAATGAATGGTATCAAGAATTTGCGGGCACACTTTACGGAGATTACACCGAGGATAATCAAAAAATGGAGCTTGACAAAGCTTTGGATTTAGAAGACAAAGAGAAGTCCGCCATCTTTAAAAATACAGAACAACTATTTGATACCATCATCAAAGAAAATGTTAAATCCACTTCCTATTTTAAAGTGCGATCTGGTATCATAGGAACTAAATTGGATACGGACGAAATCAATTCAGCTAAACAAGACACCCTTAGTGCTGAAGAAAAAGAATTACATAGAAAAAAGGATTTTCTGTCTTGGAAAAAAAGTAAGCTTACAAACCTGCTCAAAAATTTATTTAAAGAACATGAGCTTAATATTTCAATTCTTAATAAAGCATCAAAATATAATTTTACAGTTAACAATTTGACGTTTTTTGGTGATACTCCCGTCTATATTTTAGACTTTTCTCCCAAAAGAAATGCAGACTTTGCGGGAAGGCTGTTTGTAGATGCAGACCGATTGGCATTAATCCGTTTGGAATATAAAAACATTCAAAATATATCAGATTTTAGCCTGTTAGGAGTTTCATATTTAGAGGATCTTAAAGAAGTTATTGTCCAATTTAAAAAGGGNTTNAATGGAAAATACAGTGCTGAATATCTAGAATTTAATTCAGGCTTTAAAGGAGGTTTTGAGCGTCCCTTAGTTATAACGGAAAAAAATAAAGTGGTCAAGGGGCGGAATAAACAAAACCAACTTAAAATGGACTTGGACATCGCAACNCGTCAATATCAAAAATACCAATTGGTTGTCTTTGAGANCACCCCCATCAGTCAAGANGCTTTTGATNCAATTAAGGAGGAGCCCAAGGTGCTNCCNGTTAACTTANCAGAATACGATCCCAACTTTTGGGAAGGCTATTCCATCATCGAACCCAATAAAGCCATNAAAGCTTTTAAGGTGNTTGAATAANAATNTCGTTTATTTCATTATTTTAGTCAAAACTGATTAAAATGAAAAAAGTANTCCTATACTGTTTTACTTTCCTTCTATTGCTTCAATGCCAAAGCCCTATCGAAGAAACAAATCCACTCGTTTTTAAGNTNAACACCTTTGACGTTCCCAACAACCAAATGGAAGTGCTCTTTAGNATTCAAAATCAAACCCAAGAGGTTTGGNAAGGTGGAGCATGGTCATTGCATTGGAATCAATTTTTTGGTTCTATTAAACCGGAGAGCCTTCCCGAGGGAATGAGTATAAAACCGACTCAAAACAGTCAATATTGGGTCTTGAATTTTGGGGAGGAATACAGTTTAAATCCCGGGGAGCAATTNNAGTTTTCTGTGCTTCAGTCCGGCATCATGACTCGTTTGGTNATGGGGCCCGTTGGATTTTTTGTTCACAATGCTAAAACGGATCACAGTTTTGATTTAGCCCATACCGTTNTCTGGAAAGATGCCCAAGGCTTAGAANACCTCAACATTCCAACTGCGGCTGATCGGTATTCGACCTATGAGGGTATCGAGCCTNTGGCCAAAGANGCACTCCACTGGATTGTTCCCACNCCCCAAAAAATGGAATTTAAGGAAGGAAATTATCCGTTGACAGAAACCCTAAGGCTCAATTTTGGCTCTTTTGAAGTTGACCGTGCTTTTTTAAGCAAACAACTACAAAAGGGACTTCGGCTAAAAATTGCTCTAGAACAAAGTGCNGAGGCGGAAATTCAACTCANAAAAAATCCCTCTTTAGCNGAAGAAGCCTATCAATTNAANGNTACTGCTGACGAAATTGAAATTCAGNCAGCANGCACTAAGGGTCTATTTTATGGACTGCAATCACTNCATCAATTANTACTTGTNGCAGAAAGAGANGGAANTGGTATTCCTTTAGTATCTATNNAGGATGCACCAAGATTTCAGAATCGTGGATTNATGATGGATCTTGCACGCAACTTCTATCCAAAAGAAAAAATCATACANATTTTNGATTATATGGCTTTTTACAAACTCAATCTTTTGGATTTAAGGCTGAGTGACGACGANGGTTGGCGTATCGAAATCGAAGGTTTACCAGAACTCACCGATATTGGAGGCAAGCGAGGGTTTACCCATGATGAAAGTGACCGACTTTTTCCCATGTACGGTTCCGGTTCAGGAGAAAACCCGAACTCAGGTNCNGGTNTCCTAAGTCGAGAAGACTATATTGAAATTTTAAAAGAAGCAAAATTGAGACAGATTGATGTGGTTCCCCAGATCAGCTTTCCCTCTCATGCTAGAGCAGCCATAGTGGCCATGAAAAACAGATACGACAANTTCCTCAAAGNAGGAGATGAAGAAGCTGCAAACGAGTTNCNCCTTCACGACCCTGAAGACGAAAGTGAATACACCTCTGCTCAATTGTTTCACGANAATACCATNTGNATTTGCGATCCCTCTTCAGAACGTTTTTTTATTAAAGTCTTTGAAGAAATCAAAGCTTTGTACACCAGTGCAACTGTCCCTATGAAGACATTTAATATTGGTGCTGACGAACTTCCCTACGGTGTATGGCGCAAATCGCCCATTTGTGATGCCTATCTCAAGGAACACCCTGAAATTGACTCCTACCAGAGTTTGTACGATGCCAATGTCAAACGCATCAATCAAATCATCAGCCAAGGAGGCGCCGAAATGGCAGGATGGGAAGATGTACTTTTGGTTCACAGTGAAAAAAGTCAATCGGAAATTGAAGTCAATCAAAATCTAAAGGACTTGAATTTTATTCCTTATGTATGGAACAACATCTGGGGAGCAGGAAGGGAAGACATGATTTACCGTCTCAATAATTTAGGATTTAAAGCCATTATGAGTAATTCTGCTGCTTTTTATTTTGATATGACAGACGATAAAGACATGGAAAATACCGGTTTAAATTGGTCGGGATTTGTAAACTACAAAGACAGTTGGGGTACAGAACCTTTAAATGTTTTTGCCAATAAAGTAAAACTTCAGCAGCTTGGTATTACTGATGCTGAGGTTGCCACCAAAGAATTGATCCTTCCCGAGGCACTCCCTAATTTTCTTGGGATACAATCTCAATTATGGACGGAAACCGCAACCTCAGAAGAACTATTTGACCGTATGCTGATGCCCAATATGATCGTCTTCGCACAACGAGCTTGGGGACCTAAAGAAACTTGGCTAGAACAGCCAACAGCCGAAGCGCAACTCCCTCTTTTAAATGCTTCATGGAACAGCTTAGTCAACACCATTGGACAGCGTCAACTTCCCATAGCGACGCTTGCTTTGGGTCAGCTCGCCTTCGACCTTCCCAAACCGGGAGCTATAATTGAGGATGGAGAACTTAAAGTACGACAACAATTTCCTGGGCTTAGTGTGCATTACACCCTTGACGGTTCTATACCCAGTACAAAAGACCCTCAATATACCGAAGCAATTAAAGTTTCAGAGTCTGCAACAGTAACCCTAAGAACATTCGATGAACAAGGACGGGGTGGAAACAGTATTCAAATCAACTAAATTAGTATGGAAAACAAACGCTTACTCTCTTTAGACATTTTTCGCGGACTGACCATTATCCTGATGATCGTAGTCAATGATCCAGGTTCATGGGAACACGTTTATGCCCCACTACTTCATGCCGAATGGAATGGCATTACACCTACAGACTATGTCTTTCCAAGCTTTCTTTTTATTGTAGGGGTCTCTATAGTGCTCTCAATGAACAAACAACGAGAACGAGGTAAAAGCCGCGCAGAATTGACCAAAAAAGTTTTGTGGAGGGTATTAAAAATATATGCCGTAGGGATTTTTCTCTGGCTGTGGCCAAGTTTTAATTTTGAGGGCATCCGCTGGGTTGGAGTCTTACCTCGTATCGCTTTTGTCTATCTGGGCTGTGCACTACTCTTTTTGTATACCAGTAGAAAAACCCAATGGCTTTTTGGTATCCTCGCCCTCTTAGGCTACTGGTTGCTCATGGCCTATGTACCTGTCCCTGGAATAGGATTTCCTGATTTAAGCCTACCCGAAAAGAATTGGGCACACTATATTGACAGTGTATTTCTTCCGGGTAGATTGTGGCAAGATACTTGGGATCCAGAAGGGATCTTGAGTACCCTACCAGCTATTGTCAGTGGATTGATTGGTATGTGGGCAGGATATGTTCTCCTGCAAAAGGACGAACTTAAAAATCGACTCAATCAATTGTTTTTCTATGGAGTCATCCTTTTATTTTTGGGTGATGTAATGCAATGGTTTTTCCCTTTTAACAAAAACCTTTGGAGCAGTTCCTTTACCCTGTTTATGGGTGGGATAGGAATGCTTTCCTTAGCCAGTTTGAGTTACTTTTTTGATGTCAAACAAAACCATTATCAATTTAAATTTGCTCACGCCTTTGGCGTAAATTCAATCACAGCCTATTCACTTTCCAGTATCTTGACAGTGGTGTTTTACAGTTCCAAATGGTGGGGTATTTCTTTGAGTGCAAGCTTTATGTCGCTCTGTGAGCAAATCGGTTTACCGCCTAAATTAGGCTCTCTTATTTATGCCGTGATCTATGTATTTATACTTTGGATACCCGTACAACTCCTCTTTAAAAAGAAAATTTACATCAAGCTCTAAAAAAAAATCGGTCCCCATTAAGGGACCGATTCAAACAAAAACAAATAATTGATCTAATTACCGGATTTTAATCAGCTTTTTAGGCTGTGGTTGCGCTTCCTTATGCTTTGGTAAAAGCACTAGAAGCACACCTTCCTTGTANGTNGCATCAATCTTTGTGGGGTCAACACTGTCCGGTAGNGTAAAGCTGCGTCTAAANCTGCTGTAACTAAACTCTCGGCGTGTAAATTTTCCTTTTTCATTGACCTGCTCTTCTTCTTGAGTAGAGGAAATAGACAGTACACCATCTTCTACCTCAATTTCGAAGTCGTCTTTNTTCATACCCGGAACAGCCAATTCAATTTCAAATTGAGAATCCAATTCTTTGATATTCACTGCAGGTACCGTACNTGAAAANCTTGGNACTTTTAAATTCCAATCGGTATTGATAANGTCATCAATTAGAGATGGAAAGAACGGGGGTTGTTTTCTTANTAAATTCATAATTTTNTGTTTTAAGGTTAACAATTTTTATTGTCTATCCATNAAACAAAAAAGAGACCAAATCTAAATTTTGTCATTTTGGCAGCTATTTTAATNANNANACTGCCTTTTTGTCAATNAAGCAATTGCTTCTTGTACTTTATCAGCAGCTTCTTGGAAAGCTGTAGCGGAAAGCACATTCAATCCAGAGCTGTCAATNAGCTCTTTGGCNATATCGGCATTGGTTCCTTGCAAACGAACAATNATGGGCACCTGAATGGTATCACCTAAGTTTTTATAGGCATCTACTATNCCTTGAGCAACACGATCGCATCGGACAATTCCTCCAAAAATNTTAATTAAAATTNCTTTGACANCAGGATCTTTTAAAATNAGACGAAAGGCGGTTTCCACACGAGCNGCATCAGCCGTCCCTCCTACATCGAGGAAGTTGGCAGGATCACCACCAGCNTGCTTGATCAAATCCATGGTTGCCATAGCAAGGCCNGCCCCATTGACCATACAGCCAACATTACCATCTAAATCAACATAGCTTAGACCCACTTCTCTTGCTTCCACCTCAACTGGGTTTTCTTCACTCAAGTCCCGAAGGGCTTCCAATTCTTTATGACGGAACAAGCCGTTGTCGTCTAGGGTAACTTTAGCATCTACCGCGATGATTTTATCGTCAGAGGTTTTTAAGACGGGGTTGATTTCAAAAAGTGAAGCATCTGAACCCATATAGGCTCTGTAAAGCGCACTGACAAATTTGGTCATGTCTTTAAAGGCAGCACCAGATAATCCTAAATTAAAGGCAATTTTACGCGCCTGAAAAGGCATTAAACCCAATGCGGGATCAATTTCTTCGGTAAAGATCAAATGAGGAGTTGCCTCTGCAACTGCTTCTATATCCATTCCTCCTTCTGTAGAATACATGATCATGTTTTTGCCAGTTGCCCGATTGAGCAACACCGACATATAGTATTCACTAGGCTCAGAAGCTCCAGGATAATACACATCTTCAGCGACCAATACTTGGTTTACTTTTTTTCCTTCTGGGGGTGTTTGAGGAGTAATCAATTGCATTCCGATAATATCTCCAGNAATANNTTCCAATTCTTCAANATTTTTCGCGAGTTTGACCCCACCTCCTTTTCCGCGCCCACCAGCGTGAATCTGCGCCTTGACCACATGCCAATCGGTNCCTGTANTTTCTGTAAGTTGTTTGGCCGCAGCAACAGCCTCAGCAGCTGTTTTTGCTACGATACCTCTTTGAATGGCTACTCCAAAACCAGAGAGCATTTCCTTTCCTTGATATTCGTGTAAATTCATATAGCGTTCTAAAATCCAAGGCAAAAATAGCTAATCCCAAGCGTAATTNGAACCTTGGGGCTTAAAACTTTTTGTTACAAATAAAACAAATCGTTGTAATTTTATGTTGTTTNCTGGTTTTCTTTGTACNCTATGGATTTGATTCCTACTTTTGAATCCAATTTAATAGTTATGACACATTCAGATCTAATTTCCATAGCAGAACAAGCAGAAGGTCCAGTTTATNTTTACGATGCGGCTAAAATTCAATCTCAGTACCAGCGTTTAGTAAATGCTTTTTCAGGGGTTGAAAAATTAAAAATCAACTATGCNTGTAAAGCATTGTCAAACGTTTCTGTTTTAAAGCTTATGCAAAATATGGGCTCTGGACTGGATACCGTTTCTATTCAAGAGGTGCTATTNGGATTAAGGGCAGGGTTTAAACCTGCTGATATCATCTTTACCCCTAACGGAGTCTCTCTAGAAGAAATTGAAACCGTTGCTGAAATGGGNGTACAAATCAATATTGACAACCTTTCCATTTTGGAACAATTTGGAACCAAACACCCCAATGTACCCGTCTGTATTCGAATCAATCCGCACGTGATGGCAGGAGGTAACAGCAATATTTCTGTNGGTCATATCGATTCAAAATTTGGAATTTCCATNCATCAAATTCCCCANGTATTGCGTATCGTAGANAATACCAACATGCACATCAATGGNGTACATATGCACACTGGAAGTGATATTTTAGATATCGAAGTGTTNTTACATGCTTCTGAAATTCTATTCAACACCGCTTTGCAGTTTAAAGATCTTTCATTCATCGACTTTGGNAGTGGATTTAANGTTCCCTATCGCGAAGGAGATNTAGAAACCAATATTGAAGAACTGGGAGAAAAACTCAGTCAGCGTTTTAAANCATTNTGCGAAACTTATGGCAGNCCTTTGGAATTGGCTTTTGAACCCGGTAAATTTTTNGTNAGTCANGCAGGTTACTTTTTGACCAAGGTGAATGCCGTTAANCAAACCACCTCTACCGTTTTTGCNCAAGTNGATTCNGGNTTTAATCACCTGATNCGNCCCATGCTCTACAATTCCTANCACGAGATNGTAAACATCTCCAATCCTGAGGGAAAAGAGCGTTTTTATACCGTAGTAGGCTATATCTGTGAAACNGANACCTTCGGTAGTAACAGAAAAATNGCAGAGATTTCCGAAGGCGATATCATGGCATTTCACAACGCAGGNGCNTACTGCTTTGCTATGGCGAGTAACTACAACTCNCGCTACCGCCCAGCTGAAGTGCTCTGGCATGAAGGNGAAGCNCATCTNATCCGCAAACANGAAAANTTTGANGATTTAATGCAAAATCAAATTTTAGTGGATNTTAAGGATAAAATTGAGGCTTAATCNAATNCCTCTATTTTTNNNATNTCTNNNTTNTAAACNGNNACNANTTCNCTTACTATNTCAGCNGCAGGTTTAAGGGAATCTATTTGCGCAGCNACTTGCCCAATTTCCAGTTCNCCTTCAACCATATCTCCTTCAAACATTCCTTTTTTAGCACGGCCTCTACCGAGTGCTTCTTTTAACATTTCTGGATTGGCGCCTTCAGCATAGAGTTGTTTTATTCGTTGGTAAAAGGGGTTTTTAAGCATGCGAACTGGGGTCAATTCTTTTAATGTCAATTCTGTACTTCCCTGTTCAGCATTCAGCACTTCGGTTTTAAAATCGGGATGAGATGAAGCCTCTGGAGTGGCGACAAAACGCGATCCTACTTGAACGCCATCTGCGCCCAACGCCCTAGCAGCTAACATTGCCTGACCAGAACCAATCCCTCCTGCAGCAATCAAGGGAAGTTTTATCGCTTGCCGAACCAAAGGGATCAAAACCATGGTGGTGGTCTCNTCNCTCCCATTATGNCCTCCNGCNTCAAATCCCTCAGCCACTATCGCATCAACTCCACTTGCTTCTGCTTTTAAGGCAAATTTGACAGAGCTAACCACATGAACAACCGTACAACCATGAGATTTTAAATGAGCAGTCCACAAACTAGGGTTGCCCGCAGCAGTAAAGACAATTTTTACTTTTTCCTCAACGATCACTTCCATCAACTGATCTATATCGGGATACAACAAGGGCACATTTACCCCAAAGGGCTTGCTTGTTGCTTTTTTACATTTTTGAATATGCTCGCGTAAAACCTCTGGATACATAGACCCTGCTCCCAACAAGCCCAAACCGCCGGCATTACTTACAGCTGAGGCCAAACGCCAGCCACTTGCCCAAACCATACCGGCCTGAACAATGGGATAACGAATCCCAAAAAGCTGACTAAGTGCGTTTGCCATTAAAGAAATTGATCCACTTTAACATAAGCATCAATTACAGCCTGTTCTCCTTCTTTATCTGGACGACTGTTTCCGTGTTCCATTCCTAAAATCCCATCAAAGCCCCTAGAATGAATGTACTTAAATACATTGGTGTAATTGATTTCTCCTGTGGTAGGTTCCTTACGTCCTGGATTATCTCCAATCTGGAAATAACCAATCTCATCCCAACATTTTTCGATATTGGGAATCAAATTCCCCTCCTGAATTTGTTGGTGGTAAATATCAAATAAAATCTTACAAGAAGGGGAGTCAACCGTCTTACAGATTTCATAAGCCTGCGGACTTTCAGCTAAAAATAAACCTGGATGATCTCTAAAGTTTAAAGGCTCCAACACCATGACAATGCCGTGAGGTTCTAATAAAGCGGAAGCTTGTTTTAGACTTTCTACGACATGAGCCGTTTGATAAGCCATGTTTTGTCGAAGGTCAACATGTCCCGGTACTACTGTCATCCATTTGGCATTGACCCGTTTGGCNACTGGAATGGCTTTTTTGATATAGTCTAAAAATTCATCCCTTAGAGCTTGATCTCCACTGGCTAAATTGGGTTTTTGCCAGTAAATTTCATGCGCCACAAAAACACCCATACGCAGGCCTCTTTTTGCCATAGTAGCTGCCATCTTTTCTTGAGTAGCAACAGGACGGTTTCGCATACCGTTGTCCTCAAAAGCAGTAAAACCCTGATCTGCCATAAAATTGAGCTGATCAATAGGATCATTTCCAGCATGATGTCGGAACATTCCTAAATGAGGTGCGTAGGCTAAATTAAAGGAGTGTTTTCCCAAACTTTTTTCTGCAGCAAAAACTCCAGGAGTAGAAAACAAACCCAATCCAGTCATTCCTGCCAATTGTGTAAAATTTCTTCGATTCATTTTAAATCATTTTTGTTTTTCCAGGTGTTGGGATCGGGTAATTGCCGTTGGTGTCTGGAACGGTGGGTGGGGTCGTATCCCATGTGACTTCCTCAGGCATTAAATGCAATTCTGAATTGAGGGCCTCCTCAAAGGTGATTTTCTTACCAGTATAAGTTGCCATTCGACCTAAAATAGCGGTCAGCGTACTTTTAGCTCCATTTTCAGCATCGGCAATCACTCCTCCATTTCTGATGGAGGCAAATAAACGGTCGTGCTCCACCTGATAAGGATTTGGATCTTCTCCCCATTTATTTGGGTATTTATATGTACTCTCACCGTCTAAGCCACTGATGATTCCCTTGCCAATTTCTACACTNCCTTTGGTTCCTTGAAATACCTCATCTACACGACTCATAGTACCCGGTATATGACGACACTGGCTAGCNATTACAGCGCCACTTGCATAAGTAAACTCTACAAAGTGATGGTCGAATATTTCTCCGTGATCCTTACCGTTNCGTACCTGGCGACCTCCCATTCCTTGGGCTGAAACGGGATAGTCTCCNATAAACCAGTTGGCTACATCAATATTATGNATGTGCTGTTCTAAGATATGATCTCCACACAACCAATTGAAATAATACCAATTTCGCATTTGATATTCCAATTCTGTCTGCCCTGGTTTACGCTTTTTTACCCATACTCCAGCATCATTCCAATACACTTGACCACTTCGAATCTGTCCAATAGCTCCAGCATCTAGTCGTTGCTTTAAGTCAATATATTTAGATTGGTAATGTCTTTGAAGCCCAACAACTACATTGAGTTTTTTTGCTTTTGCAANCTTGGCAGTTTCCAAAACTTTTCGAATACCAACTGGGTCAGTAGCTACTGGCTTTTCCATAAACACATGCTTGTCGTTTGCAATAGCATATTCAAAGTGATAAGGTCTAAAACCAGGAGGGGTTGTCAAGATCACTACATCGGCCATATCAATCGCTTTTTTGTAAGCNTCAAATCCTACAAAACGATGTTTTTCTTTAACATCAATCTTTTTCTCTCCATCAAAATGGTCCTGAATACCTTTTANGCTTCGTTCAATTCGATCGGCAAAAGCATCAGCCATTGCNACAAGTTCTACATTTTCATCAGCAGTAAGTGCNTGAACTGCTGCTCCAGAACCGCGTCCTCCACAGCCTACTAATGCTAATTTTAATTTTTGCTCACNGTGAACTCGAGCCATTCCATCTACACCCATAGGAACTGTAAGTAAGGCTCCCGCAGCCATAGCTGTTTTCTGAACAAATTCACGTCTTGATTCGTTTTTGTTGTTTTTCATGATTTCTAGTTTATTNTGTTGATTCGTATTTCCAATATTTTNTCTGTTCTTCTTCNCTTGGTGTTTTTANGGGACGTACTACTCTAAATCCAACAAANGGGGCATCGGTATGCCACCATTTGCTTTTTGGAATCTGGGGGTCGCGTTTTTTCCATTTTTTGGNAGAAGGTCGCCTTGCAGCAGATCGCAATCGNTTAGGACTATCCATCCAAGAACCTCCGCGAACTGTTTTAGGATAAACTTTTTGTCCTTCNGCTAATGGATTTNACACTCCGGCTANACGTTGTCCATAAACAGTAGGAATATAATGATCTAATGTCCATTCTGCAACATTTCCATGCATATCATACAAGCCCCAAGGATTCGGTTTTTTANTTCCCACCTNTTGGTATTTGTCATTGCTGTTTTNCGCATACCATGCGTATTCTTCCAATTGACTACTGTCNTCTCCGAAGCTAAAAGCAGTTTCCGTTCCGGCCCTACAAGCATATTCCCATTCTGCTTCTGTGGGTAAGCGATAAAAACGCCCTGTCATNGCAGAAAGCCATTCGCAAAATTTAACTGCTGCGAGTTGAGTCATGCAAATCGCAGGATAATTATCGATTCCCATNCCAAAACTCATTTCGACATAGGGAGTGGTAGCACCTGATACTCCATCAACATCTATNTTTACNTCTGAATCTTCNGCATTAGAAATTTGATTTCCATCCAACTCACGACTTACAAAAAGATTGTATAGATCCCAAGTAATTTCAAACTGCCCCATCCAAAATCCATCAACGGAAACCTGGTGTTGAGGCCCTTCGTCTCCAAAATGTCCCTGCTCAAATTTTGGACTTCCCATTTTAAAACTACCAGAGGGGATAAACTGCATTGGCAATTTATAATCATTCCCCTGAATCTGCTCGATATAGTTTTCTTGAGCTATAGTTTCATTATGGAATAGGATTAAAAGTAAAAAGATAGCAGCTATATTAAAATATGGTTTCAAGTGATTATATAATTAGTAAGTTAAATTCAAACCTATAAATAGTATAGGGTATTCTAATATAATATTAAGGAAAATAGGTGATTTAAAGAAATTTATAAATACAACATAAGGTAAGTTCGTATACAAAATGATTTTTTTTGAGTACTTGAAGCATCTTATGGAATTTTATTATCATATCAATAGATCATTAATATCATTGACATAGTTCTTGCTTATTAGATGATAATCCTCCGAATTCAGATAAACGATGTTTTTCTCAATTTTCGATATCTTTTCAAGATTAACAGCTACAGATTTGCTGATTCTAGCAAATTTTGAGCTTGGCAAATCCATCAAAAAAGTCTTTAAATTTTTTCGGACTAAATACGATTTTGAATCCAACTGAAGTTTTACATAATCCTTTTTTCCTTCCACTGATAAAATATCATCAATTAAAATTTTATGATTAGCCCTATCAGCACGTATAAATATAAATTTTGGAATACTCTCTTCTATAATGGTTTCTTTGATTGGAAGTTGATTTTTTTTATTGAATCTATAGAATAGGAACAAAACAATGATAAAGAGAAGAATTACAATCAATACAAGTATGATAATTGCATTCGATTTATCGTCTTTAACCAGCAAGCTTTTAAAACTCAGTTCATTTCCTACTAGATCATAAAACTTAAAATCAGACTTAGTAAAAAATGATTTGTTGTCAATGTTATTTTTTAATGTAACCAGCATTTGTAACTCGAGGAGTTTTCTATAGGACCATTGATCGGAGATATCAGTCGAATTGTTATTACTTTTTAGTAATATTGGACTTAATATTCCCCCTGGACCATCTTTATCTACAACAAAAAATGTAAACGTATTTTCCTTCCTTAAAAATTCCTTGGGAATTCTATAATTTCTTTTACAAGAGAAACAGTCTGTTGATCCGATTAAAAATCCATTGACATAAAACCTATCATAATCATCAATCCCATTGCCAATACTCAACACAAAACCTTCTTCTGGAATTGAGTCAAGTGGGATTGTTTTTCTAAAACAGAATAAACCATTGAGGTATTTATCATCATAAAGTGATTCAATGGAAATTGGAAGGTCGGTTTTAGACCAATCTATGTCCACGTATTGGTTTAAAGTATATCGACTTAAGTCAACATCTATAAAAGACAATAGATCAAGACCCTGAGTTGGTTTCCTTTGAAAATTATTTTCTAAGTTTTTATGAATCGTATGATCCCATAATCCGTTTAGATAAATTTTCTCAAGACCATTTTCTATATAAATATCTCCTTCAAAATTCCATATAGGGGAATGAAATATGATAAGCAATGTGATTTTATTTGCCCCTTCTTTTAAAACATCGTTAGGAATCGTATGGGAATAGCCTTCATTTCCTTTAATAATATTTTGATCAATAAATTGATCATTGACAAGTATCATTCCCTGATCACTAAATCCACTTTCGAAAATTATTTGAGTTTTTGCATTAGGATATTTTAAAGTAAATTCTGTTTGGAAAGAAAGTAAATTGGTTTTTAAATCATAATTAGGCAGAGGATAAATACCGGGAAGTTTAATTTTCCCCTGAGGATAATTTTGACAAATTTCATTGTAAAAAAGTAAATTATAATAATTTATATTTTCAAAACTCCTATCTAATCTATCGGTCTGAGAATAGGAAATATTAAAGACCAATAGATATAATAAAAATGCAATAGTTATTTTTTTATGTATATCTGATTTTGACATTTGTATATTTTTAAAGCAAAAATTGCCCTAATATAAATTTAAAATTGATTTTGTATACAAAAAATTAGCTTTTGTGTGTAAAAAACGTATAATTCTATTTTTATGCTTTGCTGAACGAATTTTATTTATCAAATTTGATTTGTACCAGTAATTGAGTTTAGTAAAATTTACTTTTACAAACTTTTATTACTATAAAACTTAAACTTTAACAAAATATGAAATCAAAACAATTTAAAATTGGCGCGTGTGATTATCTACTAATGCTGTTTGTATTAGCATTTGGTAACCTGTATGCCCAGCAGACTATTTCTGGTTCTGTTACTGACGAAACCGGTCCACTTCCGGGGGTTACTGTTGTCGAAAAAGGAACCTCTAACGGTACCACCTCAGATTTTGACGGTAATTTTACCATCACTGTAGCGGACGAAAATTCAACTTTAGTATTTTCTTATATTGGATTTATCACCCAAGAAGTAACTGCAGATTCTGATTCCTATAACATTACTATGGTCTCAGGCGCAGATGAACTTCAAGAAGTTGTTGTTACGGGTTACGGAACTCAAAGAAAAGCAACTCTCACAGGTTCTGTTGCAGCAATAGGAGGTGACGAACTTGAAAAGTCGTCCTCTCCAAACTTAGGTACAGCTTTAGCTGGTAAAGTTGCTGGTCTTTTCATTGACACAGGTAATGGCGCTCCTGGAGCAGATAATCCTGCCATACGAGTCCGGGGTACAAATACCTTTAATAACTCTTCTGCACTCATAGTAATTGATGGAATCCCTGATCGTGCTGGAGGTCTTGCAAGGATTAATCCTGCTGATATCGAAAGTATTTCCGTATTAAAAGATGCATCTGCTGCCATTTACGGAGCTCGTGCAGCAAATGGTGTAATACTGATCACAACCAAAAGAGGTAAAGAAGGAGATGCCAAAGTGAAAATTACCTCAAACTATGGCTGGCAAAATTTTACAACAACACCAGATATGCTAACTGGTGCTGAATATATGGATTTGGTAAACGTTTTAAATGTATATAAACTTCCTGTTAACGAATGGCAAGCTGCGAATGCTAGTCGGGGACAACCTTTTACAAGACCTAATGGTGAGGTATTAAACCCAACCTATTCTACTGACCGAATTCAAAATACAGCTGCTGGGACAGATCTTTGGAACTACCCAGATACAGATTGGATGGAAGAAGTGCAACGAAGAAATGCTCCCACCACAAGGCAGAACGTTCAAATCACTGGCGGAGATGAAAATGTAAATTATTTGGCTTCTGCTGGTTACTTAAGACAGGACGTTAATTTTAAAAATGCACCAAAAGGGTTTACCCAATATGATCTTCGTTTAAATCTTGATGCAAAAATCAATGACTTTTTGAGTGTTGATGTTGGATTATACTCAAGACAGGAAGAAAATTTAACTGCAACAAATGCACCCTCAGGTGTTTTTAATGACTTAGTACGTCAATATCCTTGGTTCCCTGCTTATTGGCCAACAGGAGAGTACGGTCCTGACATTGAAAACGGTAACAATCCAGCGATTCGAGTAACTGATGAGCCAGGTTATAACGACAGAAGTACGAACTTTGTCCAAAGTAACATAGGAATCAATTTTGATGTGCCAGGTGTTGAGGGACTTTTGATTAAGGGAATTGTTTCTTATGATAAAATGAATTTTAGCCAAAAATTATGGCAAAGACCATGGCAACTTTATACTTGGGATGGGATAAATAAAGACTCATCAGGTCTAACGGCTGCAGATCGCGGTCCTGGAGATCCTAGCTTACGTCAAGATCATACTACAAGAACAGACATTACTGCCATATTTAATGCATCATACGAAAAAGACTTTGGTGATAACTACTTCAAAATCTTAGGAGGAATTACGCGAGAGCAATCTGAATTAAGTTTTATGAGAGCTTTTAAACGCTTCTTCCTTTCTAATGATTTAGATCAGTTGAGCTTTGGTGGCCAAGACGGACAGTTCAGTCAGGGTACTGGAAACGAAATTGCTCGTATTCATTACTATGGTCGTTTGAACTATAACTACAAGGAAAAATATCTTTTAGAAGCAGTTGTCACTTATGATGGCTCATACTTATTCCCTGAAGCTACAAGATATGGAGTCTTTCCAGGAGCTTCAGTAGGTTGGGTTTTATCTGAAGAAAGTTTCTTTGATTCAGTTGGTTTCTTGGATTATGCTAAGTTAAGAGGTTCATGGGGACAGCTAGGTAATGATAATGTTGCTGCTTTCCAATTCCTTGCTTCTTATGGATTTTCTGCAACAAGCTTAGGTGATGTTGTCACAACTGCTTTCGAAACAAAGGTTCCAAATCCTAATGTAACTTGGGAGACGCAGACTTCATCCAATATTGGTATTGATTTAAAAACTTTAAATAACAGATTATCTTTTGGTTTTGAATATTTCAGAAATTTAAGAGAAGATATCTTAACATTACCAAACAAAACTTTACCTTCTTATAGTGGTATTACACCACCAGCCCAAAACATCGGGGAATTTGAAAATAAAGGTATAGAGGTAACAGCTGGATTTAACGGTGAAACAAGCTCTGGTCTTACATATAATTTCACCTTTAATGTTAGTGATTCAAATAATAAATTATTGTTCGTTGACGAACCAGATTTAGCGGATCGTCCGTGGCAAAGAGAAACAGGCGGTGAACTAGGAAGACCATTGCGATATGAATTTGATGGTGTTTTCCGTTCTCAATCGGAAATTGATTCAGAAAGTCTAGATTACAGTGCTATTGCCCCATTGCTTAAGCCTGGTGACGCTAGAGTAGTTGATATTAATGGAGATGGTAAAATTACTCCTGCAGACAGAACACGTGTTGGCGGAAGCGCATTTGCTGATACTCAATTTGGATTCAATACAGCCATTACTTATAAAAACTTTGATTTTAATATGTACTGGAACGGTGCTGCAGGAGGATATAGTCAATACGAATGGAGTTTTATGTCAGGAACCCTTGCCAATGTTCAGCGTGATGTTTTTGAAAGAGCTTGGTCATTGGAAAATACAAATGCTCCGGCTCCACGTTTAGCAGATCGTGGTGATCAGTGGTATTCAGGTCAAACTGATTACGCTTTAATCACTCGTGACTTTATTCGACTAAAGACATTAGAATTAGGATATAATTTTAGTGATTCAATCACTAGTCGAATTAATGCAGACAGTATCAGATTGTCTCTTACAGGTACTAACCTAATAACAATAACTGATTTCCCATTTGACCCTGAAGTTTTACAAAATGGAGCAAATATCAATAATACTAGAAATGCAGGTGGAGGCAACGTAAATAACGGTGGTGCCTATCCGCTTTTGAAAACAATAATAACCGGAATACAAATAACCTTTTAATTAAACATGATGAGAATGAAGAAGATTTTACTGAGAATTGCAGGTGGATTTATGTTTGTTTCGGCAATAATTAGTTGCCAAGATGATTTTTTAAGTACTACCCCACTGAGCGAAATTGCTGAGTCAAACGTTTGGTCATCGTCCAAATTGGCTGAAGCGGCTGTACTTGACTTGTATCAAGGAACATGGGCAGGAACCCTGACCCGTGAAGAAACTACTGATGCCTTTACCGACCAAGCGGTGTTTACGCACCCAGGCCGTGGAGTGGATGGCTACACAGAAGGAAAAATGAACCCTTCAGGCGGCTATATGGATATGCAATGGTTCAGTTGGACACAACTGTATCCTTTTATTCGTAGTGCGAATATTGCAATCCAAAAGCTGACTGAAAACGAAGGCGGATTAGATGCTGGTCTTACAAAAAGACTGTTAGGAGAAGCTTACTTTATGCGTGGCTATTTCTTTACTCAGTTAATGAGACAGTATGGAGGTATCGTTCTATTGACAGAACCCCTTTCTTTAGAAAGCGACGCTGAAAATCCTAGATCCAGTTTTGAAGCCACCATCAACCAGATTATTTCTGATGTGGATCAGGCTATATCGTTATTGGAAGACGCACCTCAAGACAAAGCAAGAGCTCATAAAATCACAGCCCTTGCACTTAAATCTAGAGTGCTAACCCATGCGGCAAGTGATTTATACGAGCCATCTAAAGTAGGTGGTGTTTCTACACTAGCTTCTTATGGCAATAAAGCCCTTATAGGACATACTGGTGGTTCTCAAGAGCAACGCTGGCAAGCTGCAAAAGCTGCTTCTAAAGCGCTTTTAGATGCTACATCAGGATATAAGTTAGATTATGCTGCACCTGCTTCATTTGAAGAAGCTAAGCAGAATTATGAAGACATCTGGCTACAAGGAGACAAAAATCAAGACTTTATCTGGGGACGTATGATCGAAGGATTTGGGTACGGTTCTAGAACCTATCCAGGTGGTGATGGTTGGTCCCAAGGACCTGGTATGGTCGCCCTTTATCACGGACCTAACGGTTACCACGAATGGGCTGGAACTACTCCAACGGAAGCCTTAGCTTCTAAGTATAGTTTAGCAGACGGTACCGAATTTGATTGGAACAACCCAGAGCATGCTGCGGATCCCTATTCAAATCGTGAAGCGCGTTTTTACTCTACCCTATTGTTTGATGGAGCACCTTGGAAAGTAAGAACTAGTGATGTAACGAAATTTGACAACTTTAACGAAATTCAAACAGGGTATTACACCTTCTCTGATGGAACTATTGTAAACGGTGTCGATACTCGTCAAGGACCAATTGAAGACTGGAACGGTTCGAGAACTGGATACTACTTTAAAAAGTTTGCTGATCCGTATTTACCAGCATCATGGCCAAACAACCTTCAAAAAGTTGACGCACCTTATCTGAGATATACTGAAATTCTATTGAACTATGTGGAAGCAAGTATTAATCTAGGGCAAGAATCTGACGCTAAAGCTTGGTTAAATAAGCTTCGCTATAGAAATGGTCTTCCTGATGTTACAGAATCTGGTGCTGCGCTAGTTGAGGTGTACAAAAGAGAGCGGGATAAAGAGCTCGTAAATGAAGATGCACGTTTGTTTGATATGAAGCGCTGGTTGGAAGGACCTTATTCCTTAGACAAGCAAGTACAACAAACACTGATTCAAGCAACTCAAAAATCGGGTAGCTCTATGACACCAGCAAATTACAGAAAGAGTACGGATGACTTTGACTATACTTACAGACCAACAGACATCGTATTTGAAAATAGAGTTTGGAGAGATCATGTATATTTTATGCCGATCCCTCAAAATGAAATCGATCGTGACCCATCTTTATTACAAAACCCTGGGTATTAATTTAAATAACGATTACAAAGCAAAAACCTCACAAATTTGTGGGGTTTTTTTATTTTTGGAAAAAACATTTTTTATGAGACGGATTGCTGGATTTTGGATTGTTTTAATTTTTATTAGTGCATGTAAACCTGAAACAAAACAGTTTACGAAACTAAGCCCAAATGAAACTAAGATTGACTTTGTCAATAAACTCTACGAAACCAATACCAGAAACTACTTTACCTATCCTTATATGTACTTAGGCGGGGGTGTTGCTGTTGGAGACTTTAATAACGACGGTCTTGAGGATTTGTTTTTTACAGGAAATATGGTCCCCAATAAACTCTACCTCAATCAAGGAAATTTAAGGTTTAAAGATATCAGCGAATCTGCAGGTATTCAAGGAGACGACCGATGGTACTCAGGAGTTAGCCTCATCGATATCAATAAAGATGGCTTTTTGGATATTTATATAGCAGTAGGGGGTGAAAATGAACCCAATAACAATGTCCTTTACATCAACAACCAAGACAATACATTTACTGAAAAAGCGGAGGCCTATGGAATCGATGATGACGGTTACAGTATGCACTCTACTTTTTTTGACTACGATAAGGACGGAGATTTAGATCTATATGTCGCCAACTACCCTCCTACAAGCTTTAAAGCACCTGTGGATTATTACAAATACATGATTGATAATCACGAAGACCGTGACTCAGATCACCTCTATCGCAACGAGGGAGATCACTTTGTCGATGTAACCAATGAATCCGGAATCAGTAATTTTGGACTGAGCCTTGGTGTTGTAGCCTCAGATTTTAACAATGATGGATATCCAGATATTTACATCTCTAACGATTTTAACGCTCCTGATTTTATGTACATCAACAATGGAGACGGAACCTTTACAAATGATATCCTCAACTCACTACAACAGACCTCCTTCTTTGGAATGGGTGTAGATGCTGCAGACTTTAACAATGACGGATGGATTGATATATTTCAACTGGATATGAATGCAGCAGACAATTTTAGGTCTAAAGCCAATATGTCGTCTATGAATCCAGAAGTTTTTTACCAGTCTGTTGCCCTGGGATTACATCACCAATACATGCAGAACTCCTTGCAACTCAATCAAGGAAATCTCAACAACCCCTCACCCGCCTTCAGTAACATCGCACGTTGGAGCGGCGTTTCCTCTACAGATTGGAGTTGGGGAGGACTATTTGCTGATTTTGACAATGATGGATGGAAAGATCTATACGTGACTAATGGAATCCGAAGGGACGTCAACAATAAAGATTTTTACAACGAACACCGAGCCTTCTTTAATAAAATGGAAAATGACCCTAACTATAAAAACAAAGAAGAAGAAGTTAAACTTTTGTCTTATTTAGAAAAGATGCCATCTGAAAAATTGGCAAACTATTTATTTCAAAACCAACAAGATCAGGGTTTTAAAAATCGGAATACAGAATGGGGCCTAGATGAAAAAACATTTTCCAATGGAGTTGTTTACAGTGATTTAGATAATGATGGCGACCTTGATTTAGTCGTTAATAACCTTGAAGACCGTGCTAGCATATATAGAAACAACAGTTTAAATACTAATTTTATTGGATTTGAGCTTACAGCTAAAGACAATCAAATTCCAGTGGGAACTAGAATTCATCTTAAATCCTCTGGAAAATACCAAATGCAAGAACTAAACCTAAGTAGAGGTTACCTTTCTTCTGTTTCTCCCAGAATTCACTTTGGACTCGGTGATACGCTCTCAGTAGAAGAGGTTATTGTAGAGTGGCCAGATGGAACTCAAAGCAAGCTTGAAAATATTCAAAGTAACACTTATAACAAGATTGCTTACAATGAAATTTCTTCAATTAAAACCAATAAAGAGGAAGAACAATCTACTGCAAAACAATTTGAGACCATAACTCAAAAAGAACCTTTTATACATTTAGAAAATCCCTATGACGATTTTAAAGATGAAGTATTGCTCCCACACAAAAACTCAACTCTTGGACCGGCATTGGCTGTTGGTGATCTAAACAATGACGGTAGGGAAGATTATATCATTGGAGGAGCCATCGCACAAGCTGCTACTCTTTATGTACAGCAAGAAAATGGATTCTTTGAAAAAATAAGTGTTCCCATTTTTGAAAAAGATAAATTTTATGAAGATTTGGGAATTCAGATTTTTGATGCAGATAATGACGGAGATCAAGACATCTATATCGCAAGTGGTGGAAATGAGTTTAACGAAGGCTCACAGGGTTACGAAGACCGTTTTTATGAAAACAAAGGGAAGCTTATTTTTGAAAGAAATCGATCTGCTATACCCGATACACGTATCAGTGGGCTCGAAGTTTCAGTAAATGACTATGACCAAGACGGAGACTTAGACCTCTTTGTTGGAGGAAGACTCAGTCCCAAAAAATACCCCTATCCTTCAAATTCTAGAATTTTAGAAAATCAGAGTTCCTCTGGGAATATTCAATTTGTTGATGTAACAGAAAAGAAAAACTCAACTCTAAAAAATATAGGACTAGTGACCACTTCCAAATGGGTAGATATAGACGGTGACTCTTGGGAAGATTTAGTTATCGCTGGAGAATGGATGTCCATTCACATCTTTAAAAATAATGAAGGAAAATCATTTACAGATGTTACAGAAGATGTTTACAAAGCAGAACAACGCGGATGGTGGTATGATATTGAAAAAGGTGACTTTGACAATGATGGAGACATGGATCTTATCGTTGGAAATTTGGGCTTAAACTACAAATATCAAGCGTCAGTGGATAAACCGTTTCGAGTTTATTTAAATGACTTTGATGAAAATGCTACGTATGACATCGTTTTAAGTTACAAATCAGATGATACTGAGTATCCAGTTAGGGGAAGACAATGCTCATCTGAGCAAATGCCGGCAATTAAGGAAAAGTTTAAGAATTACAATAGCTTTGCCAGTGCTTCACTAGAAGAAATATACTCGGATCAAATGCTTGAAGAGTCTTTAAAATACGAAATCACCTCGTTTGCAAGTGTTTATTTAGAAAATAAGGATGGCAAATTTATTGCTAAACCCCTTCCCTATCAAGCTCAATTATCAAACATTAACGCCATGGTGGTTAAAGACATTGACAGTGATGGTAATCTCGACGTCGTTCTAGGTGGAAATCTGTATAATGCCGAAGTAGAAACACCTCGAAACGATGCCAGTTATGGGCTTTGGCTCAAAGGAGACGGTAATAACGGATTTAGTGCCCAACTCCCAAGAGAAACAGGTCTAGTAATACGGGGAGATGTAAGAAATATTAAAGCGATTAAAGTAGGAGATGAATCCCATTTATTGGTAGCAAAAAACGATCAAGCACTCCAACAAATTAGAGTTAACTAATGCGATTTCTTTTAGTTGTTTTTTCTGCTATTTGTTTGACGGGATGCATGAATCAGAAATCTCGTCAATTTAAAAATTACCTCATCGGAGATTGGAGAATAGAAAATCCGACCCTTCAGTCCGTTATTCGGTTTGAAGAAAGCGGCAAGACTACCTATTTTATGAATCGGTATAGTTATCAACTCGATAGTCTTGCACAAATTGGTAAATGGAGCTTAGATGAGATAAGGAAAGGTAAGTACACCGATACCTTTATAGTCAGTATTGACAAACAACCTCAAAAAACTATATTTCAATTCATCACCATAGATAAGGACAAAATCAAAGTAATTGACGAGCAAGGGCAAACATTTTTTACCCGAATTCAAAAAAATTAATCTTCAAGCTGATTAAACACATTGCCATAGGTGTCAAGGCGAAAGTAATAAGTAAATTCTTGTTCTTTCCCGCTACTTCCTAGTGTAGTAAATTCCAGTTTTGCAATCTGATCATTTCCATCTGCATATAAAACAAAATGAAGAGGATCAAAGGCTTCAAAATCCCGACTTTTTAATATGGATTTTAAAAGAATCTGCATCAAAGCTCGGTTGACTCTTTGCTGTTCTATTTTGATCTCTAAGTTGTTTTCTACAGGAATTTCATATTCATCTCCGTTTGCCTTTTGCCAAGAAAAAACAAAGTTTTCAGGAGCAACCATAACCTCTTGGGAAAATATAAAATTAGAATTGAGAATGATACCTAAGAGAAATAAAAAACAATATTTCAAGTACATATTAATCATCAAATAAATTTTGATTAAATTTAAGAAAAATATACAATTATAAATTGTATTGTGATGAGAAAGGATTTATGAAGAATTGTACCAAACCATTATACTTATTAGCTCTTCTACTTATTTTTATAGGTTGCTCAAAAGAGGAGGATGAAAAGAAATCTACCAGTTATAAATTAAGAACAGAGGTATGGCCAAGTGATCAAAATGGCAAAATCATACCAAGTCAAGGAAATTACAACCCGTTCAGCATAAAAACCATCTATGCCCGCCCTGAACCCGGCTGGGTTTTTGATCGATGGGAAGGTGCAGTAAGCGGTTCTGAAAACCCAACGGAGATTTCTTTTTATGATGATCTTGCTATTAGAGCAGTTTTTGAAAAAGATACTTTTAAAGTAAGAACTATTGCAGGAGGAAGAGGAAAAGGAAGTGAATTGAATCAACTTTATTATCCTACTGGAATTGCCCTTGACCCCTCTGGAGACCTCTATGTGAGTGATATGTACAATCATCGTATTCAAAGATGGAAACCTGGTGCAACTGTTGGAATTACTGCTGCTGGAGGAAATGGTTTTGGCTACGGCCCCTCTCAACTTGAAGAACCAGGTAAAATTGATATCGACAGTCAAGGAAATATCTATATTGCAGATACTGGGAACAATAGAATTCAAAAATGGGAATACGGAGGACTTACGGGGAGCACTGTAGCAGGAGGAAACGGTATGGGTACCGAATCCAATCAATTGAATAAGCCCTTTGGTATAGCAGTAGATAATTCAGGAACAATCTATATCTCTGAACTTGGAAATCATCGAGTAACAAAGTGGAAAGCAGGAGCATCAACTGGGGAGGTTATCGCAGGAGGTAATGGAGAAGGTAACAAACCAAATCAACTTGCAATTCCAATGGGAATTGCGGTAAATAATAAAGGTGATTTATTTGTAGCAGATACCTATAACCACCGAGTCCAGCTATGGGAAAAGGGAGCTACCAAAGGAAGAACCCTTATTTCAGGGAAAGATTTTAAGGATGACTCTCAAATCAATTATTTTAGTGGTATTAGTATAGCAAACGAAACAACACTATATATCACTGATTATCAACAACAACGGATCATACAATACAACTTAGACTCAGATACCTTTGAAATTATTATGACGAATGATTCCTTAGAAAACGAAGAAGACAAACTCTCACAACCCTATCAGACAGTAGTGGATACTATGGGAGATCTTATCATTGCTGATGCTAAAAAGAATCGCATTCAAAAAAGAAAAATCGAAACTGAATGAAAGGAAAATATCAGGGAAACTCTGGTTTTAAATCCTACAAAATTTTTCCCTATTCTTTATTTCTTATGCTAAGTATATTTTTTTCGTGCTCAACAGATCTACAATTGAATAAAAATAATTTAAATCTCGAGTCAAGTGCGTATTTGATTCAACACGCTCAAAATCCCATAAATTGGCAACGCTGGAACCAAAATCTCTATAGTAAGTTCAATACAGATGATAAATTACTTGTAGTCAGTATCGGCTATTCCAGTTGTCATTGGTGTCATGTAATGGAAAAAGAAACCTTTGAAGATAAAGAGGTGGCCAATTATATGAATGATAATTTTATCAGTATCAAGGTTGACCGAGAAGAAAATCCTGAAATTGACAATATTTATATGACTGCTACTCAGATGATGACAGGGAGTGGTGGGTGGCCATTGAACGTAGTTTGCTTACCAGACGGCAGACCTGTTTATGGAGGGACCTATCACACAAAAGAACAGTGGCTGGAAGTCTTGGGTAAAATTCAAAAACTATATGTGAACGATAAAAGCCAACTCTATGGATTCGCTGAAAAAGTAGAAAAAGGGATTCAAGAGGTCAACCGCTTTGAATACACCAAAGAAACTGAAGCTTTTGAAACCGTAATGCTTCAGAATGAGATGGCCTTATGGTCCAGCAGATGGGATACTGTTAACGGAGGTGAACAGCAAAATCAAAAGTTTATTACCCCTGTAAAGTTCAATTATATTCAACAATACCATTACCTTAATAAAGACAAAAAAATAGGCGAATATTTAGATCAAACGCTTGAAAACATTGCTTTGAGTGGTATCGTTGATCATCTTGAAGGAGGATTTTACCGATATACTGTTGATCCTGAATGGAAAATTCCTCATTTTGAAAAAATGCTTTACGACAACGCGCAATTATTGACACTTTTTTCAAATGCGTATAAGGAGTTTAAAAAGCCTCTTTTTAAATCGACTGTTTACTCAATTTTTGATTTTTTAAATAACCGAATGGAAAATAGTCAAGGAGCTTTCTATTCTGCGATCGATGCGGATAATGATCAAGGAGAAGGTCGCTATTACGTCTTTAATGCGGAAGAAATTAAAACTGTTGGTGGTGAAGACCTTAACTTACTTCAAGACTATTATCAAATCGACTTGGACAAGCCCTTTGAAGAAGAGTATTATCATTTGAGAAAATCTACTGACTTAAATACTCTTAGTCTAAAATACAAACTAACAGAAAAGCAACTAAACGAAAAGAGAGCAGATTGGGAAAACCAATTTGCAGCTTTAAAAAACGAAAGAGAATTCCCTTTAATCGACAAAAAAATTATCACACCATGGAATGCACTGACGGTTTCGGGCTTACTGAATGCCTATGGTGCATTTAGTGATGACAGCTTTCTCAAACAGGCCAAACAAACCTTTACATTCATTGAAGATCATTTGATTAGAAGGAAAAAGTTAATGCATACCTTTCAAGCGAATGAAGCGAAGATGGAAGCCAATCTAGAAGACTATGCCTTTACCATCAAAGCTGCTCTAGATTTATATCAAAATACAGGAGGCCAAGCCTATTTGGATCGAGCAGTCCAACTGACTCAAACCGCCATAAAAAACTTTGAAACTGATGAAAATCCATTTTTTACCTTTACCGAAAACCCTGTTTTGTTCTCAGAAATCATTGCTGTAGATGACAACGTCATTCCTTCAGCCAACGCTATTATGTCTGAAAATCTATGGACATTGGGACAACTAATTGAAAATAAAGACTACACTACTAAAGCAAAAAAAATGCTAGATGGGGTTGTTTCTTATTTTAGTGAGGGAAGGGGAAGTGATTACAGCCAATGGGCACAACTGCTGGCCAAAGAAGCTTATGCTTACAAGGAAGTTGTGATAGTTGGTACAGCGGCTCAAAAAACGAACCGAGAACTGCAACAGCATTATCTCCCTAACGTCCTTTTCCAAATTAGTGAAAAAGAAAGTGAATTACCTCTTTTAAAAGACTGCTATTTTGATGAGGAAACCCTTATCTACGTCTGTGAAAACAAAGTATGTCTAAGGCCAACTAAAACAGTTGCTGAGGCATTAAAACAAATCAATAATTAGGAAATCACCCCAGAACCCAATAGTTCATTTCCTTGATACCAGGCAACAAATTGACCAGATGTAATGGAAGATTGTGGAGTGTCAAACAATACATACAACCCCTCCTTTGTTTGGTAAAGTCGCGCTTTTTGCAAAGGCTGTCGATAGCGAATACGAGCTCTTACCTCCAACGTCTCTCCATCAGAAATCATCAAATCTCTTCGAAGCCAATGTATTTCTGATGAGTCAACCTTAAGTGCTTCCCGAAAAAGACCCGGATGTTGCTTTCCTTGACCTACATAGATGGTATTGTTTTCTACGTCAGTATCAATCACGAATAGAGGCTCAACCATTCCTCCTACCCTTAAGCCTTTTCGCTGACCAATAGTAAAGAAGTGAGCACCCTGGTGTTCTCCTACCAATACACCTTCCTCAGGGAGGTAGTAATTTTTTAGAGACTGCTCTTCCAAAGTCTTTTTATGAG